>DAGQ01000007.1 GCA_002498205.1 Euryarchaeota archaeon UBA596
TTCAACACAAGGAGTACACCAAGTTGCTGTGAAAATATGGGCTATTGATGGCGCATCTGCGGTTAAAATAGAATTATTGAAATTTTCATTGATATCAATAATAATTCCACCAAAAATGGCATTACGTTCTGATTCAGTATCTGCATCAGTACTTGCAGAAATAATTGTAAAATTACAACTGATAAGACTGAATGAAATTAAAATTATGCATAAACTTCTCTTGCCCATATACTTTCGAAACCATTCGAGACATTATAATTATTTATTGGTTTAAAATTTTTTAAAAGATGGAATTATTTATGAAGATTTGATAGAAAGGATTCAAGAACCATGACACGAAGAGTGGACAGAGGTGGCACAATGAAATTCCAGTTTGATGAATCAAATATTTCTATTGAGCACATTCAACCAGGTATAAATTTGCCTGAATGGTTATTTAATTATAATTTAAAATTATTAAATTGGGAGAACTTAGAAGAAACCCCAATGCCTAGAATAATGATAATCTATGCAAATGAAGAATCAAGGAAACAAGCACTAAAAGAATTAAAAGAGAAAAGTCAAACACCATTAGATTCAAGCCTTCATTTAACAATACCACGGTTAATAGATACTTTACATTCAGATTTACGTCTACCTACAATTATTGATGATGATGGCATTTTATTTGAGATAATTCACAATAATTGTGTTATTCTTGCTTCAAATGCAGGATTTCCTAGATTACATACTAATTTGAATTTTGCTTGGTCTAGGGGAAAGACAAGAATGTTAGATCAATTACATAGACAAGTATGTGAAAGAAAATTACCATTGAATTGGGAAGCAGATCCAGGTATTATTGAATATGAAAAATTATTATTCAAAGTTGAAAAACAAATGTCAGGCACACATCCTCGGTTAAGATTAAAAAAAATAATTGAAATTTTAGGGAAAAATACTAATTTAGATTTATTTAGTTTAAGAGATATTGATGGGATTATTATTCAAGATATGAGTCCAACACTAAGTTATGCAAAATTACAACTATTACAGGTAATTTCAAAATTTAAGCCGGTTCATCAATTATGTAATCCTGGCAGTTTTCGTTTAGGAGAACATGGTGCTTATCTTGCAGATGTAGAAGTTTGTAAAAATAAAGACTCAATTTCATCATGGGTTCCCGAACATGAATTAAGGATTGAAAATAAAGAATCAGAAATATTCCATTTAGGGCTATTTAATTCATCACAAACTGATGAAGCGCTTCATAGTATTTTATCTGCTTATAATAAAAGTCATGATTGTAATAATGAAATAATCATTGTAGATTCCAGGAATAAAGAAACTAGGAATAAGTGGCCAAGATTATTTGAGTCAATGGGAATAAATATCAACATTGATATTGAGAAAGAACAATTCCTTAGCGCATTATATTCTCTTGGGGAATTAATGAAATTAGGAATAGGTCAAGATGCATGGTCTTGTGACAAGCTAAAAATGATTTCAAATCGTAATAATTCTTTATTCAAAGAAGATTATTTATTTAGTCAAAAACACCCTACAAAAGAAGAATATTTCCCTATTCCTGATTATAACTTACTCGAAGAAACAGCTAGAACTTTTCACATTCTTGGAGGCGGGGGCTCACTTAATGATTGGTTATTTGCCTTAAGTAGAGAAAAATATGATAACCCATTTGTTGAGGAAGAAATTCAAAAAAAGCTTAGAGAACAAACACAATGGTGGTTATTATCAATTGCGAATTTACTACGTCCATTACTTAACAAATCAGATCGAGAAGCTTTAGATATTGTAGAATTCAATATTGGATGCGATTCTAAGGTAAAGTTACCCATTTTAGATGTTACAAGTTCTGGAGATGATTGGCTTTTCGAGATTGTACAGAAATTAGACTGGAAATCTTGGATGGAAGTTGATATGCCAGATTCATCAGTTGTTGGTATCCAGAAGTTTCTTCATCTACATACAAATTTGAGAAATATACAGCGAAACTGTGGTTTAAAATATCCCTCAGAAGGTGTTAGTTGGGTTGAAGAATCAATAGAATTAATCAATTCGATCAGATTATCAAAAACAACATGTTCTGATGAATCAATTAGAATTTTATCCCCTGAAAATGTCCTTGGTTGTAATGCTGATTTAGTAATTGTATTAGGTTTAAGTAATGCCGATTGGGATCTTTCAATGCCTCATTTCCCGTGGTTAGACTTTGAAGAATTACGAGAAGCGGGATTACTGAACCCTGATGAGAAAATTCGTGCTGCTAGACATTATTTTAAACATATATTATTTAGTGGTAAACAAATAATATTTTTAGACCCGTCAATTGATTCGAAAACATTCCCCTGCACTCCTTTTGCAGAATGGTTAAATCGTGAAGGAAAGGATAAGAAACAAATTCCAGAGTGGTTATCAATTTCAGAAAATGCATGGAAAAATCATCAGATTAAAGAAAATCAAATGTTTGTATTTACTCCCGAAGAAATTATTTGGAAAGAACATCAACCATTCACTTCATATACAGGTTCAACATTGAGATCAATTAAACAAAAAAGTGGTATTTTAAGATCATTAGAACATAAAAATATATCTTTATTGAATTATGGATCTCCAATGATAATTTACGAAAAAGAAATACATAAAGATAGAATTAAGAGAGAACCATTAGGGTTTGATATAGAAGAAGATTATTTAGAATGGAATGACAGGAAAAATTTTGTTTCAAGTGTTAATTTAAAATTAATTCCACCTAAAAAATATCCTCGAGATGCCAAAAAACCCAGAGAATATCTCAAATGGCCTATAATAGGACGGCGTCATAATGTTAATAATTCAACTCCAAGTATTGATCCGAGGCCATTAGAATCTAAACCCTTAGGAGTAAAATTATTAGATATACGAAGTGGCCATTTGAATCAATTTAAATTAAAAGGACGGAAAATATGGTCTGCAAGCAAATTAAATAAATGGATCCAATGCCCTAGAAAAGGTTGGTTAGAATCAGAATTATATTTATCTAAAGATGAATCTATGAATGAAGATTTAGATATAAGAATTAGAGGAATTACGTTACATGACTCTTTTGCTGAATTAATTTGTTCACAATTAGGATTTGAAGTCGGAGAAGAAAGAAGTGATTTTACAGTTAAAAATATTTTAGACGACTCATTTGAATTAAATAGATTAATGGCTGAATTTATTAAAATATTATCTCAGAAAACCCCTTGGATTTGGCGTTCAGATGCTATGGCAGTTCATCGAAGAAGAGATTTCATAGGGATGACATTATCTGAATTCGAAGATTGGATTGGAGATGAAATGCCGCCAATTAATCCCAAAGGAAGAATAGGTCAATTGTTACTTTCTGAATTAAATCTTAAAGATAGTATAAATGTGGCATTTGAATGGGATTTATGCCAAAGTGTTCCTACAATTATTTCTAATCCAGACAATTCTTCAGAAAATTTACGACTTAGAGGTTGGATAGATCGTGTTGATTTGGTACCGTTTGAAGATGGGAATTTAATTAATGAAGAAGGAAATAATTCTGTGGCTCCATTTTTATTAGATGATTGGATGCCTAGAAGATTAATTATCATTAGAGATACAAAAAGTGTTGAAGGTCCAAGTGAAAATAGATTAGGAGAAAAGCATAAGAAAGCAATTTTTGAAGAATCTCAACTTGCATTATATGCAAGAGCGTGGGAGTTAGCACACCCAGGAGATTTAGTTATTGGTGTTGGTATTTCTGAAGTAGGAGATTTAACAACAAATAGTTTAGAAATAGACCCACAATATAGTAAGTACCTTTCTTCTTTAGAAATAGGAAAATTAACAGAATTTACACATGATATGTACAGATTTCCAGAAGAGAAATTACCAGCAACTTCCAATCCATTTCGTGCATGGATGTATTGGAAAATTAATATTGCTTTAAAAGCATCAAATTTTGCTAAAGAAGGTAATGTTCATCCAACCCCTGGAACTCATTGTGAATTTTGTAGCGTAAGGAGAATTTGTGGATTAGGATTAGAAAAGAGGGGAGATTTTTGAAACTAAAACATAATTTAAATCGCAGTCAGCGTTTAGGTTTAGATATTGATAAACATGTAGCAATTGCAGCTGGAGCAGGAACAGGAAAAACAACCGTCATGGCATTAAGATATATTGAACATCTACTCAATAATGAGCAAAGGGCAACAATTTTGTTACCACAATCACCCAGAAGGCCTTTACATGGACCTGGTTCATTAAGAATGCCAAAAAGAGAACAAATAGATTTGGAAGAATGGGGGGGATTACTTCCTTCTGAATGTGTTGCTATTACATTTACTAATGAAGCCGCAGATGAATTAAGAGATAGAATTAGAGTATTATTATTTGAAAAACAACAAGATGAAGATGATCCTAGAATTAATCGTAAAGGACTGATAGAACAAATGCTTTCATTATTAGACGAGGCTCCAATTGGAACAATAGATTCCTTTTTCTCATCTTTACTGAAACCATGGATGGGTTTAGTAAATGAAACACCAACCAAAGAAAATGTTAGTGATGAAACTAGGCCATTATTGTCTAAATTAGCAATAAAAAATGCTTGGAGAATAAGAAATGAAAATGATGCCTTTGAAGCGGGGATTACAACTAATCATACAAAATTCATCGAAGCAAGAAATAGATTATCTACAGGATTAGGAGGTAGATATATTGCTGAAAAGATGCTAAATGAATTATTAAAACAATCTTTATTTGTCGAAGAATCGGAATCAAAAATCAGGAAACTATCATCTGGAAAACTTGAAAAATCCGATGCAATAAAAGAGTATATTCAAGAAATGATACTTTCTATAAGTAAACCAGGTTTGAGTAGATTAGATGAATTTTATAATCTCGCTAAAGATTGGCATAATGGGTGTATTAATTTTAGTAATGATTTAGAATTAGCTAATGCTTTAGTAGAAAACAGCCGTTATGCAGCATTTGATGATCTAATTAGATGTGGCATTCCTAATGATGATTGGGAGAAATTACAATGGCTAACTCATTTTGATTTCATAGTCACAACAGAAAAAAATTATTTGAAAATGAATTCCGAATCTTCTTCAATGCCTAGTGGCATGTTACCTAATCATCATACCGAAAAATGGCCATCTGGAATAAAATCCTTGTCGGCGATAAAAGGGGCTAAAAATAAAGAAAAAGCTAAAGAAATTAAAAAAATTGGAATGAAGATATCTCAACTTCTTAGCGAAAATGATTTTGCACAATTAAGAAGAATGGGTTATTGTGCATGGTTATTTAATCCAACATTAGGATTCCCTAGACATCCCAAAGGGGAATTAAGAGGCAATGAATTCGCATCTTTTCCATTAGACGTTAAACCATCAGAAAATCCGTTAATCGCTTCTATCCCACTTCAAATAAATTTACTTGAAGATTTATTTACAGTTCAACATGGTGTTCAATCTATTCTGAAAAAGATAAAACTTACTAGAGAAATACATGATTATTCAGACATTCAAAGATTAGCAGAAGATCTCCTATTAGCAAGATGTCCTGATATTTGTAGGACTTGGTATCCTAAGGGTGTTATTCAATTGTTAGATAATTTACCTAATAATCCGTGGGAAGATAGCCATATTGAAAAAGCATTATCCTTTGCTTCCAATAACCTTGATGTCTATGAAGATTTGAAAAATAGAATAGAGATTTTGAAGGCATTAAGAAGAAGATTTAGAATTTTTATTATAGATGAATATCAAGATACAAATCCTCAACAGTTCAGACTTTTATGTAGATTATTTGGTAGAAGAAAATTAGAAACCTCGGAACCTAAACCCCCAAAATCAGGATGGGACCCTACAATTTGTGTTGTTGGCGATTTGAAACAAAGTATCTTTAGATTTAGACAAGCACAAGTTACTGTAATGTTAGATACAATTGAAATGATTCGCGAAATTAATAAAATTGAAATGGCTGATGAACAGAGATTAATTAATCTAAGGAAAAAACAAGGCGTCTCTAAAGGTAGTGGCAGAGATCCTCGCCCAATAATTTCTAAAACAAAGACAAATCAATTTGTTACAGGAAACATTTTAGAAGAAAAGATGGAAGGTAGTAATGAAAATATTTTGACATATTCATTAGGAGATAATGACGAAATTTTAGATTATGAGATTCAATTAGAACGCGAAGAAGGATACTTGAAATTGTCAATGAATTATAGAACTGATGGTAAATTATTGTTAAGTTTAAATGAAGTTTTTGAAGATTTATTTTCTGAAGAACATGATTATATTAGTGGTAATTGGTATGCAAGAGCTCAATCTTTGAAACCTTCAAATGAACTGAAAGATGAAGGTGGTAAATTAGAGTGGATACTTCCAGTTTGTCTAGATAATGAAGATGAAGATATTAATGATTTAATGTCTCCTTTAGATCCTTTTGTGAAAAATAATGGCTCTAAATCATTTGAAAGAGAACATGAATTACTTGCTGCAAGATTAAATGCATTAATTCATGGAAAAGAATGTAAAATTTTAGGAAATGATGATCAAAACGAATGGATTAACGTTTCAAAAAATGAAAAAATAAGACCTGAAGATATTATGATACTTGTCCAAAAGAGAAAACATATCCCAGATCTCATGAACCGTTTAAAAAATTGGGGTATACCAGCAATTGTAGATCGACAAGAAGGGCTTTTAAATCAACCAATAGTTAAAGCATTATATGATCTTCTTAATGCAGCAGTCAATCCAAATAATACTGCTGTGATGAGTGCATTATTAAGATCAGAATTAGTATGCTTTAGCGATAAAGATCTTCATAAATTAATTAAGTCTGTAAAAAATGATGACAATATCTTTGAATTATTAATTAATTTTGTTAAAGACGGTCCAACTAAAAATATGTTTGAAAGGTGGAGGTATTTATCAAATTCTAGAGAATTTATTACATTACTAGAAGAAACTTTAGATTTTTCTGATATTCTTACAATATATCCATCTTCAGAAGACAGGCAACTAGCTGAACAATTTATTTCTATTGTTAGTGTAATAAATTCACAAATAGGTGGCTCAGGAATTTTATTAATTTCTGCTTTGGAGGAATTAATGGAGGAAGGAGGAGAATTACCTGCAAAAACATTGCCTCTTTCAGGTGCAATTAGAGTAATGACAATTCATGCCGCTAAAGGATTACAATCAAAGGTTGTAGTTTTATGTGGGTTGTTTAATGATGCTCATCATTCACTAAATACGACCACGCGTAATAGATTAGTAGTGACTCCAGAATTAATGGCTTCTCAATTAAAACCCTGGTCTAGTAAAGAGGGAATAAATAGTGGAATGTGGCAACTATCAAAATTTTTGACACAATCACAAATTCAGGCAGAATATAGAAGATTATTGTATGTAGCATTAACGAGAGTAGAAAAACATTTAATTTTAGTTGGAGGAAATAATAATTCTCCAGCCAAAATGTCTGGAAAACATAATATTATTATGAAATTAGCAAAACAAGAAAATCCCTCTCTTGGCGAAATGATTTTTTCTGGTATTGAATTTAATTCGACAAATTCAGAAGATAGCCCCTGGGTTAAACCAAGTGGGAAAAGTCAACTAAATTTACAACCTACAGAATTATATCATAATTCTAGGTTTAAGAAAGGTTTAAGCTCAATTACAATTTTTCATTCTTTAGAATGTTTCTCTAATAAAATTTCCAACAAAACTCCATTCTATAAATTAAAACAAGAGGAGAAATTATTAGAATCAAAAATAATACAATTAGAGGATACTGCACTAATGCTTACAAGAAAAAATGCATTAAGACTAGCACCACACAAATTAGATGCTGCAGGTTCATGCAAGAGAAGGCATTGGTTAAGTACAAATTTAGGCTTAGATTCAGAATCTTTACTTCCTTATACAAAAAGTGAAATAAATTTCGAGAATAAATATCCTAGTCCCGCAGATTTTGGAACAATTTTTCATAGGTTAGTTGAAGTAGGAATTGGTAATCCAGCAATTGGTAATAATTTTGATTTACCATTGACTTGGAAAAGAAAACAAAATTCAAAATTATTTGATAAAAAAGTGGTTGATGAAATCATCAACGAATTATTACCTGTTGATGCTGATGAGAAGGTTACGAAAGAAAGATTAGAAGTCCTTTCAGAATTATTTGAAAATGGCCCCCTTGGTAAATTATGTTCGGGGGGCACTTTAGACGGATATACAATTGATGGATTACTTACTGAAATGCCATTTGAATGCTCAATTTCACTAGATTCTGAAGGAATGGGACTTGAATTTTGGACGCCTTATGGTTTGAATAAGACTTCAGAAATTAAGAAAACTACGATATCATTTTCAGGACGAATAGATCTTGTTTTAGCATTATCTGATGAATCAAATAATCGATTTTTAATGGCTGTTGATATAAAGACTGAAGGAAGTTTATTTGGGTTTAATAAGTTAGATCCTTTTAATGGAACATCTTTACAGGTACCTGTTGAAAATATAGACAATAGATTTCAGTTAAACTCATCTGAAAAAGAGATTTTAACAAGTCATAGTTTTCAACTGGCATTATATAATTACGTTCTGGCATCAATACAAAAAAATAGTGTGGATGGGAGAAAAATATTACCGCCGAGTATATATGTTGCCGCTTCAGGAAGATTGATTTCTTGGGATGAATCTTTACAAGAGGCTAAACAACAAGAACTGAATAACTTATTAAATTGGATAGTTGATTCTTCAATGAATAAAATAGAGCCTGATGAAATACAAAGGCAACCTCCAGAGAATGCTGAAATTTGTTCAAAATGCCCGTATAACTCTGGTAAAATAAAGTTATGCGGCCCTTTAGAAAGTGAAATTGGTTTAATAACAAACTCGCAAAATAATGCGGATTAATTGATGTCTCAAGCGTGGCAGTTAATATGGGCGAACTCTTGGGGTGTTCAGAAACTTAGAGGGATTGTTCATGACTGACGAGACACCAACAAGCACCATTTCACCCGAATTAAGGATTAAAGAATTAGAAGAAGCACTTAAACAAGAGACAGAAAGAGTTCTCAAAGTTTATGATGCATTCTCAGCACAAGAGCAAGAAATTACAACACTTAAAGCAGAGATAGAAGTACTCGAAAAAGAAATCGTAGATAGAGAGATTGAAAAAGAAGGTATTGAAGCACTTTTAACTGAAAAAGACAACAGATTAAGAGAAATTGAAATGCGTGGAGCTAAAGCAGGAAAACAAGTAGAATTTTTAGAGCCCGAATTAGAAAAGATGGAAGAGAAATATATTCGAGAAAAGAATAGGCTTGCCAAAGTATTCGGAATTTCAGAAGAACTTGATAATGATTTACGTTTAGCAGTTACAGAATTAAAGGCTAGAGATGATTGGTATGTTGCTCATATGGCATTATTTGAAGATTTGAATAAAGCAATAAAAGATCGATATACGATGATTGAGAAGGCAGTTGAAGCAGAACGCCAATCACAACATATGCAAAGAGCAATTGAAGAGAGAATGGCTGAAGCGATTGAAGCAAGAGCTGTTGAATTGGCAGAAGAAGAATAGGTCACTTTTCTATTTTCTTTATGAATTTCGCAGGAATTCCACCCCAAATTTCTTTTGGCGGGATATTTGTAAACTTTGGTAGTACTGCTCTACTTGCAACTACTGAACCATCTCCTATGACACATCCAGGATTAATTTGAGAGCCTGCTCCAATTACAACTTTTTTCCCAATTTTCACTTTTGAAAGGTGAATTCCATCCCTTTCAAATAAATGACCATTAATTGTAGCATCTCCACCAATAATTGTTCTATCTCCAATTTCTACCATAAAGCAATCATTAACAAATGATGAATTAATTTGTGCCCCTCTACCAACTTTACATCCCATCATACTGTAGTAAATATTGCCTACAAAAGAAGGAACCATCCACTTTAGAGAAGGTTGAGCTAGTCTGTGAAATACCGAAAATACTCCCCAACGAATAGTTAACATACTTTCAGTAGGCTCTCTAGCATCATCAAGTTTTGGCCGAATTATCATTCCTAATATTCCTACAATAATTAAATCAATTATGCACCATAGTAATGCCCCAATTCCTAATGTTATACCTAATACAATTGCCCTTTGCCAATTTACCCAATCGATAGTCATATTTGATATTTCTAAAAAAAGTAAAATCCCCGGACTTGCTGCCAATCCCCAAATCACAAATCCTATTGGCATAATTATAATCGAAAGGATTGTTTGAACCCATTTGAATCCTTTCATTTTAGCCATAAAATCACGTAATTAATTATTCAGAAATTTGTCCACGATTACGAGCATCTTCTTCTTCTGCAACACGAATACCTTCTTCAAGATCTACTCGGCTAGTTAGGAAAGTTCCAGCCAAAATTACAAGAGTAATACTAAGAATTGCCACACGGCTATCAAATAATGAACTCGCAATACCATATAGGAATGTACCAATCATTGCAGCGGATTTTCCTAAGAAACCAAAGAAACCAAAGAATTCAGAAGTACGTGTTTCTGGAATTAGTTTTGTGAACATTGAACGTGCTTGTGCACCAGCTGAACCCATTGCAATACCAACAAACATACCTAGAATAATCCATTGCATCGATACAGTGATTCCAAGTGGTGCCCACAAATATTCTCTTACTGTTTTTGGCCACCAATCTATTGGTCCTCCTTGATCAACTTGCGTAGGGTGTCTATCGCCAACCTCATGTTCACCATCTATCTCCTCTGGTCCACCTACAAATATTATTGAAAACCGATGATCACTTGCATTTCCAAAGTTATCAACAATTGATGTAGCATTATCTTCTGTAATTGTTTTTGTTTCATTAACACTTTGACCAGCTTCACCAGCTAATACAGATGCACCAAAGATTCCAACACCAATTAACACGACTATTGCTAAAACCCCAATCAGTCCCATTTCTTGTTTTTGAATAAACATCATTCCAGCACCTAATAATGCAACCATGATTAAGATGAATAAACAAACTAGTAATCCTTTCCCAATTGAACTTTCTCCAGCATCATCCACACTATAATCGGGATCAGGGAAAAATTCTTGGAAGTTATTACGGAACTCAGCATCGCCACTAGAGGTTTCACCAACCCAATTTTCATATCCTCTATTATACAGAGTTTCCATTTCATAAAGTTCAGTAGTTTCATTATATGTAAAAGTAAAATCATAACGATTTGCATCATCAGGAACACCATCGCCATCATCATCTGTACTTGGGTCCAATTCTAAAGGAGCAAATCCAGCAGCTGCTATTGCTACGAAGCAATAAATTATCAGTGCCAACATTAATGCGAATTTAGTTCCTTTAATATCTGCTAATTTACCAAAGACAATAGTCATTGGTACTGCAACTACGTTAATCGTTAATAGTAAAAGAACATTCATACTTTGGTCAATTCTTAGTACAGATTCACCAAATGCACTAGCCATACTAGCTATCGTATTTACCCCATCATAGAACAATAAGTAAGCAACCAAAAATAACGCAAGGACTTTGAACTTTTTAACTTCTTTAAATGTATTAAAAACCTGAGAATAAGCAACCTTAGTTGCATTTTTTATGCCCCTCCACTCCATGTTTGAAGGTATTTCAGGTTCTGGAGTCCATTTGAACATCATCATTCCAAATCCCCACCACCATAAAGAAGTAGTAGCAAATATAACTGCCAATTTGAAATTAGTATCCCAATTAAATGGTCCAAGTAGAATTATCAAGTGGAAAACTAATACCAATGAACCTCCCATAAATCCGTAGGCATAACCCCAAGAAGATACGTGATCTTGACAATTTTTGGGTGCTAAATATGGCATGAAGGAATAATAGATTACATTACCTCCAGTAAATCCTATTGTACCAATAGTATACATCATTGCTAGAATGATATATCCTTGAGAACCAAAATAAGGTGCGGCCCCCATCATTGCTGTAAATCCAATACCAGCAATAGTATACCATTTAAGCAATTTTTTCTTAACAGGCATTTTATCAGCAATTACTCCTAATGCCGGAGCAGTAATTACAACAAATACCATCGAGAAAGTCAAAACATATGCATAAAATGTATCACCAGATTGAGTTCCTGTTGCAAGATTGTATAAACTAGCCATTAAAGCAGGAGCAATTACAGTCATTACTGTAAGTGCATAAGCTTGATTAGCCCAGTCAAAGAAATACCATCCTTTCAATGATTTTTTCTTGTCTGCGGGCATTTCAGACATTATTTTTTTAACAATATCTGAGTTATTTTTATTGTTTGCTGAGACTTCACTCATAACTTGTCCGATTCAGTTTAGGTTTAATATATGTAGGGCTTACTTGGTTTAAAAAGTAAATTAGTAAATTATTTCAATTTAAATGAAAGAGGGTTTCAAATGTGAAAACTGATTACGATGTAATAATGGTAAACTTATTCCCGTCAGAAAAATCTGGTGTAAAGTTGCATTATTTAATTAAAGCACCAGAAAATACCCCTTGGGCTTTAGAGAAAAAAAATTCGTGGGATGCTTCAAAACCAGCCACTGTTTATGTAACACCAGAATTAACCAGAGATGGAATACCATGTAAAGCGGCAACTGTAATTTTACGAACAAAAGGATGCCATTGGTGGTGGAGTTCTGGATGTACATTTTGTGGATATTTTAATGATACAAGAGATGATGTTACAAATGAAGATTTACATAATCAATGGAATTATTCGATGAAAAAACTAAAAAATTTTGAAGAAGTTGAAATGATTAAAGTTTACACATCTGGAAGTTTACTTGAAGATAGAGAAATTCCAATAGAATTTCAAGAGTTTGTTTTGAAAGAAACCCATAAATTAGGTAAACATCTTGTTATTGAATCAAGAACGGAACAATTAACATCGGATAAATTATCTTGGGCTAAAAATTTCAATCCAAATTTCACAGTTGCAATTGGTTTAGAGGCATATGATGATGAAGTACTTCGTTTTCATATCAATAAAGGATTTACCTTAAAATCATGGCATAAAGCAGTAAAACAATTAAAAGATCATGATTTAAGAATTAAATCTTATTTAATGTTCAAACCCCCATTTATGTCTGAAGGAGAATCATTAACTCAATGTATTAAATGGGTAAAGTCAGTAGCAAGTGATTCTGATGAGATTTCAATTAATCCAATGAATATTCAAAGAGGAACAATTATTGATAGGTTATATCGAAATGGAGACTATAGACCTCCCTGGTTATGGTCACTTGTCGAATTAATAAAACAAGTACATCCATATGTTAGATCTGGAGATGAAGTAATTTCTAGATTAATTGTTCATCCAACGGCAGCAGGAAAACCTAGAGGTGCACATAATTGTGGAACATGTGATGAGGAGGTTGCCGCCGCTATTGAAAGATATTCAGTGAGCGGTACCTTAGAAGAATTTTCTGATTTATCTTGTGAATGTTATTCAAGATGGAAAGAAGAGATATATAGTGATCAAAATCTTCCAGTTCCAATTGGTGTTGGATTAAATAGAAGAAATAAAATTGAAAAATTATTTGATTTCTATTAATCAAAATTATCTATTTGAGTGCTAATTAGGGCATGACCTTGGTCAATGTTTATGACACCATTAATGTTCGCCAAACTATCTTTAAGGTGATAGCATGGGCGCAGAAGAAAATATTCCAGATGTAATACAAGGTTTAGGAGAACCAGAATCTTCTCGAGTAGTGTTAACTGTTTTAGGAATTTTAGTTCTTGGAATTTTAGCAATTTCAACTCAAGCGTTTAATTTATTTGGTGACTTTTCACCTTTTTCTGGGTTATTTGGAACTAATTCTATTTGGTGGTTTATGTTAGGAATTTTTGTGAGTATTGCAACAGTTTTAGCATCAATAGTTGGTGAGGTATTTCGGGAGTAAGTGATATTATGGCAATCGGAACAATAATTTATTTTTTAGTTATAATTGGTTTATTTTTTGGAGTTTCTAAAGGAATTGGTTCACTTTCAGGTACTCTAAGGGGAATAGCATTTTTTTCAATGGAAAAAGCACCAGTAGGGTTAGTTGATTTATTTTCAAAAAATAAGGGCTCAGCGGCAAAAACATGGATGTCATTTGGATTATTTTGGATGCCGGTGGCTGCAACTTTAACTTTCATAAGTTTATGGCTTGATTATGATTCTACAGCCTTAATGTCTGCTTTCGGAGACTTTGATGGGGACAAATTAACTTCAGCAGCATACATAGCAACATTTTGGGGATTTCTTGGAATGACTTTAATTGGTGCAGGATTTCATATACAAAATAGAATGTTGGGGAGCAAAATTTCAAGTGAAGCAGGAGCATCAATGTTTTCTTTGTTTTGGTTCGCACTTACATTATTATTTGTAATCCTTTCATTCACGTCTTATGCGCCTCATACTACTTATGCATCAGCTTATTTTGCTGCTTACGGTATGTTGGCATTAGGAGTTTTAGCAGCACATTTAATGACTATTCATGACAATAATATCTCGGAAATGAGTGCATCTAGTTGGTTAATAATTTTATCATTAGGGGCTTTAATCTATGGGACATTTAGTAATGTATCATATTTCCTTAGTGGAAGTGAAGAAGTAGCCTGGAATATCTCTAAAGCATTACATGGATGGTGGTTAATTCCAATGTCTATGGCCATAGCATTGTATATAATTCCTAAAAGTACAGGCAACGCTCTTTGGAGTAAGTTACTTTCA
>DAGQ01000006.1 GCA_002498205.1 Euryarchaeota archaeon UBA596
GCATAATACCATGACTCAAGCTCTTGGGAAAGGGCCCAAAGCCCCCACCACTGGTAAATTGTCCACATACCAACAGTCACTACCCATAGCGAGTTGAGCCAGTAAGTCTTGACCCGGTCACGAATTTCGTAAAGGTCCGACACTGCTCTGAAAATATGTGTAAGAGCTAAACCAAGAATCAATGAACAGAAAATGGTAACGAATTCGAAAGGTGACATTTGCAAGAGTATCATTACCTGATCCTAAAAGACACCCTATAATCAAATAGGAAATCATAGGTTATTTTATCCACTTTCCATAATTCTTGTATATTTTCAGTAATTTCCTATGTAGGTGATTGTTGGTGTGAGTTATGCTATTCCATCAGGTAGAGGTACTTGAGTTCTTCATTTATTTAGGAAAAACTGACTTTTTAAAATCTAAATCTATGTCATTAATTTTCCCACTAATTTCAACAACATCATTTTCAAAACCTAATTTCAAATCGATGTCCTCTCCAGTTAGTGAGAACCCCGTAGCAAGCACACATTCTTTACCCGAGGCCATTTGGTTGAGTGAAATGATAGGAACAGAGTTATTGTATCCTATGCTCCTCCAACCAATCATTGGATTTGTATTTCCGTTGTATATTGAAACTTGATTATCAATCGAACAAAGGAATTGAGTCCGTAGTAACTGATTATCGTTCTCAAAAATATAACGATCTGTCATTTCTATTTCTTGTGGTTTGAGTTCAAAGTTTTCATTTAGATGGAACCATTGCCGGAATTCCCTTTTCTCATTAGCTTTCAAAATATCTATGACTATAAGAAACTCCTTTGGCCGATATAGTAAGATTCGATGGTGACGTGTAGCAAACTTATCCCAGAACCTTCCAAACTCTAGTGCAATACCCCATTCATATTCTGTTTGTCCTGTTAATGCAGAATCATATTTTGCAGAAGAATGGTTGCTATAATTTTCTGCATCGATTTCTAAAGTATTGTGGGCCATTGTCGAAATCACCATTTTCCTTACAGGGTCTTCGTGATTGTAAGAATATTTCCCAGGGTCAACAAATATCTCTTCACCATTTTCAAATAATTGGAAACTTAAATCATCCATCTGACGGTGTATTTTTGATTGAAAAGCACTCAAACAGAATAACATAGATGCAGTTTTTTCAGATATAGAAAACGAAGATCTTACAATAACATATCCTGATTTGGTAAAATGCTTAAACAAATATTTCTCTCCACCGAATCTAAAAGAAACGTTAGATATATCGTCTAATTTATTCATACTATTCATCAACAAATTATCTTTCACCAATTTTTGACCAGAAGAGTCACCCACTGGAATGATAAATTTATTTGGCCAAATCAACCAACAATTCGCCAAATCAATATTTTTAATTTTTGAATACAAATTTTTAAACGAATACCATCCAGTTTCAATGAATCCTTTAACCACATCCTGAATAAAGAAATGATATTCAGGAGAGTTTTCTTTATGTATTCCTTCTTCATCAAATTGGCTATGAATTAATTCTTCCATACGAGCATTACATGATTCTCTTACTTCATTTTGCTTAGAAAGTTCAGGGCATGCATAACAAAGAGCCATTAGCCCATGAATTACAAATAATCCATGGTTATTCTCTTTTGTAAAATCAGGATTTGTCATAATTTCAATATGTTTACTAGCAGAATCCTTCAATTTTTTAATTATACTTTCTGAGTACCCGTGTCTTTCCGAATTCTGAATTATGAATGCCAATCTGCTTGCTCTAAGCCCAGCAGCCATATCATACCACCTCATTCCAGAATAATTATCATAGCGGTTATCGCAATCAATCCATTTCATCATTAAACCTAAGGCGTATTTGAAACTCTCATTATTACTAAAACCACTCAAAGTAAGTGCTGGATCAATAGGCCTTAGCGAGTTGATTTGGAAACGCCAATTTCGATCATTAAATGGGTCCTCTTCAAAATCTAATTCATTAGCATTCATATTCCAAGGAGGAATGTCCTTTCTAACAGTAAATCCTTCACTCTTAAATTCATTATATCTTTTTTTAGCTTGTGTAGTTATCAATCGGATGTCGCTTAATCTGATCGCCCTTTCAGACATATATGCGCCTTGCAAAATCGAAGGATTTACAGAGTTATTATCTCCCATGATTCCTAAAGAATTCAGAGATTTATCAGATAAAACCCCATCGTAAATTGATTTTAATTTATTGGAAATCACTTTCCAATCTCTTTCTTTCTCAACCCATTTCCGCGCTTCAATGCCAATCTTGAGATAAGATCCTGAAGCCCTAGAATCTAGAATCACTTTCGCTAAAGAAGATGGATCATCTTTCGTGAATGTAAATCCGTTTTCTCCTTCGATAATAAATTCCGATAATGCAGCAACATCAGAGCAAATAATGCATTTACCCATTGCCATCGCTTCAAATGGCTTTAATGGTGTAACTAATTCGGTTACTAGAGAAGAGGTTCTAGGAAATACTGCAACATCAATTATACTATGATATCTTTCAACCGTTTCATGAGGAACCCGGCCTGTAAATGTAAATCTCTCTTCGAGTTCAAATTCTCTGACCATATTTTCTAGCCTGTCTAAATCTACTCCGTCACCCACAATCAAAATATGTAAATCTGGATTTTCATAATGTAGTAAATTTACTGCTTGTATTAGAATATCTAATCCTTCATATTGAACAATACTACCTATATAGCCAATTATAAATTTATTATTAAGGTTCAAGTCATCCAACAAATCTTGATCTTTCATCAGAGGAGTAAACCTTTCGCAATCCACACCATTGGGAATAATTTCGATCTTATTTTCCTCCACCCCTCTTCTAATTAATTCCCTTTTCATAGCCATATTTAGTGTCAAAACTTGATCTGCTAATTTACAAGCAGTTGTTTCCAATTTTTCTTCAAGGCGGTATTGATCTGTTTCCGCCCATTCAGGTTCTCTTGAGACTCTAGTAATTTCCCAAAACCCTCTTACTTCATAGATACATGGAATGTTAAGGTTTTTTGCTGCTAAAATCGAAGCTAAGCCATTTCTATGATTTGATGCAGCATGGATAATAGATACTTTATTTTCTTGGGCTTTTTCAATCACTTGCCTGGCGTATCTGTTGATATAGTCAACAGGAGTTGTTGTCGAATACCCATCAAAAATCACTAAAGAATGACTATATTTAATTGAGTCTACATAGTTATAATCAGCAAATTCTAATTCTCTAAATCCATTCATATCCCAAGGATAGCAAAGTCTAGTCATTGGATACATATTCATCCCTAATTCAATCAATCCATTCAGTAGTCCATGACTTCTACAAGCATAACCCCCATTATGATACGGCAAAGAATTATGCAAAAGATAAATTATTCCATTTTTCGGCATATATTTTCTACTATTAAAGTCCTGAAAGATAAACTGATTATCTAAAAGGTTGAAATTTTGCTCAAGAACTTTCATTCTTCTAATATACGATTTCATAAATCCTTTTGAATCGATTTCCTGTAATCTCTTTTTATTCATTTGCATTACAGATAGAGATTCTGAAATATTTCCTAAGTATGTATTCAATTTTGAACAATAAAGTGTCAATTCGCCTAAATTACTATCTTCAGAATTTGCTAATTCGATTTGCACTATTCGCAAAGTGAAAAGTACTGCTTCTCTATTATGGAGGGTTGCCCTATTCCTCATTAGCAGTCGAATAACTTCGAGATTTTGCACATTTATCGGCTTACTATCTAATAGTTCATTCAATACTTGTAAGGTTATTTTATGGGGCTGAATAGTAATATTGTAAACCTCAGTAAAATACAATAATTTTTTAATTAGAAAATTGTTATTTATTCCGATTTTTAAACTTAAAATTTCAGAACTCATATGATCGACATCGACGACTTCTAACCGATTGATTATTTGATTTTCGTAAAAGTTTGTAATAAATTTAGGCCACTCTTTATCATCAAACCATTCTGACATCCTTTCTGATAATTTGTTCATAGATTTCAACCAATCATCATGGTCATAATGAAAAATGTAAAGGCGATTATCTAATACAACCGAACCATCCACAGCAGTCCACGTTTTGAATGATACTTCTACTAATTTGCAATCTTCTGGAGGTATAAAATCAACCATAAAGAACCCATTAGAATCTGTTTTCAGATATTTATATGATTTAACAGCCTCTGAATAAGATAAGCCCATAGCTTTAACCTCGCCTTGTGATAGATTGATGATTTGAGAATCCTTATTCTTGAATCTGAAACAGCACAATGCCGAATTATATTCTAATTCTTCAAAATTTTTAATTTTACCAATAATCACAAAATTCGATTTTTCAGTATCCTTTGAAATGGGGTGAGAGAAATTAATACCCTCTTTTTCTAGAAAACTAGAATGAATATTTGGTTGCCAGCCAATTGGGGCCTTCTTTATAGAAGACAGAGATTTAGTTAAACCTGATGTGACATCCTTCTGTCTTGCGTTTTTCCATTCATTCGAAGGGAAAAAATTTAGGATATCCATGGCATTCTGATAATCATGATTACGATTGTTTATGACAACCATAAATCGCTCACATCTTAAATCAAAGACTTCGGAAAAATAATTTTCATAAATTTTTTCAACAAACAAAATATTTTTTTCAGACATAGATTTGATCAAAGCATACAAGATATTATTCTTAGATAATCTGTTTAATCTAAAAAGTCCAATACGTTGGCGTGATTTAATAAAATGGATTAGTTGGAAAATATCTTTCTCAAATAAATGATTCCGTTTACTGAAAGAACTCATTATCTTATCGATTGAAACAGGTCTATTCATCGAAAGCCTAACCTCACGACGAAACTTTAAACCGATTGGAAGAAATAAATAATATAGTACAGGATAAATATTTCTAGAACAAATACGTTCTGTTAAAAAATATATTTTCTTAAACATTATTATCCTTCCAAAGTGTTGGTAGTAAATCTAATTCAGTCAGCAGTTGCTATAATCAATTGCCGTGCTAAACTACTGTGAATTGGAATACAATATCTTGAATTTATCATCCACCCGCTATCTTCAAACAATTCCAAGAAATCATCGGTTTTTATTTCCTCATCTAAATCTACTAACTCTGGAGAGGTGGGCATTATCATAACAAAACAGCATCCCGTTTTTACTTGACTTCTAATGTTTTTTAGTGTTCTAGACAATAGCACATCATGGTCCAAAGTCCCTTGAGAATTCCTTCCATAAGGGGGGTCTAATACAACTCCACTTACCTCTTCTCCTATCTGGAAAGTAGTTGCATCCGCTCTTTGAATCTCGACATCAACACCGGCCCATTCAATATTTTTCTTTGCCCCCTCTACCATTTCTGGGTCGACATCTATACCAACTGTTGGCCGATTGCATAATGCTGATTCAATCAATAATCCCCCTGTTCCACACATCGG
>DAGQ01000073.1 GCA_002498205.1 Euryarchaeota archaeon UBA596
GCAGTTGATATGTGGAATGATAAGCATGATTGGTATTCAGTTTGGCTTGAACCTGGTCAAACATTATTGTTGACACTTTCTCATGCTTCAGGTGATGGAGTTTCAATGTCGGTTTGGGATGAAAATAATACGTTCCTTGGATCTAGTAATCCTGGGAAAACAAGAGATACAATATTTTTAGGGGAGGAACAAACTGAAATTGGTGGAGTATTTAGTGTATCAATCGATGCAACAATGACAGAAGCAGGAGGTGGAGCATATGTTCTGGAAATTGATGCAGGTTACATGGTTAATTGGTATGCACCAGAAGTTGGATGGTATGTTGCAACAGACATATATGATGCTAAAGGAAACATCATGTACACATCTTCTCTTTCTTCATACGCATTTGCAGAATCATCTTCAACTACAAATCAAGAAGCACCTGTTTGGACAACTGGTGACTTTTGGAATTTTTCAGTAACCATGCCGGAGTTTTTCGGGGTAACATATGAAGAATATCATCAAATGACAGTCACTGGTTCTGATACAGTTTCTGGTAAAGATTGTTATCGAGTTAGTATTGAAGGAAAAGCAACTTTAACGATCAGTTTTGCAGGAATGGATACAGTAACTACCGATGAGCAAACAGGCATAGCTTGTTATGCAAAAGACTCACTCTCTTTGGTACATGAAGATCTAACATTTACTTCTTCAATGGAAACAAGTGGAGGATTTGGAATGATGAGCACATCTGGTCGTGATGGTTGTACTGATGAGTGGGGAGATTCCGACTCAGACTGCGATGGTGTCACTGATGATTGGGATGACTGCCCTGGCACCGTAGACGGCGCTGAGGTCGATGCTTGGGGTTGTTCAGAAGCTCAGAACAATGGCGGTAGCGGAGACGATGACACTGATGGTGATGGTATTCCCGATTCACAAGACAACTGTCCAAACGAAGCATCCACATCAGAAAACGACGCTGATAACGACGGTTGTCCTGATGGAGACACTCCTGTGAATGAATGTACTAATGATGACCAAGATTGTGATGGTTTGACAGATACTGAAGAAGAAACTCAGTATGGTACTGATCCATATAATAATGATACCGATGGAGATGGTTTGGATGACGGCTATGAAGTTCAGAATGGACTAGACCCTCTTGATGGTGGCGGCAATGATAATGATGGTGGTGATTTTGGAGGAATAGATATTGGCTGTATTCCTTCAGGTTCCGACATGTCTCAAAAAACCGTATTTAAGTCTAATTTAACCTATCCAAATGGTATGAATGAATTCAATTTCCCATTGGATGAAAATAAGGTTTGGAGCGAAACTGCAATTGGAACAGGCACTAATTCAATTTCAGTAGAAATGGGGGGTTGCACTTTAATGGAGTTAGAATTAGAAGGCTCAGATGCTTTACCTCTTAATTATCGACATCTGTCTACTGATTCATTTGTAGTCGATGAGACTGCATTTATTGCTTATGGAATTCAAGTTTTTGCGGGGCGTGAAGGAAATAATGATTGGGCAACACCAGATTTCACAATTTTAGAAAGTATGCCTGATGATGTGGCTAAAATGGGGTTGCCATTTGCAGTTTGGATTAATGTGGTTGGCTTTAATGAATTTGATTCTGCTGTGGAAATTAGTGCAAGTATAAATTCACAAAATGCACCTTTGATGTATGATAATCAAGTGTTAACTATTGATGACGTGGGTGCTGTAATTGTTGACACTATGAATTTGTCAAGTGGAGAATATGATTTGACAATTAAAGGTACAAGCAATGAACTGGAGCGTTCAGTGACTGTTAAATTTACAGTCGATAATGATCCTGATTTTGAAATTATAACATTAGATCCATGGATCGTATTACCACAGGGAGTTGAATGGATAGTGCCAACTCCAATCTTTATCGAACCAGTTAATGGATTTGGTGCAGATGTTTCAATAACAGCTACAGTTCCAAACGGAGTGACAGCACAATTAGATTTTGCTCAAGGATCTGCCCCATTTATGGCGATACTGACTCTTACAATACCTGATAATTTAACAGCAGGAGATTATACTGTTGTCGTCTCAGGAATATCTGGAACAACAATACACTCTGATGAGATTACTTTTACAATTACTTCACTACCAGAATTTTCATTAGATGTTGAAAATAGAGAACAAAAATTAGTAGATGGTACAATGTCCATTTCAGGAGTGATAAATGCACATAATGGATTAGATTTGAATTTAGGTGGTGCTATGGATATTGTTATTGAGCCATATAATCAGGCTTTACTAGATTCAGTAGTAATTGAATGGGGTTCACTTGATTCAAATGGAGATTTACCCTTCACTGTTACCTTTACTGTTGATGAATCAATACCTAGAAATGAATTCACAATTCATCTTAATGTAATTGCTTTAGATGGAGGAATTACTCATACAGCATCTGTTGCTTTTGTTACACAATCTTCAACTTTAGATGGGACAGCAACTGCTGCAGGTTCATCTTCAGTTTCTAATGGAGACACAAGTCAACATGACGGAACTGATACTTCAGCAAGTAATTTAGTTAATGATGATTCAAGTGCTGATGGCTCAAGTACTGATGACTCAAGTAATGGTGACACAAATAATAATGGTAATTCTGGAATTAATTCAGAATCAGAGTCATCAAATATTTGGTTAATTGTTGGGTCATCAATCGTGATTTTAGGAATTGTGATTGTTGTATTAATTATGACATTTAGGGGTAAAAATAGTGGTGATATGAGTAATTTCAATCAACAAATGTGGGGGAATGAATCACAAATAATGCCTCAAGCACCTGCAATGGGAGTCCCTCAAGTTATGCCTGAGACAATACAACCAACACATCAGGTTGCACAAGTACCAACTTCCCAAATTATGACTGCTCCACCGCCTCCAGCCCAACCAACAATCGTTTCTGATTATTCTGGTCTTCCGCCTGGAGGGCAATATGATCAATCTACAGGGCAAACAATTTACATTTTACCCGATGGTACTCGCTGGCAAATGATGTCAGATGGTAGTTTTACTAAATTGTGACATTCTAAAAAAATTAAAATAAAGGCGATGTCTTTAAAATTGATATTGATTTCTCTAGAGTTATGGAATTACAAACAGCAGCAGCATGGGCAGAGATTCTAGGTGTAGTTACAATACTTGGGGCAGCAATATATTCATGGTTTCAGATTAAAGAACTTCGTCGTTCGAGAGATAGTGCAACTGCAATGAATTTGGCAGCAAACTTCCAAAATCCAGATTTTGTTGTAGGGCTGACTTCAATACTTAATATGGAAATTGAAGCAAAGGAAACAGAAAACCAAACTGAGGCTTTTAATGCATTAAAAGAGCATTATGGTGAAAATTGGCCAATGGTAATGACCGTTCTCACAACTTGGGAAAGTATTGGTGTTCTTATTTACCGAGGAAATCTTGATTTTCATACATTTTATGATTTATTTTCTGGTGTAATTATAAAAACTTATGACGCCTTTTCTTTTTATCTTGAACCAATTCGGGAAGATGCTGAAAACAAGAATATGGAATGGTTTATCTGGCTTGCTGACAGGATAAGAGAGTATGAGAATGAAGGTTCAGGGACTCCTCCTGCTCATTTAGCATTTACTGGATGGAAACCTCCAAAAAGGTCATGATTTTTTTTAAATATCTGAAATATTATACTTATATTTCATTTACCTTTGGAAAAAGAAATTAGACGATCTATTGGAAGATGGTCAACAGTATCTTTACAATAATGTGCTTCGACAATCTTACCATTTTCATCAATTAAAATATCTGCAGGTAAAGTAGACATTTTTGACATAGACAAAGTCATTGGAATATATCCTTTTAATGTGGCTTGAATCATGGTAAGTGGAGAACGCATTGCACCCCACATGAAGCGAGGTGTCGATTTCTCAACACCATTTTCTTTGAATTGTTGATAAGTTTCATCAGCAACTATGCTGAATGGTGCGTTGTGTTTTTTCATTCTCTTAGTTAATTCACCAATCTTAGCGTCAAATACACCCACCATGATTGTATCTTCTGAGAATTCATTCCATCTTTTTACTATTCTATTTATCCTAATGTTACAAAATGGACACGTAGAGAATCTAAAAAAAGTTAGAATTACACGTTTTCCTTTCATTGCGGACATTTCAAAAGTTGTTCCATCTAT
>DAGQ01000012.1 GCA_002498205.1 Euryarchaeota archaeon UBA596
GAAATAAAAAGTAATAATTGTATTAAGTTTTTAGATTCAGATATCAATGGTGAACAAATTATTTGTGATGGAAATATAGAATTATTAAATTCAAATGTAAATATATCTAAATTTACCGCAAAAAATAGAGAGAATGTTTCTATAATCTTTAACGATGGTAATAGTTTATTACATCTACATAAACCAATTAATTTAGATTTGAAGAATCTTACATCAATTATTTCTGGATCTAAAATTGAAGAAGCTTATGATCTAGATATTTGGGTATTAAATCAATTTAATAATAGATTGCCTTTTGCTAATATTGACGTAAATTTTGCTAATTTTAATGATGATTATTCAATTACAACAGATTATTTAGGACATGTATTAATGGCAGATTATGTTGTTAGAGAATGGACTTCTTCAGGCATTAATAGTGTAGACGAAGAAGTTGATTTAGCATGTACTTATGACAATACTACGAACAACACAGGAATTCAAACTTTTAGTGAAGATATGACATTATATTGTAATCTTACATTATCTAATCAAGCACCAATTATTAATTGGATTTCGCCATTAGAAAATGAAATTTTTCCAAGTAGAGGCATTGTTGAATTTGATGCTCATAATTCTTGGGATCTTGATAATGATGCTTTGACTTACTCATGGTTTAGTGATATTGATGGAGATTTATTAGAATCTGGTTCACAATGTATCTCTTCATTGATGGCAGATAATAATTCAGCATTTGTAGCAAATCATGAGATTCAAACTGCTAACGGCGCGCAGTCTTTAGAATGTCTTTCAGATGGAGTCCATGAGATTACTCTAGAAGTTTGTGATGATGAAAACGCGTGTTCATATGAAAGTCGTACTATTACTTTAACAAACCTTCCAGCTGTTGTAAATATGAACATTAATCCAAAAGCTGATGGAGATGGTGTACTTAGAATTCCACGTTCTACTATTGTTCAATTTAATGCAAGTGGTACTTACGACCCTGAAGGGGAAGATCTAACAATATTACTTACCGATACATATGATACACAAGTTGGTCAAGTTCCAGATCAAAACCTTTCTTGGTCATTATCATTCGTAGATTCTCCTGAGGATACTGTTACTGTTACTATTACATTTGATGATGGTATTGTTGGAAACTTAGTGATTTGGAGTTTAGATATAATCTTATTCAATGAATTACCACAAGTTGATTTCATCATTGATAGAGAAAATAATTATTCAAACTCATTGGTAACTTTGGATGGTAGTTCTTCTCTTGATCCAGAAGGTGATGAAATAACTTTAGAATGGATTTCAGATATTGATGGATTACTTTACAATGGTACTGGGACTGATTCTTTAATCTGGGATGGATGGTTGAGTTCAGGAATTCATGAAATTAAATTAAAAATTACAGATTCTAAACATCAGTGGGAGTGGGTAGAAAAAAGTATGATTGTTAATGTAGAAAATTCTCCTCCTGTTGCAATCATTGGTACACCTGATGGTGGAAATTATCTAAGTTCTGATTATATCTCATTTATTGCTAATGGAAGTGGTGATTGGGATTCTAGTTGTGAAAGTTTGAATGAACAATGGAAAATAGGGGTTGATTGGCTCTGTAATCAAAACCTACCAAATATCAAAAGTGATTTACTTTCAATTAATTGGAAAAGTAACTTAGATGGTGATTTATCATTAAATCATGAAAATAATTTATCTGGATGGTATGGAAGATTAAGCGCTGGTTCCCATATTATAACATTAGAAATTGATGATGGAATTAATTTAGCCGTTTCAACATCTATTTCTCTCACAATTAACTCATCTGCACCAGTAATTGTAATAGATAGTCCTAATCTTGAAAATGATTATTATTCTGATGAAAGTATATTATTTGATCTAAGAAGAAGTATTGATTATGATGGCGATGAATTTACTTTGAGTTTAGAAGGCAATTCAGAGTTTTTAGTATCTAATACTGGAATTAAAATGGAAAATGTAAGTCATACCGAAATTTATTTTATTGATTTCCCTAATGGAATATACGAATTAAATATTACTTTGACTGATTCAAATGGTATGAGTTCAATTAAAAATTTAGTTTTAAATATATTATCATCTAATCCAATAGCATCAATCACATCATCTATAGCACACTATGAAAGTAACTCGAATACATTTACGTTTGAACCCGGTGATTTAGTAACTCTAAGTGGGGAAAATTCAGTTGATGCAGATAATGACATACTTAGTTACGAATGGAGTGTTCAAACTAATTCAGGTTCATGGGAGAAAATTCAAACTGAAAATGGAGGGATGGAAATTAATTATAATTTAAGTCCTGGAGCATATATTTTCAAATTAAAAGTCACTGATATGCTTGGCGGAACAGGTGAAAGGATTGTCAACGTTATTGTAGAGTCGAGTAGGCCCTCTTTAGAGGATTTAACTGCTCATCCAAATAACTTCTTAGTAAATGAAAATTCAGAATTAAGAATTACCGTAAAACTTGATGACGCTGATAATACAACTAAAAATGTTAGTGCTGTAATAATATTAGCTTCACAAAATTGGAGTTTAGAATTAAATGATAATGGTAAAAATGGAGATGCTACAGAAAATGATGGTATTTGGACGGGAGTACTCACTTGGGTTCCAGGTTCAGAAGGCTTTGCTTCTGTACGTGTTACAGCTACAGATACTGATTTAAGATATGATGAAGAGGTATTAGATATTAAGATTGGTTCTGGTGATTTTTCAATAATTGATTTCTTTGGCGGGGGTGCTAATGTTGCAATTGGTGGATTTATATTGGCATTATTAATTTCATTAGGTTTAGCACTAATGATTAGAAAAAGAACATTAAATTCAATTGATCTTGATGAATATATTGAGAGTTGGGATTCTTTAACTATTCAAAATGAAAAAGAAAAACCATTAATTTCAGATGATGAGCTAGATATTTAATTATTCTTCTTCTAAATTTTTACTAATTATAACACTTTGTGGTTTGGTAATTATTACCTTAGTTTTTTTATCTGAAAAAATCATATTAACTATTTTCAATAGAATAAAAATAACTAAAATATATGACCAATATTTCAAACCATCTGAAAACTCTAATTCCAAAAAGGCATTAAATCCAATTAAAGAATCATAATTATCTTCACCTTCTTGTGGAGCTGTTTGCTTTACTGATTCATGATCTTCTAATGGAACTAATCCTAGATCAAACCCTAATGTTTCTATTGTAAATGTCATACCATTTAATTCTAGATCGAAACCTGTTTCAACATTCATATGTGCAAAATCAGTATCTTCAGTTTCATCAGAAAAACCCCCCGTTGGACCATCAAAACCAAATGATGATATCACGCCTAATGGAATAATTACAACAAAACCAATAAAACCTAAAAACCAAATAAATATAGGGAAATATAATTTCATATTAGGAATTAATAAACTAAAAATCTGAACTATGATCATTGCTCCAAACAGATAACCCATTATTTCTCTAGAGTCTTGTAAACTAAAACTCTCTTCTTCTTCTTCTTCTGTTGCTAGTGATTCTAATTCTTCTGCAGTATAATTAACCATAGGAACTGGAACTGGTTCTCTATTTCTCCAATATGTTCTCAAAGGTGTATAATTTTTAAATTCTAAATCTACTTCTTCTTCTGTACTATTTACTGTATAATTAATTATAATCGCTGGCTCTCTTGGTAATCCTTCAACATATTTCCCTTCTGCATTAATTACAAACCAATCTGAAGAGCCTGAAAGAGTTACTAAAACAATTACTCCGAATAGTGAAAGTAAACGAGCTAATGTTTTGGGCCACTCGCGATTACTCATTGTAATCGCGGTGACCCCGTTTTTTTTAAGCGATTTCTCTAATCTCTTCTAGATGTAACGAACCCTGCTAATGCAAGAACACACAAAGTTGCAAAGAAAGATACTGAAGGTATCATACCTTCATCCTCTGGAACTGCATCTACAGTTGCTCCTGAACCATCAGTTGTACCATCAGTTGTACCATCAGTTGTACCATCAGTTGTTGAGTCTTCTACAATTGAACATCCATCATTTCCAACGTCAGTATTAGCCGGTGTTGTTGGGCATTGATCATTTAGATTTGATACTCCATCGTTATCTGAATCTCCAGTTGCTAATGCTTGTGCATCCGCAATTGACATTTCTCCTACAGATTCTAACTGATCGGGTATTCCATCTCCATCTGCATCATTTTCTTCAGATACTAGATCAGAAATTTCATCGACATCTCCTACTTCTTCTATTGCTTCTTCAACTGCTGTTCCTACAAGATATTCAAACCCTAAAGAACTTGGAGCATGTTCATAGCCTTCTGTATTTGGACCTATGAATATATACATTTCATCATTTTCTTCAACGAAAGTGACAAATCCAGCAGGTGCTCCATCATACCATAATAAATCTCCATCTGCATCTGTAAATGGGAACTCTATGACTTCTATTGAACCATCAGTCATTGAATCTTCTAATGCTGGACCAAAGTCACCTAATTTGTCACCAATATCAGATGCTGCGAGATGTTCTACAACATTCATTAATTCATCTGTAGGTGCAAATTCTTCACCTTCATCTGAACCATCTGAACATTGTTCTGATCCATCATTTACATATTCTACTGGTATTGATGCTGACATATCTACACAAGTAAATCTATGTTCTTTGGTGAAACCTGGTTCATCAGAACTATCGGAACAATCTATAAGTCCATCATTTACTTGATAGAGCATTATCATTTCATCATTATCACATTTAAAATCTTCTTCTGGATATATAGAAGATTCATCAGATCCATAAGGACAATCCTCAACTCCATTATTTACGGCCTCATGAGGAATATAGTCATCCCAACCATATACACAGTCATATTCATGTTCAAAAACTTCATCTGAACCATCCATACAATCTTTATATCCATCATTGTACATATTTAATGATAATTCTGTATATCCATCATCACAACTACCAATCATATCTGGTCCAATTTCTTCCATTATAGCTCCGATTTCTTCTCCAACAACATCGAAAATTCCTGGATCATCTTCACTTCCTTGAAATGCATTAGTTAATAATCCAATATTCATAGCTAAATGTCCCATAGGAACTGGCGTACCTAAGAAACTCATTGCTTCTACTTGAGTGCCTGATTCATCAATTTCGATATTGTATGTCTCATCCTGATTAAACTTCCAGAATCCTAAATCAACGCCATGGTGAGGTGCCTCACCAATCATTCCATCGTCTCCATTATCATCTTCCCAATCAACGCTTTCTGTGGATGTTTCAGCAGAATCTAAATCATTTGGAGAAAAAGTAAAATCACCAGTATATTGTGGAGCATCATTAATATCAATATTAAAAGTGTCTACTTCCATTCCCAATAAATCTGCTGGAACCCCTGATAATGAAAATGCATAATTTAATTCAGATGCATAATTTCCTGTCATCTCTCCGCATGTTGTCCAAATTGTTCTATAATCTACTACATCTGATTCTGCAAATTCTCCATTTCCTAAATATTCTCCTTGCTCTTTATGATCCTCAATCATAAATTCGTCAAGATCATCGTTACATTTCCATTCAAACTCATCTGTAACTGACATATCTATTGAGTCATGAACATCGTAAGGTTGATCAAGTCTCCATTGTACATTAGAATCAATTATACTTGCACCAATACTATTTGACATTGCCATAGCAACATTTACTGTATCATCTCCTCCAGTCCAAGAACTATCATGATTCATGTTAAATCCTAATCCAGCATCCATTGTAGTAACCATATCTGCTCCAACAATTTCATTTCCTTCTGTTGTTCTGTATTCTGTGTATTTAGAATCTAATGATAATAATACATCTAAACTCATTTGCATTGAAAAGTCAATTGCTGCACCTTGTTGTGTTGGGTCTTCATCATCATTTCCTGCATCTGAGTCTTCCCATTCCATCAACATAATCATATCAAATAACATTGCATTAACGACTGTTAATTCTGTTATGTGCTCTGTAACTTGATGTGCATTTCCATTTAAATCATCAACTGTAGTTTCTGCACCAACTGATTGTTCTATGAAAAACATTGATTCTCCTATTGAAACTTGTGCTACTAGCATCTCAAAACCAGCTTCCTCTGCTGCTTCTGTAAACTTAGCCAAGATTTCATCAATATTTAAACCAGTTAAGGTATGTACATCTTCTCCATATTCTGCCCAATCATAAGAAACACCCCATGCTCTATCTGATGGCATTGCACTTTCAGCAGAAGCTGGAATTGCTGCAAATACAGTTAAAGCCATTAATGTTGCTAAAATTGTTGCTACGCTTTTATTCAATGATATTCTATTCATTAGAGATATTGCCATCCACACTAGTATATCATATTATACCATAATTGACAGGGGATCGATGTAAAAAATAAAGTTACTTTACAAAGTATCTTTGATTGAATCTAAACTATCATCCAAAGGTCCCCATTCTGTCCTTGTTTTATTAATTCCAATTCTTTTAGCAAAAAAGAACTTGAAATTCTTCCATCCATCTCCCCAAGTATTAATCTCAGCATCACCAACACGAGTTCTATAAGGAACAGAAATTTCTGCAAACTTATCCTTATCTAAGTGCATTTTTGTAATTAATTTAATCTCTTCTGATAACGGCATACCATCATTAGTGGGTCTTAATTTTGGATTTTCAAACATTGATTTCTTAAACACCCACATGCCTGATTGTGAATCTTTAATTCCATTCCAAAATAGCATTCTTCCCGTAATTGAGAGTGCCCAATTACCAAACCCATGTAATCCAGACATTGCTCCATCTTCTGCTAATGTTAATCTATCACATGTAATGAATTCTAAATCTCGATCTATTAGCACCTTAACTAATTCTGGGACTTTTTCTGCTGGATAAGTACAATCTGCATCCATTGTGATGATTATTTCTCCAGAAGCAATAGCAAATCCAGTTCTATAAGCTCTTCCATAACCTTTCCTTGGTTCGATATGGACTCTTGCACCTTTTTTCAAAGCTATTTCTCTAGTTTTATCTGAAGAATTGCCGTCTACAATTAAGATTTCTAATTTTTTACAAAATTTTTTGGGAATTGCATCAATGGTATCTCCAATACCTTCTTCTTCATTCAAAGTAGGAAGTATTACCGTCACACTGACGTCAAGCGTCTTTGTCATCAGACCCCTCGAGTAATTTAATCAATTTAAATCGATTTGTGATTAACATCAAATCGGACTGTTCAAAAAGAAATAACTCTAGGAGATGTGTAGATGCACATAGCAATGCTAGCGGGAGAATATCCTCCTTTGTGGGGTGGTCTTGGTTCAGCAACCTATCATCTTTGCAATTTTTTAAGTGAAATGGGGCATGAAATTACAGTAATTACTAGGAAATTGAAAAATGGAGAGAGGCCTTCGATAAAAAATGTGAATATTGTAGAAGTAAATTGGCTATATGCTCCAATGGCATTTACAAGAAGTTACGGGAAAAATGCAATTAAGGCTCTAAAAAAAGTTAATTCGAATAATTTGATAGATATTATACACCTGCATTGTCCATTAATTGCTCTGACAGGTAAAGAAATTCTTTCACTTCGTGAAAATATCGCCCCTGTAATCACTAGTTTACATGGAAGTTGGTTAGGAGAAAGAGATGGAATTATTGCTGCAAGAAAGCAAAAAGAGTCTGCGGTTTGGAAAAATCCAAATGATTTAGCAATATTACTTACTGCAAAATATTATTCAAAATATGAAACTGCTGCAGCAAAATCAAGCAATATTTGTGTTGCCAACTCAAAGGCAACAAAAAATGATTTTTGTACGAGATACTCTTTATCCGATGAATGGAATTGTGAAGTGATTCATTGGGGTATAGATGAGTCATTATTTCGCCCCATAAATCACGAAAATGATAATGATAAATCGGATTACAAATTAGTAAGAGAGAAAGAATTTGGAATAGAAGAAAACGGACAATTATTACTAGCCGTTGGAAGGTTAGCTGCTCGAAAAGGGTTTAGATTCTTACTAAAATCAATGCCTCTAGTTTTAGAAAAATTCCCTAAGACGAAATTAGTGATAATTGGAAGAGGTTCAATGTATAAAACCTTGAATAAGCAGGCTAAGAAATTAGGAATTTCTGATTCCGTAATTATCGAAAGTGGGATGGAGTTCGAACGTTTAGCAACTTTTTACAGATCTGCTGATTTGGTTGTTTACCCTTCATATTACGAAGGTCAAGGACTTATTCCCCTTGAGGCAATGGCTTCAGGGACTCCGATAATAACTGTAAATGATGGGCCTCTTCCAGAAATGGTTGATGATTTAGTTGGTGCATTATATTCACCAAGTAATAATAATGATTTAAGTTTGAAGATTATTGATGAATTAAGCAACCCGGAGTTAAGAAATTTACAATCAATTAATGGACGTAAAAGAGTCTTAGAGGAGGGTACATTTACTCAAGAAAAAACTGCAATTGAATTTGAAAAATTGTATAATAAAATTAAATCTACAAATTGACATTAAAGCGCTTTGTTCATATCATTAATAGTTGTCGCATATTCGTGAAGAGTCAGGATTCCAAACCAGAGAGTGTTATTGTAGGAACCTCTGTATCGGAGGTAACTGATATAAATCGGACTCTAAATAATGTACTTGGTGCAACATCTATAGTAGTAGTCATATTCATAGTAATAGCAGCAATGCATGGTGAAGCAATTAGTAAAGGAATAATAGAAAATAATGATGATTCTTATGTCAGGGTTCCTGTTTGGGAAAGGGGAGATTTCGATTATATTACCAATGAAGACTATGGATATGTCATGGAAATTGGTGAATACGAGGTTCTAGAAACAGATAATGAATGGAATTCAACACACGTATTTGTTGAATATGAATTACCTTTAGATGAAGGGGGTGCAGCGCCTAATGGAATTATATCTCTTGCATACTGGTTACCAAAAGTAGAACCTGGTGTTCAAGTACCTGTAATTGCTGAATTTGGACCATATTTTCAAGAACCAAGTGTACAAACTCCTACAATAGAAGTACCTGGTAGTTGGTTAGGTCAAATGATAATTGATCAAATTCTTCCTCATGGATTTGCCTTTGCCCAAGTATCTGTAACTGGAACTGGACGTTCAAATCATTGTATGGATTTAATGGGTACTGCAGAACAATTGGGTAATGATGCGGCTGTAACTTGGCTAGGATCTCAAAATTGGTCCAATGGAAATGTTGCAATGATCGGAAAATCATATGATGGGTCAACTCCTTGGCAAGCAGCAATGTTTGGTAATGAACACCTCAAAACTATTGTTCCAATTTCTGGATTAATTGGTGTTAAAGAATTAATGTGGAAAAATGGTTCATCAGAAGCACGTGCTCCTATAATGCACAATGGTGTTTATGGGTCATATGGATTTGATGGTGATGAAGAAGATTATGGTAATTTATGTCCTGATTACATTATA
>DAGQ01000108.1:0-2949 GCA_002498205.1 Euryarchaeota archaeon UBA596
GGTGGATACGGATATGTCGGGGAGTATGTTGTTGAAAGATTGTGGAGAGATTCAAAATTATTAGAAATTGGCGGTGGCACTATTGAAATGCATCAAAAGAATATGACGCGGGAATTGTATAAAAATCCAGATTCAATATTGAAATGATGGCAATTTAGTAATCGTAATTGAAATGTACTTTATAGTGTCTTTTTGTCAAAAAATGTTATAATACCGTCAGCGTCCCTAAAAATTGATTGGGATGCCTCGAAGAAGAGTTAGTGTAAACAAGAATAATACAATTAAAACAGGAATTGAATTTTGTTCAGAAACAGGAGAAAGGCTGGATGATGTAAGATACGATACAAGAGAACTAATTAGAAAAAGCCAATGTAAGAATACTTGGGCACAAGGTGTCGTTAAGGCCTTATTCGAGAATGAACCTAATAATCAAAATCTAAAGCATACCGCAGAGAGTATTCTTTCAAACTTACACTCAAGGGCTAGCGAATCTGGACAAAATTCTAAAAAAGACTTTTTTATACCCGAAAACTTCCATCAATTGGAAAAAAGAACTAAAAAAATTAAAATAAGGAAAGTCAAGAAAGAATCTAAATCTGTAATAGAACCTAAATTAAAGAAGAAGGCAATCGAATTTATTTTAGATGAAAAAATTGCACAAGTATAGAAGTTGATTTTTTTGAAATTACGTCAAACATTATTAAATGCATTTAAGTTAAAAGAGGTCTCTAGGGCTGGATGGTTAAATTCAGGATTAAAAAATGTAGAATCTGTTGCAGCACATAGTTGGGGGGTGTCATATCTTGCTTTGATCTTGATGCCAGAAGAACTTGATAAAGAAAAAATCTTGAGTATGTCAATATTTCATGATGTGGGGGAAGCTATAATCGGAGATTTCACCCCAAAAGATAGAATTAGTAAGTCAGAAAAACATGAATTAGAATATAATGCAATTAAAGAATTAACTAATTCCATCAAAACAAGAGAAAAATTGATTAATTTATGGCTTGAATACGAAGAAAATATTAGTCCTGAATCTAAATTTGTTAAGGCTTGTGATAAATTAGATATGGCTTTACAAGCAACACTCTATAGCATAAAAGAACGTGATTTTAATCCCTCTGAATTCATAGATTCTGCGTTAAAAAAAATAGATGATGAATGTATGAGGTTATTGGCTAATTCTACCGCTAAGGGTAAGAACTGAGTCATATTCGCCAGTCATACTCAGCCCCTTAGTGTAGTGGTCCATCATTTTGGCCTTTGGAGCCAGAGACCCCGGTTCGAATCCGGGAGGGGCTATTCTTTTTGATGGTATAATTATACATTAAAATCAAAGCCTGACACTTTTTCCCCATGGCATGAGTGTAGAAAATATTGCAGTAATCGGATCAGGACAAATGGGTTCAGGAATTGCACAAGTCGCCTCTTTGTCGGGATATAATGTAATTTTAATAGATATTAAAGAAGAGTATCTTTTGAATGCTATAAAATCGATTGAATATAGTTTAGGAAAATTTGTATCTAAAGAGAAAATTACAAGTGAAGATGCTGATAAAGCAATAAAAAATATAATTACTACAACAGATATTAACAAATGTTCTACAGTTGATCTTGTTATTGAAGCAGTACCAGAAATTCCAGATTTGAAATTCAATCTGTTTAAGCAATTAGATGGAATCTGTAATCAATCAACAATTTTAGCTAGTAATACAAGCAGTATTAGTATTAATGAACTAGCAACACATACTAGTAGGCCTGAATTAGTAATTGGAATGCATTTTATGAATCCAGTTCCAATAATGAAATTAGTAGAAATCATTCGTGGTGATAAAACTAATGAATATGTTTGCGAAGTAATTACTGAAATGACAGAAAAAATGAATAAAACACCCTTGTTTTGTAATGATTCACCAGGATTCGTATCTAATAGGATTTTATGCCCTATGATAAATGAGGCAATACTTACTTTGCAGGAAGGAGTTGCAGAACCTGAAGCAATAGATGGGATAATGAAATTAGGTATGAATCATCCAATTGGTCCTTTGGCCTTAGCAGATTTAATTGGCTTAGATACGGTATTGCATATTATGAATGTATTATTTGATGGATTTAATGACATTAAGTATTCACCAGCTCCACTCTTAGTTGAAATGGTGAAACAAGGAAAATTTGGTCGTAAAAGTGGTATTGGTTTTTATGATTATTCATAAGTGATTAGATGGCAAGAAAAGAAAATATGAAAAAATGGGCTATTAACCGATTTATAAAAACATTAGAAAGTTCAGAAGAAGAGCCTATTTTTGATAGGAAATTAGCAGATAGTCGACTAGATTCATTATGTAGGCTAGCAATAATTAGAGCGGGATTAATTGGAGCTATTTCTGGAATGGTAGTTTCTATTATTGCATATTCACTTATTTCTTGGGAATCATCTAGTGAAACAAATAAGATTTACTCGGCTATTATTATAGCATTAGCAGGCATAATTACAACTTCTATAGAATTATTATTTATGTATCGTGATTCATTGAATACCGCTGCTAGAATGGCTAAAGTTCTTGAAATTCCCGATGTGGAATTAAATAAAATAGATGTAGAACAATCCCTACCTCGGTGGTTAATCTATGCTGCGATGGGTGCTCCAGGATATAGAGGAACATTATTTGGTATAAACCCCTTAAAAAAAATTGGAAAGTATGGTTTAGTCTTTAGAAAAATACTTACCAAAATAAGAATTATTGGAAGCGCATCACTTTTCAAATCGATTTTGAGAAGGATTTGGGTCAGGATGATTGGTAGGGTAGCAACTAGAGCAACTGTGAATTTACTTGCATTACCTGTATTCGTGTTTTTGAATGTCTTAGGGATGAGACATACAATGAATGAAATGAGATCTAGATTGATGGGTTATGAATTAACACCTAAAATAATAAAACATGCATTTCC
>DAGQ01000108.1:3360-3510 GCA_002498205.1 Euryarchaeota archaeon UBA596
GCAAATTATGATTACTAGATATATACATCCTAACCAAATAAGAATTCTAGAATTACTAGGAGATGAGCCAAAAAATGTTGAAAAGATTTCCGTTGAGGACCAAAAAAGGGTAGACCGTTTCTTAATCGCAATTTCAACAATGTCTGGAAA
>DAGQ01000009.1:0-663 GCA_002498205.1 Euryarchaeota archaeon UBA596
CCACTACTTTATGGAACAATAGTAATATTTTTTGATGACAGAGTAGCAATCCTTGGAATTGGTTTACTGATAATAATAGGCACAATAATGATGTTATGGGTTGATGTTGAACAAGGCATTGAAGATGCAAAATTAGAAGATGAAAAAAATAGAGCAAAAGCAGATGATTCATAATCATCTAATTACTTTATGAAGTAATAATGAAAATTCAAATAAAATAATCATAGGCGCTGCAACCAATAATAATGAAAGTGGATCTGGAGGAGATAAAAAGGCTCCTAAAATTACAGATGAAAACCAGATGTGTCTTCTATATTTTGTCAAATCAGATTTCCCAACAATCTCAAATTTAAGTAATAATAAAACGACTATTGGAACTTGAAAACCTAATGCACTCGCAAATACAAGGGAAGAAATAAAACCTGAGAAATTTGTTAGAGTCCACTGCGTAGATAAGTCAGCAGCAGCAGCATCTTTAGCCAAATAATCAAGTAAAAAAGGAACTAAATATTCAATTGCATAAAAAGTACCTAAACTCATTAATATCACTGACGAAATTGCAATAATTATAGCCAATAAATTAGGATTTGGTAATTTTAAATCTGCTTCTTTCATTCTTTCTTTAAATGTTTCACTTTTTGCTAATAATCTTGCCATTTCTAC
>DAGQ01000009.1:1045-2922 GCA_002498205.1 Euryarchaeota archaeon UBA596
AAAATTAATTCTACAGGATGAAGAACGATAACGTCTGTATCAGCAGATGGGCGAAAACCAGTATCTTCACTAACAAGCCAAGCTATAAATTCACCTGCCAGGGGATAACCAATCATGAATACTAAAGCGAAAAATACTGCAAATATCCTAGCACGTTTTCGCATTAATTCAGAAACTTCATGAAGAATTTTACCTCCAGGACTAGACAATAATTCTTCTATATTTGATTCTAAATCATTAACCATTAAATTCACCATTTTTCTTATGCTGAATTTCAGTTGCTAAAACAGTATTTGACATTAACATAGCCACTGTCATTGGGCCTACTCCCCCTGGCACTGGAGACAATAGAGATGCAATATCTGCAACTTCTGGATGAACATCACCAGCCAACCTCCAACCTCTTTCATGATTAGAATCTTCAACTCTATTAATTCCAACATCTATAACAATTGCACCTGGTTTAATCCAATCTGATTTGACCATCTCTGGCCTTCCAACTGCGGCTATAATTATATCTGCATCCAAACATTCTTCTTTTGCATTCTTTGTTCTTGAGTGTACAATGGTTACTGTTGCATCAGCACCTTTAGAGGCCAACAATAATGCTTGAGGCATTCCAACATTAAATGAACGCCCGATTACAACTGCTTTTTTACCAGACATCTCAACATTACCCCATCTTAACATCTCCATTACACCAGCAGGAGTACATGGAATCATTCCATCAAGACGGCCTTGAACTATACGGCCTAAATTTACTGGATGGAATCCATCAACGTCCTTATTCGGATCAATTAAATCTGTAAGAGATTCTTCATCTAAATGTGATGGAAGTGGTGATTGAATCAAAATTCCATTAATATCATCATCATCATTCATAGATTTTATTGCATTAACTAATTCTTCTTGTGAAGATTCTTTTGATAATTCTAGATGTGTAGATTTAATTCCTAATCTTTCACAAGATTTAATTTTATTTCTGACATATACATGTGATGCGGGATCATCACCAACAATAATTACTGCTAAATGGGGTTTTAATTTAGAATCTAAAATACGCTGTTTCAATGTTTCTTCTAGTGCTCCCGCACATGCTTTTCCATCTAAGCGTGTTGCGGACATGAATCTCCGACTAAAATCTCTCTTTTCATCCTAACTACTTGATAAACAAACAAGAGATTCAAAACTAAAGTGTACTTCGGACGGTACAGCGCCAATATAGCTTAGCCTGGTAGAGCGGCTGATTTGTAATCAGCAGGCCGAGAGTTCGAATCTCTCTATTGGCTCCAAAATTGCAGCCTTGCAGTGCAACGTTTTAGGACCACACGCACCCCTTTTTTTCCGCACTTTTTTGTTGTTCGAAAAAAGGGTCAGGCACCCCCCTAAAAATAGGCCATTTTTAGGGTCAAAATAGCGTGGTCTTTAGATCAAATTAGGACCACGAAAAAATAAATCATGCAGTACCATAACTACTGATTGTCCCCGCGGACAATGAACCGTTTCGCGATGCAGAAAGAGCAGGTAATAGGGACCTAGGTTAATCCCTTGCCGTGTCTCAAAATTTCTTCTAATACTTCTATATCATTTGTTAAACTTTTAATTCTATCATTGATTTTTGATAATTTCACCTCACGCTGCTTATGATATTTCCAGCTATCAAAATAATAATCCTGAAATTCTTTAGATTCAAGGTAGGGCCAGAGTGCGATTAAACCTCCCACAAATAAGGATATGCATACAGCGACCAATAACCCACCGGAAATCGTAATCCCAATCTCCTCATCTGCATAACCAGCAGGTGTTTCAACCACCATCATATGAAGAAGAAACAAAGAGAACAAAAAACAAACAAGGAACCTAATGCTGAGGAAATG
>DAGQ01000098.1 GCA_002498205.1 Euryarchaeota archaeon UBA596
CTGCTGTGCTGTTTTAATTGATGGTGTACCAAAATTATCTTGTTTAACCTTAGCTGCAGAAACTAATGGAAAAGAAATAACGACTGTTGAGGGGCTTGCTGATGGCCCTCATTTACACCCAATCCAAAAAACATTTACTGAATGCGGAGGGAGCCAATGCGGATTTTGCACTCCCGGTTTTCTTGTAGTCATCTCAGCATTATTAAACGAGAATAATAATCCAAGTAATCAAGAAATAAAAGATGCAATAGAAGGAAATCTATGTCGATGTACGGGATATCAACAAATAATTGATTCTGTGCATGCTGCTGCTGAGATATTTAATTCTGATAATGAACTTGAAGATAATACCAAAGCAAAAGTCAATCCCCACCCAGGGATTGACCGCACTCATGAATGAGGGGAAATATATGTCAAAAGAAATCAAAGGTTATCGTCAACAACCCGGAAAACTCCCTTTTTCAAAACCAGGTAGTGGTGGAAGCGAGCCTTTCAGTAAATTAAGGGATCTAAATATGATTCCAGAAAGTGAAGGAGGCAAAAAACCACAACCAAAGGGTAAAAATAAGCATGATCACTTACTTACTGGTAGTTCCGTAGGAAGAAGAACTCCATTGGTTGATTCAAATTGGAAAGTAACAGGTCAAGCAAAATATGGTGATGATATTCGACTTCCAAATGAATTGATTGGTAGAATTTTACGTTCACCTCATCATTATGCCAAAATAAGAAGTATAGATACCAGTGAAGCATTAGCCATTCCTGGTGTTTTAGCAATTGAAACTGGTCAACAACATACGGATTTATTTGGTGTTTTACCAGTAACTAAAGACGAACATGCGATGGCCGTCGATAAAGTAAGACATGTAGGAGATCTCGTTGCATGTGTGGCTGCTGAAAATGAAGCTACGGCATTAGAGGCATTGAGAAAAATTAAAGTTGATTATGAGATTTTAAAACCAACTCATGACATGAAAAAAAGTTTGGAAGATGTAGACGAACCAATTCACGATAGAGGAAAATACCATATTGGAAAAAGTAATGTCCAAAAAAGGGTTTTTCAAGAATTTGGAAATTTTGATGATATGAAAAATCCCCATGCTTCTTCAAAGGCAAAATGGAAATTTGCAGGTGTAAATCACGGTTTTACTGAACCACATGCAGTGGTTGCAGATTGGGAACCTTCTGGAAGGTTAACGCTTTACACACCGCAACAAGTTCCTCATTATGTACATCGTTCATTGGCTGATGTTTTGAAAGTACCAATGCACCAAATTAATGTTCACAGAACATTTGTTGGAGGGGGTTTTGGAGGAAAATCAGATCCTTTTCCTCACGAAATGTGTGCTGCAATATTAGCAAGAAAAACTGGAAGACCTGTTAGAATTACATTCGATAGAGATGAGGTTTTTTACACTAACAGAGGAAGACACCCCTCTGAAATTGAAATGAATTTACATGTTGATGATGAAGGTAGAATTTGTGGGATTGAAACTGATGCTTTAATTGATGGAGGGGCATTTGCATCATTCGGCCATGTTACTACATATTACAACGGAGTTTTGCACACAGCACCATATGAAATTGGCTCATTTCATTATACGGGTGCTCGTGTTTGGACAAATAAGCCTGCATCTGGGGCTATGAGAGGTCATGGTGCTGTGAATAGTAGGTGTGCTGTAGAATTAGGAATTGATGATCTTTGCAATCAATTACAAGTTGATCCTATTACATTTAGATTGGCAAATCTATTACCTCCACATTCATCTACAATTACTGGATTCAGAATCACAAGTATAGGTATGAGAGAATGTCTTGAAAGAGTAAAAGAAGCTTGTGATTGGGAACAAAAGTTTAGAAAATTGCCTCTTGGACACGGAATAGGCGTTGGTTGTGGATTCTTTATTTCGGGGAGTGGTTTACCAATTCATTGGGATCCAAATAAATTTCCACATGCCACAGTACATCTAAAAATCGATATGGATGGAGGCGTTACAATTCATACAGGTGCTGCAGATATTGGGCAAGGTAGTGACACTGTTGTTGCCCAAAGCGTCTCCGAAGTATTAGGACTTCCAATAGAAATGATTAGAGTTAAATCTAGGGATTCTGATACATCACCTGTTGATTTGGGTTCATATAGTTCTAGAGTAACTTTCATGAATGCTAATGCTGCAATATCAGCAGCAATTGAAATTAGAAAAGAATTAATTAAAGCAACTGCTGAAATTTGTAATGTTAGTGAAGATTCATTGGTAATTGGAGATAGAAGAATTTACCAAAAGAAAGATCCGGCGGTTGGTGTTTCATATTTAGAAGCATTACATAAGGCTCAGGAAGAACGTGGAGCATTAGTTAGTTCGGGGGCTTATCGAACACCTCCAATGGGTGGAGTTCACAAGGGAGCTGCAGCAGGTTTAGCTCCAGCATATTCATTTTCTGCTTATGCTGCTGAAGTAAAAGTTGATCCAGAAACTGGTTTTACGGAGGTCATCAAAGTATGGGCTGCGCATGATTGTGGACGTGCATTAAATCCATTATCAGTTGAAGGACAAATAATAGGATCTTGCCACATGGGATTAGGTCAAGTTCTTAGTGAAGAAATGAAATATGCTAGAACTGGAGGGCTACTAAATCCAAATTTACTCGATTATAAAATTCCAACAGTACATGAAATGCCTGAAGTAGTTCCAATAATTGTTGAAAGTAACGATCCAGAAGGACCTTTTGGGGCGAAAGAGGCGGGGGAAGGACCCCTACTACCTATTTTACCCGCAGTTTGTAATGCTGTTTATGATGCAATTGGAATTAGAACAAACGAATTACCAATTACTCCAGATAAACTGTATAAACAAATTGAAAAGAAAGTAAGAAAATTAAAATTAGATTCTCCACTTGATTTACCTAATCCTGAATTAATTTATAGTGAATTACAAAAATCTCTTGAAAAAAGAGCTGAAAATCACAAAGAAAGAGACATTGAAAGAAAATTAAATCAAGAAAGAGAGCCATATTATAATGGTACTATTTTTGGTAAGATTTCAACTATCCCACCTGAAGAACAAGATGAAAGATGGACATTATCAGTAACACCATCAGAAGAATATCTTGCTAATCCAAGACTCGCTGGAAGTGCTTGGAAACATCAAGAAGTTAGGCATATGAAGGGGGGTGAAACATAATGAAAACTCCACCATTTAATTTATTTCAACCAAAAACAATTGAAGAAGCAATTTCAATTTCAGCAAATTTTGTTGAAAATGATGAAAAATTTGATTGGATTGCAGGAGGAACTGATTTATTACCTAACTATAAATGGCACTTGAATACAAAACCAAATGTTATTTCTCTAGCCTTAATTGATGAATTACACCATTTAGATTCAACTCACATCGGAGCTATGGTTAGATTACATGATTTGGCTAATTCTAAAGAAACTCACCCAATTATCAAAAAGGCCGCTGCAAGTATTGCATCTGTATTAATTAGACAATCAGGAACTGTTGGAGGAAATATTGCTCTTGATACGAGATGTTTTTGGTTTAATCAAGCTGAAGAATGGAGAAGGAGTATTGAATGGTGCCATAAATGTGATTGTGATACATCTGCAGATTGTAGAGTAATTCCAAATCAAAATGAATTATGTGTTGCAACTTATCAAGCCGATTTAGCACCTACATTATTAGTCCTTAATGCAAAAATTCACTTGTGTGGTCCAGAAGGTTCTAGAGAGTTATTTTTATCCGAATTTTTTGAATTAGATGGTATCAAAAGAAATATACTAAAACCAGGAGAAATTATTACTCACCTTACCCTAGATAAAGAAATTAATTCTTGGTCTGGAGATTATCAGAAATTAAGTTTGAGGAAGAGTTGGGATTTTCCCGAAGCAGGGGTGGCTGTTGCTTGGAGGCATGCAGCCCAATCTTCTGATGAAGGGATAGAATTGCGTATTGCTACTACCGCACTCGAATCAATACCAAGATTACATAATGATATTACAAATGAAGCATTGTTAAACAAATACAGTATTAATGAAATCGCATCAAAACTTAGAAAAGACGTGAAGCCGGTAAATAATACAGCATTTCCGCCAAACTATAGGAAAAAAATGGTTGAAGTCTTATGTAAGAAAGCATTGCACGGACTAAAAGGGGTACTATCATGAGGTTAATATCGTTACTTTGTGTAATTTTCTTATTAGTGCCTATTTTTTCTATTCAAACTGTTTCAGCACAGCCAGATTTTGAGGTTGGCGACTGGGATATCGGATTCAGAGATGGCGAAAATATCACCAAAGATTTAGATGATGAGGGAGAGGTCTCAGTTCATTTTTGGGTAAGAAATGACTACCCAGTTGCGATTGAAATTTCTTTCAATTTTGATTCTGCTTTTGGTGCAGAAACTAATGAAATAGATTCTACTTCAGTTGATGCCGGGGCAAATGATAGTTTTGTTCTAGAATTTAGTTCTGTAGATGTTTTAAAATACCGTGCTGAAAAACGTGAATCGTTTTCAATCACAGCAAGTATCGATAGTTATGGTGGAGTTCCATCATTAGGGGAAGCAGAAAAAAGTATTTCTGGAGAGCTTACAATACCCCGAATAAGAGGTTTTGAAATTAATATTGCAGAACTTGGTGGAGCCATGAATGCAGGTACAGAATTAAGTATAGATCTTGAGATAAGGAATACTGGAAATGATATGGATTTAACAGGAGACGCAATGTTTGAATCAAAAACGTGCCCACAATTAGAAATTACAAATATTGATTCTTTGAATGAAATTTCTATTGATGCAGCACTAGAGGGGCAAAGTGGGATTAAAACAGTTCAAGTCACAGTTTCAGCACCTATATCACATCCTTCAAAAAATTGTGATTTGGAAATTGAATTAAATTCCTTAGGTGCAATAAATGATAATGAGAATTTATCTCCTGCAAAAGACAAAATTACTTTTGAAGTTAGAAAGACAAACTCAAATGATGGGAATTCAGATGATAAAAATACTAACACAGATTCAAATGAAGATGGTGAAGACGTTGTCTCTAGAAATTTTACACCTAGTCTCTCTTTTCCCCTAACAATTTTATCTATTTTATGCGCTACAGCGCTAATAAAGCGGAAATAATTCGTCAAACTAAGAAAATAAAAATAATTCTTATGTAAACTCACTAAGGTAATCTATTTGAAACCTAAATGTGTGGGCCGTACGTTAAACGGAATTAAAAGGGTGAAAATATGAGTGAAAATAAAAATAAAATTAAACTAGAATCTGCCCTTTTTGCAGGTTTTATTGTTACATTATTTTTATCATTCATCCTAATTTCAGTCTTTTCTTCGGGTAAAGATACACTGTATAGTGCTTATGTTGAAGATGAATCACAAAATTTACAGTGGAGGCAATTAAACATAATGGCTTCTGATTTAGGTGAATCAACACCTAGATATTTAGATTTAGGATATAATGTTGCTAACACAATGTCTACACCAATGCTCGTTAATGATTGGAAAGAACCACACAGGACAATGCTACTAATTGTTGCCCCCGAAAAACCAATTACTATTACTGAAGCAGATGCTGTTTATGATTTTGTTACAAAAAAGGGTGGGAAAGTAATTATTGCTTCAAATAACACTAATGCTCAAGTTGTCGCAGATAAATTTGGAGTGCAATACAAAGACGCTTATGGCGGATTATTGGACGGAGAAAATTTCTATTCGGTAAAAAATATTTCAAATGGTGAAATGAGTGAAAATCAAGATCAGCAAAATATTTGGACTTTAGCAAGTGTACAAAAAGAAGTTCAAGAAAAGAACCAAGGATGTACCGCAGAACAATCCGCACAATATGAAAATGGGATAAATTCATGTGTTATGCCTGTAATGTTTGATATGCCTACAGCAATTCAAGTTCTAACATCGGGAGATGGAGAAAGTGATGATCAAACTTCAAAAGATTATGTAGAAAGAAATGTACATATTTTAGCCTCTGCTTCTCCGTCTGCATTTTTAGATAATGCAGGTGACAGGAATATCGATTCACCTGAAAACCAAATATTAGGGCCTGGAGAAAATGGATTAATCATTAGAATTGATTATCCTAATCAACAAGCAATTGATATGCCAGAATTAGGTACTTATGATGAAATTGATGTTACAGGATCAATTGTATTTGTGGCAGGCCAAAGTGCATTTGCTAACTATCTTTGGAGTTCTCAAGAAGCTGAGAATACAGGCAGAGAGTCTTTTTGTCTGCATTTAGGAGTTGATTCAAGGCCATGTTGGACTTCTCAAATCATGAGTGGGCCTGATGAATGGCAAGGCAATAGTGCTTATTTTGAAACATTAATTTTTGATATGATGGAATTTGATAATCAAGAATTATCGAATGTTATTACATCTCACCCTGACCAATTTAATATTGTATTTGATGAGAGTAGACACTCATCTAGTCCTTTGGTAGAACCATTTTCAGAAACAATCAGCACTATCGTTTTGTTAACCTCTGATGTATGGTTAAAATGGTTGATTTTACTAAACATGATTGCTTTATTAGCTATTTCAGTTATGGTTGTCCCCGATAAAGAAAATTGGAGACATGTTTTTGATTTAACTAGATTCAGAGAGAGGCCAAAAAAGGTTTTACCAGAAGAACATCAACAAAGAATCCGAGAGGCTTTAATGAGTAAGGTAAGATTATTCCATGACCTTACTCGTGATGAAATGACTATGAAAACACCAGCCGAAGTACAAAGTATGATTAAAGACCCTAGGCTAGTAGAATTAGCATTTTCTAGGAATCGCACTTATACCCCTGACGAACTCCGCGAACTAATGCGAACCATCCGACGATGGGGTAAATGAAAAATATGGAGGAAAAAAAATGCAACAAACACCACCAGTACCAGGAATACCTGCACCGGGAATGCCTGCACCGCCAATGCCTGCACCGCCAATGCCTGCTGCACCAGCAGCACCAGTAGCGGCTGCACCGCCAATGCCTGCTGTACAAGCAGCACCAGTAGCACCAGTAGCGGCTGCACAACCAAAACATCAAAGCACACCCGAAGTAAGAGAACGATTGAAAGCAGTTGGAGCAATTTCACAAGCACTTTCTGCAGAAGTACAAAAAGTGATTATAGGTAAAGCACATGTTATTGATAATGTAATGATCAATATTCTGTCAAATGGGAATTTACTTTTCGAAGATTATCCAGGATTAGCTAAAACATTAATGACAAATACTTTTGCTGATGCTTTAGGTTGTGATTTTAAGCGTGTACAATTTACACCTGATTTACTTCCTGCTGACATAACTGGAACTAATATTTATGATGCTAAAAAGGGTGAATTTACGTTTAAGCCAGGGCCTATTTTCTGTAACTTGTTATTAGCTGATGAAATTAACCGTGCTCCACCAAAAACACAAGCTGCTCTATTAGAAGCAATGCAAGAAAAACAAGTTACCATAGGTACTGTAACACATAAATTGCCTGCTCCTTTTATTGTAATGGCTACTCAAAATCCTGTAGAACAGGAAGGTACGTATCCATTGCCTGAAGCACAACTTGATCGTTTTATGTTCAAAATGAGTGTAGGATATCCAGATCGTGCTGATGAAGATGAAATCCTATCAAGACGTATTACTCGTAAAAAGGATGCTGTAGATGTTGAAACTATCACAGACCCTCAAAGAGTAATTGCAATGCAACAAGCATGTGAAGATGTATATCTTGATCCTGCACTTAGAATGTATATGGTCGAACTTGTTTCTAGAACACGTGAAGATCCGAGAGTACTCGTAGGTTCATCTCCTCGTGGTTCTCAAGCACTACTGAAAACTGCACGTGCTGCTGCAGCAATGAGAGGGAGAGATTTCGTAACTCCTGACGACATTAAGGCTGTGGCAACTCTTGCAATTTCACACAGAATTATTCTAAAACCAGAACACCAAATAAAGGGTCTTGAACCAAGTGAAGTAGTTCAAACAATTCTAAGAGAAGTACCTGTTCCTACTGTTTGAACCCTTAGATAATATGGGGTATTAGTAATGGCATGGAGTCGCAAATCAGCAATGTTTGCGAGTCTTGCTCTAGCAATGTACTTACTAGGTTTAACACTTCGAAATCAACAATTAGTTTCTGTTGCGGTGGTTATCTTTGTTTTTTTAACATATGCTGCACTATTTAGTGGACATGCAGATGTTGCTGCAAGTGGAAAAAGAAATACTGAATGGGATGGTGAAGAAGGTATTGCTTTTTCAAATATTTTAGCTATGAGAAAATTATCTTCTGCAAGGTTATTTGAAGATGGAGAAGTAAAAATCACATTAAGAGTTCAAAATAAAAGTGCACTATCTAAAATTGTAGAAGTTAGAGATAGAGTACCAGAAGTTATGAGAATTAAAGAAGGTGCAAATTACATAATTATGGAATTAGGACCAAGAAGAGAGACATTTATCGAATATACTATTGAAACTCCACTTCGTGGATTTTATACAATTGGGCCAGTATCAATTAGAATGCAGGATACATTTGGAATGTTTCACAAAGAAAAAGAAGTTCAAATTTATGATGACTTTTTAGTATTCCCAAAAATGGAAGACCTGAAAGATACTTTTGTTAAAAGTAAAGTTCCAAAAATATTCACTGGTGCTGTAAATATTAGACAACCGGGACCTGGATCCGAATTTTATTCACTTAGAGAATATTTCCAAGGAGATGAATTTAGATCTATTAATTGGAAAGCATACGCTAGATCTGGTAAATTAATGATTAATGAAAGAGAAAGAGATGCTGTAAGTGATATTATTTTAATTGTAGATAGTAGATCAGTAGCAGAAACTGGCCCAGTAAGTAGAAATGCACTCGTTTATTCTACAAGAGCTGCAGCAAGTTTAGCAAAATATTTCTTATCAAGGCGAGATTCTGTAGGATTAGTAGTTTATGGAAATGAAATTGTTAGCGTAGATAGAGATACCGGTAAAAAACAACTTTATGTGATTTTAACAAAATTAGCAGGTGCAATGGCAAGAGGTGAGGTCCCCTTACAAGTTGTAGTGAATAGAATCTTACCACACATAAATAAAGGAAGCCCAATAATAGTATTATCGAATCTTGAATCTGACCCTACAATTGTAAATGCTTTAAGGGATATGAGAGCGAGAAATTTTGATGTTACTGTTCTTTCACCATCTAGTTTAGAATTTGAATTTGACGCTAGAAGATTAGATTCTGTAGGTTATGAAGTATTAAAAACGGAAAGAGATGTATTAATCTCTGAATTACGTTCATTGGGCGTATTTATTTGTGATTGGGAGCCTGACATGCTACTATCAACTGCACTAGCTGGTGCTAGAGGATTTTGAGGTGAAATTATGACTGCAAGTACAACAAATCCAATCCCAAACCCAAATCAAAATAATTCAACGGCTCACCTTTACGATGGAAAAACCGTAAGGGCTGCTGCTCCAAGTCGTAAAAAAGCTGCTGGAAATATGAAATTAGGTACTGAGATTCCCAAAGACGCTATTCCAGAAGTACAGGTTCCATCATTTGTAGAAAGTCTTCTAGGTGGACCTATAGTACCTAAAGTGAAATTTTTACCTGCAGATAAAATGGTTAAAAATTTACAACTTTCAGCTTATGGTGTACTATTTATTTTAACATTTTTAACTTTCATTACAACTCCTTCAAGTGGGACTATTTGGCAAACAATTCTTGGAACAGGCGCATTTACAAATATTATTCATTTGTTAATCTTAACTTCTGCTGGATTAATAGGAGTATATTCAATCAAGGCTAGAGATCCTAGATGGATGCTTGCTTCATATTTATTATTCATCTTCTTTGGACTTCGATTTGCATCGAGCCAAGTAACCCTAGCATGGGGGGGAGGAGATGGAGATGTCTTTGACTTAGAACAAAATACATGGATGGAAATGTTGCTAGTAGTTCTTTATGCCGTAAGTTTAGTTATGTATTTAGAACTTACAAATTCGGTGATCAGATTTAGTATGTTAGATACAAGTATTAAAACAAACGAAGTATATGTTATGAACGTTAAAAGTATTATTAAAAAATATTACAGAAGTATATTTATCAACCCAACAGTAGCTGGAATTTTAGCAGCATTAGTTCTTTCAATTAATACAATAATACCATTTTTCATAAATTTATTTTCTTCTGAAACGGCATTAAGAATGGAAAATAGTGTTGAATTAATTAGTGTATATGGTGTTGCAATTGGAAGCTTGATTGTTTTTGCAATTGTAGGAATATTATTTGCGATTAATTTGCCACTAAGAATTCAAAAATATCGAGAAAAGTCAAGCCCTGAATAATTAATAAAAATTTATTCACTCTCATCATATAATGATGATGTAAATAAAGATCTTGAACCAACATTATCTCTATGTCTATCTTCTATAACTCTCATTTTATTTCTGACTCTTGTAAATAAAAAATGAAAGCCTACATACAAAGCTAATGCATTAAAACATAGTAAAAGTAGTTCTGTCGAACCCCAATCAAAAATTTCTACCATTATATCCGCTTATTATAACGGTGGCCTTACTTCAATATCAACATCACCTGAAGGTATTCCAATACAAGACAGTCTTGCCATGTTTTCAACTAAATCAAAATCAAGTCCTGGTGGCAATTCATCAGGTAAGGCTACAATTCCTGAATTTAATGTGACCATGCAGGTGCCACAAGTGCCAGAGGTACAATTTGTGGGGATTTCCACATCACATAATTTAGATAATTCTGAAATTGTATCTGTACCATCATGCTTACTTAATCCAAGTAACTGGCTTCCTCTGAAAAATCTTATTACTCCAGAAATATTTTGCTTCTCTTTATGCATAAATTTGCCTCAACGGTCCTCAAAATGTGTCCAGCGGCCTGTTTGTTTATTGAAATATAGGCCCGCTTTTTTCATCCATTTATTGAATTTAGTTGCACCTGCACCAGTTCTAAGGATGAAATCTTCCCTATCTTCCTGCGCTTGAATATATCCCTTTGCAGCTAATGTTTGATCTATCCAATCATTTATTGACATTAAACCTGCACTAATTGTACTTGCTTTGGCTGCTTCAGCCATAGCATCAGCACTAGCCCCAGTTCTTTCGAGATCTCTTTTAATCAATTGCTCAATTGACTCATAATTAGATGCCGCTGGTTTAGGAGGTACAAGATCTCTAGGAGATTTTCCTTCAATGATTTTTATTTTATTTCCATTTACGGCTCTCTTTTCGACTACTTCGGATAATTTGGAATTGAATACCTGCTCACATTCGTAACAAATAAATGACCAATTATCTAACTCATCCATATTTCTAGAACTTCTTGGATCTAATTCATCTCCACAATGAGGGCATTCATGTAAAATCATCAATGGGACTCTTTTCCTCCTAAAGTCAACGATATCTTGTGGAAGCCCATTCAAACTTAATAATTCCCAATCTCTAGCGGCTTCCATATTTCTAGTTTCAAATTGATCTCTAAGTTTTACTTTTTGATCGTCTTTAGTTTCATCATCTAAATTATTTGCTAACTTAATTAATAATTCACATGTTTTACCTAAACGGTTCATAACAATTTTATCTGCACGATATTTTTCTACTTTAGCTAATTTTAATCTTTCAATTTCTTCTTCTAAATCCGCTAAAATATCTTTTTGTTGTCTTTTAAATCGCTCTTCTTCGATTTTATCCATCTTCTTTTTATCAGATGTTAGTACTTTAGACAGGTACCTTTGTCTACCCTGACTTGATGGTTCGGCAGAAATAACAGCCAACACAGATTCTGCAACTTTCTTTTTCAAACCATAATTATCAGTCAGTGTCTCAATTGTTATCTTCTTTAAGTCACCAATTTTTAATCCTGCATCAGCTAAAGTCATAGAAGTTGTTTCATCAATTCCTCTACGTAATAAAGCCAGATAGGTGTCTTTCTTTGCCATTGCTTTCCCTCCCCCGTGTCAGCCCGAAAAGTCAGTCATATGTTAACTCAGTGTTTGTAATTCTTTCTTAGATTTCATGATTTGGGCTGAAAATTCTATCCAATCTTGTAAAGAAAGTTCTTCCGGGCGACTATCAAAAAACCTGTCACCCATTGATAAAAATGCGCTTTTCATGATTATTTCCCACTTTTTAGGATCATAACCATGTTTTAATTTTAATTTTGAAGGTTGTCTTTTTAATGAATTTCTTAATTTTTTCCTTCTTTGATTAAAACTTGTAGCCGAAATTGCTCGAATTAATCTTTTATTGGGAGCTTCTAGATTTTTTGATTCTAAATATTCTAAAATCTCTTTTGAAATTAATAACTCTCTTCTTTTTAAATTAACTAATCTACTCTCAATTTTAGGCTGTGGCTTAAAACTTGAAGATGAAATCTTTCTTCCAAGAGTAATTTCCCAATCTAAAGAAGTACTGATCCACAATGGCCCTCTATTTGATATATATTTATCTCCACTAATTCTTCTTGCAAATTCTTCTTGAAACATAAAAACACAACTTTCAATTTTATGTCCATTATTACAAACTGTTGTTATCCTTTCCAAAAGAGGACTTGATATTTGATATGGTATATTAGCAATAATATCTGTAAAATCTGGAGGCCATTCCGATTGCAAAGCATCTCCTTCAATCAATATCAATTGCTTCGAGTTTATTTCTTTTTCAAAAATTTGAGAAATATGATTACAAATTGTTTTATCTATTTCTATCCCAATTACTTCATGTCCGTATTGTAGGAGTTTTTGAGTCAATGCTCCAGGACCTAAGCCAATTTCCAAAATTTTTCTTTTTTTGGATTTTAGATTTAAATCGGCAAGAGAACTAATGGATTCAATTACAGAATCATCAATTAGAAAATTCTGTCCTAAATCACTATTTGAGTAATAATTAGTCAATAGAATATCAGCTAATTGTCTTGAAGTGTACACGTTACTCAAACTGCACCGACATTTTGCTTTACCACATCGAGAATTAATTCTATTTCTGAAGTATCTAAAGAGATTCTGCGACTTGCAAGAATTGCTCTAACTTCATCATTGTTCAATGGCATTACTTCGGCTAGTTTTGCTGCTATTTCAGGATATTTTGAAATACTCTCCATCTCTAGAAACATACTATACATTTCTTGAAATACATTAGATTCTGTTTTGTATCCATTACGCAAATCACTAGCTGACCATTCAGCATGTTGCAATGCCATCTTTTGTTCATAAGTTAAAAAACCTCTACGTTTTTGCGTTTCAATCAATGCGTCTCTTACTAATGCGTAATCAATATACTCATCTTCTACCATTATTTTTCACATCCTATTCAACTGAACGAAGGTGCTCAGGACGAGCAACTACTGTTTTAGATTTATTTCCATCCATTACAGAAACTACCCATGCAGCACCTTGTTTTCCTGTGATTACACCAGTTCTTCCTTGAAACCTACGATTAGGCATACCTCTTTGTTGACCGCCATCAATTACTATTGCCACTCTATCTCCTTCAGAGTATTGATGTATAATTCTATCAATATTTAATCGGCTTCTTTCAGTCTTACTTCTACTAGCAATAAACCTCGTACCTTGACGTTGCCCCTTAGACCTCTTCATATTTAACGCCTCAAACCACAAACTGGTGCGTTGCGGCCACCAGCCCACCTGTAATAAGTCAATCGCCTAATCAGAATGTATGTCAATAACATCTAACCACTCAACTTCGCACGTTAAATCAAGTAATTCTGCGACTGAGGGAGTCGTTCTTCCACTATCTGAAGTTACCATTTCTTTGATGTATGTACCCGATTGGGCTCTTAATTTAAATTCAATAATTTTCCCATCTACTTTAATTTCAAAAAGATCAATAATTTTTCTTTTCCTAATTTTATCAGCTCTTCTGTGAGAAACTCTTTTCGGAGTTCTTTGATTTAATTCGGCTCCATGTAACTTAGAAATTTTGGAAATAATTTCATCATCGGTCAAATTAATTTCAAGTTCATTACCCTCTTCATCAAAATTTGAAACTTTAAAACAAATATGATATGATTTATCTGCAGCAGCGTCTTTTACTCTTACAACTTCAGATTTATTTGAATTCCTTAATTGTTTTATCTCAACTCTTCCTTTAGCTGATTTATTGACCAAACTGGTTAATTTATCTAAGTCTGCATTTCTTTTCTTAGGATTTTTTAATTCAATTACTGTAGGTCTACCATTACCTAAACAACGCACATCTATATCTTCCCTACCCATTGAATGAGTTGAATGTGAATCTGCTGAAAAAATCTCTAGTAACGGATCTGCAATTAATGATTGTACAGATTCAAGATATTGTAATCCTGTATAATCACATTTTTCACAACCCCTACCCTTACAAGTTCTACAATGCCATTTAGTCTGCGGCAGCCCTCTTTCAAGTTTACAATACCTAGTGTAAAGATATAATGAACGACATTCTAATTTAACTGATAAAGTCAAACAATCAATTAGTGCAAGTATTTCTGGGGATTCATTAACTATTTCAACATCAGTTTCAAGAAGCATTCTAATTTTCATTGAAATTTCTGAAGATAAGGCTTGTTTTAGATTAGAACTTCTTTTATCTCCAAAATTAATTCTTATGTATTCTTCTGATTCTAGTAAATCATTAGGTAATTGAAATCCCAACTGCAACCTTGAGAATTCGTATTCTTTTAATTCTGAAATTAATCTTGAAGCGATTAAGTCAATTTCAGAAAACAAATCTTCACAAAGAGGACATACTTTTTCGATATTTTCTAAATCCGGATTGAGTTTTAAAACCTCACTTCTAATTTCAACACCTGCTTGCTTCAAGGTTTTATTAGCTAGAGATACACCTCCAACTCTTCCTAAACAAAAATCACAACATCCAATCCTAACTAAATGGGTTTGCCCACTAATAGAAGGGGCTGGTGAAATTTCATAATTTTCATCATAAAAATCCAAATCATCGTTTAATAATTGAGATTCGTTAATCTCTTCTTCTTCAAAATTATTTTCTCCAGTACCATATTGGGCTGAAGAATAATTAGTCCAATCATCATCAATATTATCTTCAGTCATCTAATCACCATAGTATTCTAGTCGGGATGAACCTTACAAGAACATGTTTCCCAAACTGATTTAGTATTAATTAATTTTCAACTAAATATTATTCTTCTTCTATTGGTTTCTCAAGAAAACAAATTGCAGATGTTGTAATTACTAATGCTGCAATTAAAGATAATCCAATCATTGCAGCAGAGTAAAAGCCAAACAAATTAAACACTCCCATAGGTGAAAATGTGATTACTGCAAAACCCATAATATCTGATACTGCAGCACCAAAAAGCGCAATCCCTGAAGTACTTACTACATTTTGTAAAGATTGAGAGGGTTGTGCATTTTTATTCTTATTCTTTTCCTCCCTATATCTTTCAGTAACGTGAATACAATAATCAATACCCACTCCTAATGATAATGAAGAAATTACCAGAGTTATCACATTCAAACTATCTCCCATCAAATAAATAAAACCATATAACCAAATTACTACTAAAATGATTGGTAAAGTTGTTAACAAAGATTGTTTAAATGATCGGAAACCAATCCATAGGGTTGTTAATACTAAAAGTGTTCCAAAAATTAAAGATCTTTGGAATTCACCTTCAAATTTCTCAGATGCTACTGCCCGTGATACTGGTTCTCCACAAGGTATTATCCAACTAACTGGGAAATTATCTTCTAAAAATGCTTCTTCTAAACTAGTATGTTGACCATTAGATTTACTTAAATTTGTAAATGGACTCGCATCCCTCATTAATTCTTCAAGAAATAATCCCACTTCAGGGAAATTTTCTGCTTGACGGATTCCATACCTCATAACCATATGAGTATATCTTGGTTCTTCACCAGTAATTGTTAACCAGGGTTTAACAGGGTCTAGTGTATCACTCGGATAGATATATAATTCAACTACAGATTTAGGAATTGCAGCACCAGTAGCACTACTTTCAGGAACACCGTAAAGATAAGTGAATCCGTAGAAAAATGCTAAACAACCTCTATCTCTAAAATCGGGATAATTGAAATTTAACAAATGAGGATTGCTTGCAATTTGAAGTGGATCTAGTTTCATTTCTTTCGGCAATAACATTTGAAGGTGGTTCAAACCTTCTTCGTCTGAAATATTAAGACTTGAGCATCCAACTCCATTTTCTTCTGCACTAGTATTCCAACCAACTTCCTCGAAAGGTGTTATATTGTACAGCATTGAAGCTAATGAACCCACCACAATTTCATCTATTGCGTTTAAATCTGCGTTGTTATTAGCATCTCTTCCGATTTTATCTGCAACTTCACCATCTGGGCCAATCTTGTCAATATTTTCTCTAAATTCAGGAATACCTGCTAGAATACTTGGATGTAACATATCTCCTTCTATTAGAAGTGCTGCTTGTTCTCCTTCTGTTGGAAACCTATCAATTACAATTTCAACACCCGCAGAAAAGTCTGCTTCTGGATCCAACATATCTTCAACTTCAAAATCACCTTCCAACGAAAACATACCAATTAAAGATGGGATTGTAATTAAAAGTGCTAATAATAAGATAATTAAGGGTTTATTGCCATTAGTAGAAAACTTTGCAAATTTTTTCAGCATGTCTCCAACTCCTGCACTACTTAATTCTCTCTCAGGGTTAAGTTTTCCTTTCTTTGACAAATATTCATCAATACTTAATCTAACCAAAGGAACCCAAATACCAGTCAATAGAAATGCAGCAAAAACACCTGCTGCTGCTTCTATACCAAAACTTCGAAGTGCTGGTATATTCGAAATTAAATTTGAACCAAATGCTACTATTGTTGTTAAAGATGTTAGTAATATTGCTCTTCCAACCCTATCTAAAGTAATTCTTGTTGAAGGAATTATTCCTTTAGAATTTCTTCGCTCTTCTTTGTACCTGTGTAGTACATGTAAAGAATCGTCAATACCCAAAGCAATTATCAATATTGGTAAAAGATTAGAAAATTGCGACCTGAAAATTATCGAAATCCCAAAGAGGTTACCTATAGATGCAATCCATCCGATAAACCCTTGCATCCAAATTAAAGATAATCCTAAAGCAACCATAACTAACAATACGTCTGTTTTTCTTCTCAATGAAAGCCATAAAAACAAACTAATTATAATCAACATAATTATGATTAATCCAACACTTGACTGCATTTCTCTATTAACTTCTACATTTATCCCAGTGGGGCCAAGTAACAAAGTTACTGTGGAATTATCTGTGGTTCTAACTTCTCCTTCTAAAGCCAACAAACTCCATTCAAATGCACACGGAGTTCCATCTTCTGATAGTACTAAACATTGTTCTGAATTATAAATTGGTGGATTAATTACTAATTCACCATTATTAACTAAATAACCACCAACACTGATTTTTCCGTCAACCATCCCAACTTTTTTTTCTTGATATGCATCTTTCCAAACAAATGTCCATCCATCATCTTCTAGAGATAGTTTGTCAAGATGCATTAGAATCCAAGTTGAACTGGCTGTCCATCTTCCTTTTACCAAAAAATCAGTATTGCTGATGTCTCCATTCAATGGTCCAAAAACATCAGATGTGCTGTCTTGAACAAATGTTCTATCATTTGATAACCATCTGACAAAGTTACCGTTAGAATTCATAATAATTCTATTCACAGCCAAATCAATATGTTCTTGGGTTAAATTTAGATCATCGAATTTCAAACATTCTAAATCTCCGCAATCATCCCAATTTGTTGCTGGAGGCACTAAATTCCCATATATGTCAACTGTAGGATTAGTGATGTAACTTTCATTATTCATGAAAGTTCTTAAATGATTAGGTATGGTCAAAATCCCGTTACTTTCAACCCCTACAACATCATTTACCATAGGAGTTAGATAATCTGAAATGAGATTGTTTTCTATTATTTCTGTTTTTAATTCTATTTCTCTTAAGACTGTTAAATTAAGTATCCCTCCTTTAGGATCATTAATTGGATTTTCTAAATCATAAGGTACTATTTCTTCGGATTGAGGCAATCTAGTGTAATCAAACTTCCCATTTTCTAAAAATCGATCATCTGGAGGAAAACCGGTTCCTACAAATATTGGGTCTCTAACTGTCACTAAAAGTGCAAAAATTTCGCTAGATGTAGATAACTCTTGATTCACAAATTCTTCTGCGACAATTTCATCTGCATCAATATTATATGCTTCTAAATCAATTGGCTCTAATGCCTTAATTGCACTTGGCAATAGTAAAATAGTTAAAATAAACACGATTAAATGTACTTTATTTTTTTGGGGTATTAAAAAATTAGCGAGTCGGAAAAAATACCTTTCATTGGTAGAATTTCCACTCATATTAAATTCCCATATTTTTTACTTCATAACATTGTGTATTGTTACATAATGTTCTTTTTTTATAACTAGATTCATAATTCACATCAATATTTTTGGCGGTTTGCTTTAAATGTCGCTGTAAGGTCGGACGGCCGCTGAGGATTATATATGGCCGAATTTGATGCTGACGGAGAACAACGTAGATTCGAGGATACTGTACAAGAATGGCAAGATTCTATTGAGTCAAATGTTCGTAAAATCGGAAAGGGTTCATGGGCAAGAATTTTGCGTATGGCTCGAAAACCGTCAAAAAAGGAATTAAAACAAACAATTTATGTCTGTGGTATCGGTATGATAGTTCTTGGTTTTATTGGTTTCGTAGTTCTAGTAATAATGGATAATTTCCTTCCTTGGGTATTTAATTCATTGATGAATTGAGTTGATTAAAATGGCTGATAGTTACATTGTATTTGTAAGACATGGTGAAAAATTGTTGCTTCTAAAAAGAGCAAGTGAAGAATTTATGGGACAATGGGATGGAGTTTTTGATTATGGCGATGGCCACAATCAAGAAAATGTTCTCAATAGAGTTTCAGATGCGACTGGCATTACATTAGAAAATTTGACATTTGTTAGAGCTGCTGAAAATGCGAGATATATTGAAATCGGAAATAGGGTATCCGACATTACTCCTGTTTTAGTGATGAGTGAAACCGAGGAGATCACACCATCTACAATATATGATGATTTTACATGGGTTGATCCTGGAGACATATCTTGGGAAAATAGAGAAAAACATAATTCAAGAACTCTATGTTATACTGACAACAGAGTTGATGGTTCCGAAAGATGGTTAGTTGAAATGTATGGAGATGTTGCTTCATGCCTTTACATTGTTAAGACCGCAATTGGTTCCGAAAAGAAAGTCGCTCAAGAAATGCATGCAAGACTATCTGGTACTGGAAGTCTTCAAACAGCATTAGGAGAAATCTTCAGTGTTCTACACCCTACTCAAATGAGAGGATATGTATTTGTTGAGGCAAGTGCTAAGCATCACGTTGAAAAATTAATTGGTCGTGTTGGAGGTAAAGACCGTGCTACCAGAGGAGTAGTAACTACAACACCATTAAAGAATGCAAAAGGCGTTCTTGGTGCTGAAGTTCCATTACAAGACGTGCTACCTTATCTGGAACCAAAATCAGCTACAACTGGAATTGATATCGGTTGCTTAGTTGAAATCATTAGTGGTGCATTCAAAGGTGAAAAGGCAAGAGTACTTGCTGTTGCAGACACTAAAGAAGAGATTTCAATGGAATTATACGAAGCTGATATTCCTATGACATTAAACATGCGTGCGGACCATGTTAGAGTTATTGAAAGGATTGAATGAGGAATAACCGCGATTAAATAGGGGAAGTAGGTCGCAGAGTCGCTACAGAAAGGTGAAAATCATGTCAGACAACTGGACTAGCCGTCGTATTCGTAAAGCATTAGGTGTGAAAAAATGCAATGGAAGTTGGGAAGCTGCTGTAGAAGAATTAACTATGGATCAGGTGATTACAATCGCTAAAGAGAAAAGTTCTGAAGATGGTAATTTAACTGGTGCAGATATACGTGCAATGTCTAGAGAAGTTATTGGAACATGCCAATCAATGAGGGTCTGTGTAGATGGAATGAGGCCTAAGAAAGTCATCCAAGCAATGGATGCGGGAGATTATGACGAGAAATTCAATTAATTAAAACACGAATTGCGGGAGAGGTGTTCCTCGCTAACCGCAGAGGTGAAAAAATATGGAAGAAAAAATAAATGATGCATTGAAATCTGCTCTTGAAAGAGCACCTGAACGTAAATTTACAGAGTCTGTAGAACTTGCTTTTACTCTAAAAGATGTAGATTTAAAAATTCCAACAAACCGTGTTCAAGAAGAGATTAGACTTCCTCATGGACGTGGTAAGGAAATAAAAATTGCAATGTTTGCTGCTGGTGAATTAGCTACAAAAGCAAAAAAAGGCGATATTCATATTATTGATCCTTCCACAATAGAAGATCTTGGTGGAAACAAAAGTTCTGCTAAAAAATTAGCAAATAAATATGATTATTTCCTTTCAGAAGTCCCTCACATGGGTCTTGTTGGAAGATACCTTGGTGTTGTTTTAGGTCCAAGAGGTAAAATGCCGAGACCTGTACCTCCAACAGTCGATCCAAGTATGATGGCTGCGGGATTAAAAAATACAGTTGTAGTTAGAAGTCGAGATAAAATGACATTTCATGTAGCAATTGGAACAAGAAATCAAAGTGAAGAACAACTTATGGAAAATGTAATGACTGTTTATACTAGAGTTACATCAAAATTAGAAAGAGGTATAGGAAATATTAGATCATTATACATTAAAACATCAATGGGTCCTTCGATTCCAGTAGAGGTGATTAACTAATGATAGCAAAAGCTGCTCCTTGGAAACACGGAACTATCTCAAAATTGACTGAAGATATCTCTCGAGGTGGGACTTTAGCAATAATTGACATTCACGGAATTCCTGCTGGTGCTATGCTCGGCATGAGAAAGACACTAAGAGAATCAATGTCAATTAGAGTTGCTAAAAAGAAACTAATGAATCGTGCTTGGAATGAAGCAAATTTAGATACTAAAATTCTTGATGAAATGTATGGTAATGCCGTACAACCTGCATTAGTTCAATCATCAAAATACGATAGTTTTGCTCTATTTTCTGAATTAAAGAAGACTGAAGCTGGAAGAGCGGCAAAACCTGGAGATGTTGCTCCACAAGATATCATTGTGGAAAAACAAGACACTGGATTAGCACCAGGGCCTATAGTTGGTGATTTGAACTCAATTGGAATTCCTGCAAAAATTATGAAAGGATCTGTCCATATCCAAAAAGATACTGTCGCTATAAAAGAAGGTGAAACTTTTGAAGGTGATTTAGGTATGATGCTTTCTAAATTAGGAATAAATCCTATTGTAACTGGTTTAAAATTAATTTCAACATACGAGAATGGAACAAAATTCACTCCTGATATCTTAGATATTAACTTTGATGATTTCCGTTCAGAAGTAATTGGTGCTGTGTCTGCAACATTCAATTTAGCTTGTAACATCAGTTGGTTAACTAAAGTTACAATGCCTACAATGTTAACTAAAGCAGCTTCTGAAGCAATGAATGTTGCTGTAGAAGCAGGAATAATGACGGACAAAACACTACCTATCTTTATTGGAAGAGCTAATGCATCAATGCTTGGATTAGCTTCACAATTAGATTCCTCGGCCCTCGATGATGAGTTGGCCTCACAATTAGGAGCGGCTGCTACAGCCGCTGCTGCAACTACACCTGTGGTTGAAGAAACTGAATCTGCTCCCGCTGAGGCAGAAGAAGAAGAGGAAGATGAACCTGAAGAATTCGGGGGACTTGGCGACCTGTTCGGTTAGAACAAAAAAATAAGAGGTGAATAAAAAATGGAATATGTATATGCTGCTATGTTACTGCATTCCGCAGGCAAGGAGATTAATGAAAAGAACGTGAAAGCCGTACTAAAAGGTGCTGGCGCTGATGTTGATGATGGTAGAATTAAGGCTTTAATCGCATCATTAGATGGAATAGACATTGATGAAGCAATGTCAACTGCTGTTGCTGCACCTGTAGCCGCTGCTCCTGCAGCTGGTGGATCTGGTGCTGGTGAAGCTGCTGTTGAAGAAGCTCCTGCTGAGGAAGAAGAAGAAGAAGAAGCTGGATTTGAAGGTCTAGGTTCACTCTTCGGTTAATCAAAGCAATAAGAGAAATACCGAGCAATATTTGCAATTAGTGGGCTTAGTTCCACATATCGGTCAATGCCTCTTAGGCCGTAAATAAACAAAAATAAAACAAGAATTCAAGGCTAGTACTCTCTAGCGTTTGCATGGTGAAACTCCAGACTGTAGAATTTTCAACATGTTTGAAACCTACAGAAATGATTCGCGAATTAAGACAAATTGTTGTGAATCTTGGATGGAAATATGAACGTATAGATGGAGTGCGCACTGTAGATCGTTTTGCCATCATTATACCAATTACACAATTAGCAAAGAGTCTAGGAATAAAAATCACTACTGGCCCATTTAGTGGATTAGAAATGTTAAGTTGGAGCCATACTCCAGGTTCTTCAGGAAGTTTACATTTCACTTCATGGTGTTTTCCAGCAACAATTAATCTAAATAAATTTGAAAGTTTAATTAAAATATGGTCAACTAAACTTTCACGACAACCATGGAAATGGACATTTGGAGAAAGATCAGTAATTGGATATTTTCATCCAGTATTCGGCAAATCAAAAAAATTCTATAAAAATTTAGGATTTGATGTTAAATCAAAAATGTGGCCAATAGAGGTTGATGTTGATTTGAGCACTGATTTTGAAGAAGAATAGGTATTAAATTGATAACCCCCTTTCATGTGGGGGATTTAATGTTCGACATAACGGAGACGTTGGAACGGCTTCAAAACGATCGCCAATTTTTGGCTACTGTAGTTTTAACAATGTTCTTTTTAGCAATTTTTCCAATTTATTTTTCTAGTGCTGGAGGTGCTGGAGACGGTAGTATGAGCGCTGTGGCAGACTACACAGTTGAAGGTGAACTCGAATATATTGAATTAGATAAT
>DAGQ01000131.1 GCA_002498205.1 Euryarchaeota archaeon UBA596
GCAATTGTGGTTCCTTCTATTGGATCATATATATTTGGTCTGAAATCCTCAATAATCTCTCCACGTTTGAATAAATCAACAAAAATTGATTGTGTTACAGCCCTATAATCTGGGGCATCAGTAAGATATTCATTTTTGAAATCACAAGAAAGCCCAACTCTCCTAGCGGTTTTTCGCATTGCTACGGTATATTCCTCAATTGTTTGCTTACATAACTCCAAAAACTCTGATCTATCATATGTTTTCATTTTTTTACCCGTTTTTTTCTCAACTGTAAACTCTATGTTAATTCCATTACGATCAACACCCCAGGGAAAATATACTTCCTTACCCATTAACCTCTGAGATCTTGCGATTACATCAATCATTGAATATTGTGCTACGGCTCCAATATGCCATGTTCCACTTGGATAAGGAGGTGGAGTATCAATAACAAACAATTCTTTTTCACTTTCGGGATCAAAACCATATCTTTTATTGTATCCTTCTTCATCTACATAGTGTGCTTCTTGTATTCTCTTTTCAAGATCTATCGACCATCTTTTATCCGTGATTTTTGCTTCTCCCATCTTTAAAGACACCCGTTAATGAATTATCGTGTTGGATTCAATATTTGACAATTCCCTTCCTTAGAAATTGTGAAAAATAAATAAATCTAACAGTTGGTTTAATGGCTAATTTATTTTCGCACATATGAGGATACGTGAGCGAAGCCAAAAAAGGGACTGAGGAAAAATCCTCAGAAAGTGATAATTACAGCGTCACTGAAATAATTTCAAATCAAGCAAATGCGGGTTGGCTCAAAGTAAATCGTTACGGAAGAATTGTTAGACGTAAAGCAATTTCTGGAATTAAAAATTTCGATATTGGTGCAGCGGCTACAGGTGTAGCTAATATTCCAAAGAATATCAAAAGAGATATTGACAGAATTGGTGTAGTAGGAATGCTGACCAGATTCCCAATAATGACTGTTACATTTTTCTTAATGCTCACTGTATATTTATCATTATACAGTGGATTTGTGGATATTAATGAAAATGCACCTATGCCTTGGCAGTATAAAGAAGAACCATCTCTAAATGTAAATGGAGATTTAGAAGTATATCTCCCAGATGATGATAACCCCAATAGTGTGAAAAATCAAATTGCGGACATAAAAGAGGATTGGTCCACTAATGTAATGATTATTTATGTCCAATTAGGCCAAAATAGAAATATTACTGATGAAGAAATATTACATCAATTTGATAAAGTTGAAAAGGCACTCAATCCTCAACTATCAGATAAGTCAGATGACTACATCTATGCACTTTCACTTTCTACTGTAATAAAAGAAGTTAATTCAAGTGCACCAAGAGTTACTAAAGCCATTTCAACAGAAGTGGGTGCATTATTCCCTGGTGATTTAGGGGAAGATGCTGCAGAGCAATTTAATGAGTTAGTAGATGATATAGAGGTTTTAGGCGAATATTCAATCCCAAGCCAAGCAACAATAAATCAAATTGTAGGCCAATTATACGAAAAAGAAGATTGTGGAGAAGATGATGAAAACTGTGATGGTACAAGAGATGTCCCCTCACCTGCATTAGATAAATTAGCAAGAGATTCGGATGATGATGGTCAATTAGATAGAGCTGTAATCATTGTTGCGGTAGATGAAAATAAAAGTGCCAAAGAGATCATTAAACAAGCAACCGAAACTTTAGAGAACCTTTCCGAGACAAATAATTGGAAAACAATAGGACTACAAATGAATCTGACAGGCCCCGTACCAATTACAAATGCCGTGACTGAATATTCCTTTGTTTTATTTTGGGAGGTTTTTCCATTAGGAATTCTTTACGTAGCAATTGTTTTAGTTTTCTTCCATTGTGACATACTCCAAACTTTTAGACCTAAATGGAAACAAGGAATTAAAGTGTTAATAATTTCAGGATTGCCTACGCTTTGTTCTGTATTTTGCACACTTGGAATCATAGGTTTAACCGGTTATGAGGTGACGATGACTGTCATAATTGTAGGTCCAATACTACTAGCACTAGGAGTCTCATATGGACTTCATATCACAAATAGATATGCTGAAGAAGAAGGTACACCCGATGAAAAAATGAAAAAGGCACTGCAATCTACTGGAAAAGCGGTAATGCTTTCTGCCGTAACAACTGTAATTGGATTTATTTCATTGGCTTTTACTCCGATGGCACCAATTAAAACAGTAGGTTATGCACTTGCAGGGGGAATAATTGTTGTATACATACTAACAATGGCAATGGTTCCAAACCTAACAATGATTTTAGATCTTAAAAAACCAAAACACCCCCCATTAAAACCATTCGTTGTGGCGGTCGAAGTACCGATAAAAAGAAATTATCTGGTAATTTTTGTTTTCACAATTCTATTAGTGAGTTCATTTACATATGGAAGAGAAAATGTTGAAGAAAATATTGATTTATTGGGAATGGCACCTCAAGGTCAAGATTCTGTTGTTATGATGAAAAACTACAGTGAGGTGTTTAACGCGGGTCAAGTAGGTATGCTCATGGTAGATGGCGCAATAAAGGGCGATAGGACAGATGACGAAATTAGAAATGATCGGCCAGTACAAAACCTTCAATCCATTGAAGCATTAACTAATGATGTAAATCGATTAGAAAATACCACTGCAGTATCAATTGTGTTTCTTATGAAATCAGTTGGTGTTTCACCATCAGTGGGTGGTGAAAGTATCTGGGAAATTGTAAGTGATCAAGATTGGATGCCAGAACCCATCAAAGATGTTGCCGAAGAAATACTGAAACAAGAAGTTGATGGAAGAGTCACTTTTTGGGATGTTTTAATTGCTTTAGACAATCAACCAGACGCTCAGATATTTTTGCTGAATGTCTTTTATTCCAGCATTACTGATGAAACTAGACATTTATTTACATCTACAGATTATCAAAGAAGCCTCGTTTATGTAGATATGCCATTCATTGCAATGAAGGACACTACTGAAACCGTTTCTAATATTAACAAATATGCAGAAGAAGCTCCAGGAGACATTAAATCAACAAATCTAATTGGTGTTGCAGCAGTTTCGATTGCAGTAAATGACTTAATTGTAGAATCACAATGGGGTAGCCTTGCTGGAGCAATAGGATTAACAATTTTAACTCTAGCAATTGTATTCAGAGATTTAAGATATTCAATCTGGTCTACTCTTCCAGTAATGGCTACTGTATTTTTACAATGGTTGGTAATGTGGCAACAAGGGGTTTCTTTATCACTAGTTACTGTAATGATTGGTTCAATATTAGTGGGAGTCGGTGTAGATTTCTCAATCCACATAGCGAATAGAATTAAAGAAATGGGTGGTGGCATAGAAGCAATTCGTTCTTCTTGTGTTTCTACAGGCATGTCATTATTTGAAGCAGCATGCGTTACCACAGCCGGTTTAGCGGCAGCATATAGAATTCCAATACCTGAATTAATCCCATTTGTACGTGTAGTAATAATATTGTTATGGATTGCCGCAGCTAGTGCTTTAATTCTTTTGCCTGCTATATTCGTAACATTAGAAAAATTAGGAATTGGAACCCATGGAGGCTCAACTGCATTGGCTAAAAAAATCGGATTAAAACAGAAGAAAATGGAAACACTAGAAGCTGAATTAGTAATTAAGAATAAATCAAAACAAGATGCGTGGTAAAATATGAAAGAAGTTGACATTCTTGTAATTGGAGCCGGACCAATTGGAGGCTATTTTTCAAAAAAGATGTCTCAATTAGGATGTAAAGTCTTAATGATTGAAGAACATTTAGAAATTGGAAAACCATTTCAATGTGCAGGTTTAGTTAACCCTTCATCAATGGAAAAGGTAGGACTGTATGACACAGTTTTATCAGAAATAGATGGTGCAATAATGCACAGCCCATATGGAACAACTATAGAAATAGGAAAACCAAATCAAATTAGAACCTATGCTGTTTGTCGTAAAAAATTTGATCAAGCTATTGTCCAACAAGCAATGGATGAAGGGGCTGAATTATGGCTTAACAGCAAACCATTAGATACTAATTACTTAGATGATTCAATAATTACTGAGCTTTTGGTTGATGGTGAAACAATCGAAGTTAAGGCAAAATTACTCGTAGGTGCTGACGGAGCACATAGTTGGGTTAGAAGACAACATAGAATGGGATATCCAAAGGAATTCATGATCGGCTACCAAGTTGAAGTAACTGGATTTGAAACTAAAGAAAGAATGCTTGAAATGTTTACTGGAGAAGACATCGCCCCTGGTTTTTTTGCATGGGCAATTCCTAATGGCGATACTCATAGAATAGGGATGTGGAGTAGGGCTGAAGATTTAGATGGTAGAAGTTGTGAAGAATTACTTAATAATTTAATGACAAAGTCAAGATGGTCTTACAAATTTGAGAAATGTAAGGAAATCGGTAGATTCTGTGGACCAATTCCTGCAGGAGTTGTCCCTAGACCTGTACAAGATCGAGTTTTACTAATTGGGGATGCTGCTGGATTAGCAAAGCCAACAACAGGAGGTGGAATAGGCCCTGGAATGGCTCAAGTCGATTTAATTGCAGATGAATTAAATGAAATGATTACAAAAAATAAATTAGCCAAGAAGATTTTAATTAAGGTTACTAAAAAATATGCAAAGGCAAAAAAAGAATTCGAAAGAATCAGATCATTAAGAGATTTCTTTGTTACTTCAAGAACTGATGAAGAATTGGAAGAAATTTTTAGAATATTTTCAAAGCCTGAAGTAATTAAATTAATTAATGAAAAAGGAGATATTGAAAAACCATTATCACTTGGGATTTCAATGCTTAAAAATGTACCAGAATTTAGAAAAATGGCAGTTAAAGCAGGATTTATTGTACTGTTTTCATAATGAACAATATTATGAATCGTGATGTTTTACACTGTATATGGGATTGAAGCATAATGTTTTGGTTTTGTTAATCGCGAGTAGTATTTTTCTTTCAGGTTGTACTCTACCTGTAGATGATAATTCTGAAGAAATACCGACAGAAATTGAAGATAGTTCAGTTGAAGTAGATCTTTTTCCACAACTATTTGTTGAGGATACGCAGGTTGGTTATGGTGAATTCGCAAGAATTAATGGAACTATTATTGACGAATACCCTAGTAAAGTTACAATTTATATCACATTAATGCCTTTTGATGGCACTAGTAATGATCTTGAAGCATTGACACCATTTAATGCGAAAAATGATGGCACTTGGACAAGAGCATTACCTATTGATGAACCTGGTCAATGGACTATTGGAATTTATGCTACCGACATTAATCAGCAATCAACTGAAACCGAATATGTGACTCTAGAAATGATGGTTCCATATGAAGGTGTTCCCACCATAAATATTGATACTTTTGGACCTTATCAAAAAGAAGTTGTAGGCACATTAGAAGGTTCTATAGAGCATATGTTTCCTGAAAGTTGTTTAGTTAGATTAACACTAGAAAACGGTTTTGAATCCATTACTCAAATCGAAGGAAATGGTAATTTTGAAATTATTATTGGAATACTAGAAGGAAATATTTCGGCAGATTTAGAAGCATATTGTGGAAAATGGACTGAGTCGTCTACAGCTTTAAGTTTAGCATTAGTACTAATTGGAGCAGACGACATAGATAGTGATGGAATTAATGATTTATTTGACTCATGCCCAGATGGTGCAACAGGATGGAGTTCAAATACAAATTTAGATTTTGATCTAGACGGATGTAGAGATGTTGATGAAGATTCTGATGACGATAATGATGGAATTATTGATTCAATGGACTTTTGTTCGAAGGGTGTAATGGGTTGGAATTCAACAATTGAAACTGACTACGATACGGATGGTTGTAGAGATATTGACGAGGACATTGATGATGATGCAGATGGAATTATTGATGATTTTGATTCTTGCGCAAAAGGTGAAAAATATTGGGATTCATCAGTAGGAGATCACGATTTAGATGGCTGTAAAGATGATTCAAATGAAGATTTAGATGACGATAATG
>DAGQ01000021.1:0-7257 GCA_002498205.1 Euryarchaeota archaeon UBA596
ATACCAATATTGAACTCCATTGATCTGATTCTGAATTAATTATTAAGGAGCCTGTATCTCTAGTCAAGGTTTTCAATTTTTCTTCTCCTTTAGGTGACAGGAGGATTGATTGCATTCCAGATACTGCTTCTTCTAATAATCTATTTTCAGAAATAGAATAACATCTCATCCCTACATCTGCAGTTGTTCCAAATTGCCAACTACTCATATCTTCCAACTCAACGCTGTGAAATTTGCATTTGCCAAGCAGTTTCGTCTAAACGAGTTGTAAGTCCTTTCTTTGTAAGAACATAACTATCTAAATCTTCACCTTGTAAAATACATTCACATGCCGCATTAACTAAAATCGCCCCATCATCCATATCCAATTGGTTTGTTAAAGAAACACATAAAGCAGCAGCAGCTGCATCTAGAAGACCTATTTGCTGAAGTGTTTGAGTTAAAGTACAAGGAACTACCAAAGAATCTTTTTCTGGCCTATGCAATGTGACTCCATCCTTTCCACCAATAACAAATAATCCTCCCCAATCATTTTCTTGTAGTAATTGTTGAGCAGTTTGATCTGTATTTTCATAATTAAGTCGTCTCCTCATTAATTCCATACCTCTTGATTGAAATAATACGGCATCTGAACCTTTAGAATAAGGTAAACCTGTTAGTTTTGGGTCAAAAATCACAGGAACATTTGCAGATTTTGCTGCCGAAATAATTTTTTTAGCAGCATCAGGATTTATCACTCCTTTACCATAATCTGAAATCACAACGATATTGCTATGAGGTATTGCCTCTAATACAGAATCTAAAATAGGCTTTTGCAATTCATGTTGAAGTGGTTCTTTATCTTCACTATCCCATCTCAACATAATTTGTTTATTATGAACTAAACTCTCCCTACTACCAATTAATCTCGTTTTAACTGTGGTTTTTCTTCCTTCAATCATTGTCAAATTACTAGTATCTATTCCTAAATCTTCTAATGATTTCTCTAATTCATCTCCTTCGGGATCATTACCAATTGCTGCAAACAATAACGGCTTTAATCCTAAATCATGCAAACTTCTTGCCACATGAGCTGCTGCTCCCGCCCCTGATTGTCTTTCTGTTTCTTTTAGAACTGGTACTGGAGCAGTATGATTCAAATTATTTGCAAATCCGTAAATATAACGGTCTAGCATTACATCACCTATCACTATAACTGATTTATTTGTAGAACCTTCTACACAATCTCTAATCTTTTTAAAATGATCAATTAAATCATACTCTTCTGAATCTGTGATGATAATCACCTCACTCCCATGGAGACCAAGTATCTCCGTTTCTTTCTCGCCACCACCATTGGTCACTCTTTTCTGGGAACTCTAGCCATTCATAGCCATCATCTCCAATTTTACCTCTCATATCAGTAGTTGGGGTATAGCCTGAACCAACATTTGCACTTCCACCAGAGCCACCGTAATAGGAGTCATGTCGACTCTCTTCGCCGTAGTATCCCGTATCTTGCATTTGACGTTGTCTTCCAGATTGCATCTGCGGTCTAGCACCTGGCCTTTGACCAAATTCAACTTGTGCTTTTTGTGATGCATATCCATGATCATCCATTTGTTTCTTACGTTTTTTCTTCCTGAACATTCCACCAACTACTTCTTCATCAGACAACAATTCTTCCGCATAATCATCTCGATATTCGTCATCATCATCATCTCTTCCTCTTAACATCCAAATTACAAATACTAACAATAAAAGAAATACAAGTATACCAGCACCAATATACACATACATCATGTTATCAGAACTTGTGTCTATTGCCATATTTTCACCATTGTTGCCAGTACCATTACCAGTACCATTAGTATCGTTATTTCCATCCCCTTCATCATTGTTATCATCATTTCCTTCCGGTAAATGCCTATTTGGGTCATCTGGGAATGCATCAGCACCATCCTCAATCAACCACAAATCATCAGGGTTTGACCAACCATCATTATCTGTGTCTGGACATCCTTGTCTATCTTCAGAAGATGAACCAGCATCAATTGGACAGTCATCTTCTACATCCATTATTGTATCAAAATCAGAATCATCTGTGGGGTCTGCCCATTTATTTGGATCGAATGGAAATTTATCTCCTTCATCAGACCAACCATCGTTATCGTAATCTGGACATCCTTGTTTGTCAATTGTAGATGTACCATCTTTGATAGGACAATCATCACCTAAAGTGGCTGGTGGCGGGTTATCATAAAATCCGTCACCATCTAAATCAGAATGTTGAGTGTTATCTGTAGGTAATAAGTCAGCTATATCTTCAACACCATCATGATCTTTGTCACTTTCTCCAGGATGACAACCTAATTCTGAACCTTCTTCAGAAGGAACTCCTTCTGAATCATATTCTACACCCTCGGTGTCAACTTGCCAAACATCACTTTGCCGAGTATTGGGGCAAATATCATCAACATCTAATACTCCATCTCCATCATCATCTAAATCTTCTTCAGCAAGGCATCCATCTCCATCAAGGTCTAGGTTTGCAGTAAAAGCCCAACCAGTGATTCCACTTGGACAATTGTCTTCAACATCTAAGACACCATCATTATCATCGTCATCATCATCTAAGAAATCATGACAGCCGTCACCATCTAAATCAATTATGGGATTTGTAAAGTAATTTCTATGTATGATACAATTATCTACAACATCCACAGTTCCATCTCTATCTACATCACCATTATATGTATCTGCACTGGACGTGGTTAAATATACTAAATCACCTAAAGAGAAATCAAGATCTCCATCTCCATCAATGTCTGCGATTTTCGCATTTGTTGAATATGTGTCACCATAAGTAGTCCATTCTAAAGTCATATTATGCTTGCCGTTTGTTTCATTATTCAGATAAATTCTATCTGGCTTATCATGAGAAGTTGCAACAAGAATATCAGGATCTCCGTCCAGATCTAAATCACCAACATCTATTGCTTGTCCTGATTGAATTGGTGGTGTTTGATAATTTACTGAAGAAGAAATAGGTTGTGAGGTTCCAGAATTAAAAATAACCTCTAGATAAGACGATTTGATTAATCTAACTACATCATTATTCCCATCAAGATTGAAATCTATAATTTTTACAGACGTAGTAGTTCCTAATTTCTCCATATTCTGAGCTGTATCTCCAAATAATGCTCCATCACTCGCTGTTGAAGTATAATAAATACAATCATCATCACCTTGGAAAGCCAGATATAAATCTGCTTTATCATCACCATCTAAATCACCCAAAGAAACCTCTGAAACAATATAATCAAGATCTCCAGAACACGTTTCATCTGGCATCCAATCTACAGAAGATGAAAAACCATTACCTAAGTTAAGATGTACACCATGTGAATCTACCAAATCTAATTTCCCATCTCCGTTTATATCACCAACAGAAATTGGACCATCACAATCATTACCTACACAATAATTCATAGAAGCGGTTTGCTCAAGTTCACCATTAATTGTTCTAAAAATCTCTCCTGAACGCAGGAAATCATAATCACCATCACCGTCAACATCAAACCATGCGCTGTCTAAATCAACATTAGATCCATCGTCATCGCCCAACAAATATAGCAATGGAGTATCAATAAAATCGGTACGATTTAAGGTTGCATTGACGGGTAAATCTTCAATCTGAATAATTCCTCCAAGGGCTGGATCTACGAGAGATACACCTTTCACTGCGCTATTTCTATCAGTATCGAATTCATCGGATACCCCATCAGAATCCAAATCACCAGGTAAAAAGGGACCTTCCAAATCAATTCTACAACCATCGCCATCAGGATCTGTAGAAATATCTGATACCCAATTTATCTCACCTTTGGGACAACTATCAGAATTATCACTTATACCATCATTATCGTCATCAGCATCTTCATCAGAGTCCCTACAACCATCAGAATCTCGGTCATTAGTAGGCATAGAAGTCCATCCAGTTTGACCACCTTCACAATCATCAAGCATCGATCCAATTCCATCCATATCTGTATCAACAAGTAATTTCCAAACATACATGTGTGATTGACGACTACTCGGTTCGAGAGTTGTATCTAAAAAATTAAGCCCGTCTGGAACTGCGTTTTCTACTTCATTTTCGTGTGAAATTGCAAATGTACCGCCAATAACTAACGAACCCTTTGAATCAACAAGTGCTTTTTTCGCTATATCATCTCTATCAGAGGTTCCTCTGATTGCCCAAGTCCAATCGCCATAGGGATCAAGACTGCCAATAAATGCATCAATATAATCACTAGAATCAATACTCAATGTACCTAATTCTAATTCATAATCATCGAATAGTTTACCCCATGAACCTGAAACAAGTATTTGACCATCTGAATCAAAATTCATTGAATATAAATCTACAACATCACTACTAGAGGCTTGATTAAAATTTGAAAAATCATCTGGAAAAATATATTTTGACACATAACCATCCCTATATCCCATACTAGTAGCAGAGATGTCTCCAAATGTTTTAGCACCCGAAAAAGTACCTGCAATAAAGATATCAGAATTAATAGGGTTTTTCTCGATTTCAATTACTACTCCGGGTATCGGAACTAATGAATCTACATTTGCCATACTATCTAATTTCAGTACAAAACCAGCTTGGTTAGAACTTTTATTTTCTCCACCACCATTAATTTCAGCTTTATTATCAGAATCCCCCCCTACTAATATAGAACCGTCTGAATTTTCTAGGATTGTATTAACAGATTGATCATTTATGCCATTAATCCGATGACCCCAATTTAAATCTCCTTGATTCGTAAATTTACATACAAAACCATCTTCAGCTGTTCCATCAGTACCTTGAGTTCCAAAGTAAACAATATCTTGTATCATTCCACCCATCAAAACAGTACCATCAGAGTTTAAAATTAGTTCATTGACAAGGTCACTTTCTTGACCCCCAATAGAACTAAGCCAAAGACAATTGAAATTACTATCTAGAACTGCTATAAAGATATCAATTGAACCTCCATCCACATCATTATTATCTATTGATAAATCATCACAATTCATTGTAGAATCAGAAAAATGTCCTGCTATTGCTATTTCACCTACATTGTTTACAGAAACTTTCTCTAGAGAAAAATCATTACTACTGGAAAATGTTTTCACAGCACCCCAATCACCTTCTTCTGAAATTTTAACCAAGTATCCATCATTACCGCCTAAAGATGTTACTGTTGAATCACCAAATTCTTCAGTGTGAGAAAAAGTTCCAACAGCATAAATATCACCATTTGAATCTATATCAAAATCGTTTAATGTATCACTTTGAACAGCATTATTATTTTCACCAGTAACAGCCCAACCAAAAACCAAACTACCAATTTGTCCGTCTAAATTTTTTGAAGAATAATTTATATTTTCTTCGCCCTCCAATGAATCAATTATTGCATTTGGAGTCAGAGAATATAACGAAAAAATCAGTACGAATATTACTAATATTGATTTAAGACGCATAATGAAGTTCACCAGCCTTGACCACTGGAAGAGAAGCAAGAATATAACTAAGGCGGAAAAACTGCTAAGCCTCGGCCAAAAGTGAACGTATAGCCTCAATAATTTGTGAATTCATATCTTCACCAATACCTAAACTTAAACGAAGTGATCTAAGAATTGCATCTTCTTCAACACTAATCGATTCATCGGACATCGCAATCCACATTGCTTCAACATAAGGTTCAAAAGAAGGGTCAAATGTTTTCAAAAGAGCATGCCTTTTTCTTGTCACAACCTCTAACCTTTTTCGATTTGAGGGGTTTAATCTTAATGATTCTGCTAATGCATCCAATAAAGCTGTAGTACTTTCACCTACGCCAATGTCTGCCCAAACCTTATCTAGCATTTCCACATATACAGATTCTGCACCAGCCGAAATTTTTTCTAGGGCATGTCTTTCCTCTTCAATTATTTTTTTTAATGATTCATTACTTAATGACAATTGATCTACTAATTCATCAATTAAAACTCTTTCATCATCACTTAATACGCCATCTCTCATTGCCGTTTTAATCAGTTTTCTTAAGAATTGCTCGCCATCATCCTTCGCTTGATCTTCAAAGTTTTCATCACTAGTTCCATCAGTACGAATTTTTCCTAGCCATTTAACAAGTGAACTATCTTCTTCAAAACTAGAGCCAATTGTTTTATTTTTGTATATTGGACTTGGCCTATCCATAATATTCCTATACAATTTTTTAGCAGATTTCCTACCTTTTTGAGTCATCCTGTAAATTAAAACCCTTTGACGATAGCCATCAGGGCGACCACTATCCTTTTCGATTAGACCATCCGATTCTAATTTTTCAAGAGGCCTACTAACATGTTTCCTTGAAATTCCAGTGGCCAAACAAATTCCCTTTTGAGCAACATTTCCACTTAAATCCCAGATTTCATCACCCATGTCATTTTCAAGCAAATGTAATAGGATTCTTTCTGATTGTTCGAAAGTATCTAACAGTGTATTAGCCATCTGACTCATGCACCCTGAGAGGTCATACTGATTTATTCTTATACCATCTAGTCAAAAAGAGTGGACTTCACCCGTGTTAATATGGCGCAACAAAAGGAGAGAGCCGCAGCTAAGCCTCGAGAGCGCGGAATTCGTAATTTAAATCCTAATTTAATTGGCAATCAAGAAGGAGAAGGTAGACATAAAGCGCCTACAAAATTTGAGGAAAAATGGTTAGTTACTGGAAGTATTGGAAGTAGACTCTGGAATAAATCAGCAATTGGTATTCTTAACGAGGAAGGTAATCTATTAACTCCCGAGGAAGTTCTATTCTGTCATTGGCATAGACATCTCCCTCTTCCTAATGAAAAATGGCTTGATGAAATACTTAAGGAAGATAAGTACCTCTTACACAGAGCTTCTGCATTAAATAGAATTCGAGAACCTGGAGACGTATTGGTTCTTGTAAATAATTCTGATTTAAATCATAGTAGTGAAAGTTGGGCATTAAGATGGAATAGAGGAGAACATCCAACTAAATCTGAACCATTATCAGAGGTTAGATGGGTGAATAATAGTTCAGAAATAATTTGGAAAGACTTGTTTGATTGGGCTAAATCTGTTGAAAATAATGGCAGATTAGCTGAAATCTTAGTAGTTGATGGTGAATTTGATGTCACAGCATATAGATTAAAAATTACAGAGCCAAAAGGACATTTAGAATCGCCATCTAAACTGAGTGAAGA
>DAGQ01000021.1:7643-15632 GCA_002498205.1 Euryarchaeota archaeon UBA596
GGTTTTTGGCTACCAATAAACCCTGAAATTATGCCATTACCACAATTAGGAGTTCCGCAAGCAAGTGGAATTTGGTTGGCAGAAATAGAAAAGGAGTGGTTAGAGTCAAAATTTGAATCAAACGTATTAAGTGAGATTCCGGATATTTATGGTGAATTACTTGAGAGAGGTTTGTGGCCAAGACCTGGATTCAAATATGGTTGTAGATGGAGAGTTTACAGCGAAGATATATCATCTCAACACGCTCCTTGGCTAGTTGTTCCAAATTGTGAATCCCCTAAAAATTGGAATGAGGCTTGTTTAGCAGCAAGATTAGCTGCTGGAGTTAATAAATCTTGGTTGTGTGCCATCAAATTCAACAACGAAATTTCATTTATTGAACTTTGTAGATGGTCTCCAGGAAAGGCCTAAATTCAAAAAATAATGGTTTAGATTTTCTATCAGAAAGGGTTCGGGACACTAATGGAGACTAATTCTAGACGTTTTAGGGCTATTCTAGTCTCATTGCTTTTTTTCAGTTTAAGTCTTAATATGGGTTCTGGATTAGCTGAAGTTGAAGAAATAGAACCTAATGGGCCCGATATAGAAATTTATGACATGGTTATTGGTGACACATGGGTCTTTAACACAGAATTAGATGTTGCATCTCTGATTGATCCAACAGATGAAACCTGGTTTGGAACGGCAATTGATAACCCCCTTTCTGGTCAAACAACACGTACTGTATTAGGAATCGAGACAATGGAATATAAATCTAAAAATTATTCTGTTTATGAGATAAAACAAGAAGGAAATTATATGGGCATAGGAACATTTCCTGCACCTGTTCTCGGATTAATTACAGGCACTATGCTAGTAGACTACAGTGCAACACTTTGGATTCGCATTTCTGATCATGCAACATTACGCGAGGTTACAGACATCCATATTGATTTAGAACATTTAGCAGGTGTTGAATTACTACTTGATACTGTAATTACAAGAGAATTTGATACTGATGCTGAATTCTTTGATTTCCCCACATTATGGGATGAAACTTGGACTCAGACATATATCCAAAATGAATCATGGGACGGTAATTCAGGTTACTTTTCCCCACCTGGAAACGAGAAATTAATTGAAAGAGCTTATGGATATAATAATTATACCTCACCTCCTGTAAATTGGAACGGATGTGAAAATTCATCATATATTCAACAAACAAATAGTGAAGGAGATATCACTGAATACAAATGGTATTGTCCATCGATTAGAGGAACAGTTGTAGAATGGGAAGAAGATATTATTCTAGGAGTACCAGCATATTCCGAATTAATTTCATTTTCTCCAGGCGAAATTACAACTGCACAAATAGTATTAGAATTCGAACAATCATTTGAATCAAATAATGTGACTTTAAATTCTCCAATAATCTTTGATTTGACAATCTCACTTGAAAATGGCAGTTCACTTGAAAATGAAATTATAAAAATTAATTATCTAGGAGAATATTCAAACTGGACATTAAATGAATCTAATTCTGCTACAATTAATATCTCGTCAAATGTTTCTAAAGATTCGACAACAACACTTTACGATTGGGCTAGCCATGGAGTTGTAATTCAATTAACTGGTTATGACGTATTTACTACATTCACAATTACACTTAACAGTAGTTCAATAGCAGAAGGAATTGCATTACGTTCTGAAAGTTTAGACCTAATGTCTAATTGGGTTGATGGAAGTTTTGAATTAATTACAATTTTTGGTGAACAAACGAGGTGGTAAAATGAAAAAGATAGTTATATTTATTTCATTATTACTAATTCTATTAATAATTCCAACAAATGTTTCTAGTGATGAAGAATTTAATGTTGGAGTTCCAGATTATCTTGTTGAAGATTTTTTTGAATATTCAGGTTATACTAATATCGTTGTAAATGATTTTAAGAATACACTTAGTGAAGAAGAAAATAACGCTGAAATAAACATTATCGAAAATAATGATTTAAGAATTAATATAGCATCTATTGAAGAATGTGAATTAAAAGAGTATAAAGGACTATGCCAAAGAGGTAAAACTACTCATTTTGTCAATTTAAGTCTAAGTTGGGAATTTAATACTACCAATTATTTTGATGATCAAATGTTTGTAATAATTACAACTAATGAAGAATCTTTAGTTCCTGAAGAAGATAGCCCTTGGTCATGGACAAAAAGAGTTGTAGTAATTACATCGATTTTCAAAACAAAAAATGGTGATGAACATAATGTTGAAAGACGAATTTTAAACGAATTCACAACACACACTACAAGTTCTAAACCTGCAACAATCTCTGTTGGAGATTCATGGTTTTTAGTTGAAGAAAGAGAAATCGACTCTGAAATATCTTTCAGAGAAAATAATGGTTTATGGCAAAAAACAAAAAGTAATTCCACAATAACATCACAAAGATTATTTTCAGCAAATTCATATGATTTACTAAATAATGGATTAGGAATCGTACCTGTAATATCTATAATAGAAGGTGATGCAAATTCTGGAAATTATTCAATTGCACAACTAGATGAATTAGGCTTCGCTAGAAAAATTCAATCATTTGAAAATAATGAAAACACATTTACTTCTGAATTAAAAGATTTCAGATATCTGCGTACTCCTGATCCATCTGTAAAACAATCCGCACAGACTGGTGCAATTTGTTTTGGCATTTTCATGATTTCAAGTATTTTATTTGTATCAATTGTTTTTGCTAATGAATATAGAAAACAAAAACTTAACGTGGTTCAATATCAAGAATTGAATGAAGTTGATGAGTTTAATGAATTTGATGAATTGGAACAAAAATTAAAGAATTTGAAGATGAAAAAAGAAAATACCAAACAAATTGAGGAAAGTGAATTAAAAATAAAACTAAGAGCATTTTATCTCAAACACAACCCTGCCAAATTAGAATTCCTAAATGACATAATTAAACAGATGGAGGAAAATTCTTTTGGTAACTCTGAGGAGCATGTTAAGATTTTAAATTCTCAATTAATTTCCAGATATGGAGTAGATTTAGATGGGAATACAACAGAACAAGTTGAAGAATTAATAGAATTACCAGATTCCTCAAAAAGGTTCAAAGAATTCATGGAAAGTATCATAGACGATTAGTAATAAACATCTACAGGAATATTATCTTGTTCATCTTCGTCAGTTTTAATTTCATTTTTATTTGTTGTAGAAATACTCAATAAAAACCAAAGTCCACCTAAAGCTAAAGAAATTGCAATTAATTGACCAGGGCTTCCAATATATTTTGAAATTACAGATTGCCCTTCTAAAAATTCTGATTGGAGCACTACTTCGATCTCGTATTCATATAATCCATCATGTAAAACAATATGTCCCCGAGCATACATTCCAGGTGAAAGTAGACCATTTGGATCAATTGTAACAACTAGTTCATCTCCTGGTGATAATGTGACTTCACTAGGAGATTTAGCAATCCGTTCTAGGGGACCTACATATTCCAATTGATATGTTCTAGAATCATTACCTTCAAATTCTAAAGGTATTACAACTTCACTAACCTCTTCAAAATGTATTGTACCCTCAAAATAATCTGTATCAATACGATTTCCAATTGATTTCCAATTAAATTTTACATTTAATTGATTTGAATCACCACATTTAATTATGCCGAATATTTGTCCTGAATCTGAATTTCTTGGAGAATCCCATACGCCATAAACTTCATTTAATCCCACTTCTAATTCAGATTCTAATCTCAAGATTCTGCTATCGTCACTAAACAATTCTGCATTTAGATTACAATTAGAGTTAGTTTCAATATCAATAACGTATGGCTCTCCATCTAAAAATTCAGTAGCATAAGAAACAATGGAAATTATAGGTAATTCATTTGTTTTTAATGTTAAAATGATTTTTTCGTCTGTCATATTTTTAATTTCAATAGACCATGGAACTAATTCTCCATAACGTTCCCTAATTTCAAGTCCCTCATTACCAAATTTTGAACCATTTACGAATAAATCAGAACTTTCCCCGCTATTTGAACCTGAAATTAATCCTGAATTTCCATCTGCCTCTATAATTTGCAAATAAGGATTGAGAGAATCTCTATTTACATTATTTAATGAAATATTACCAACTTCTTTATCTTCAATACTTACTAATAATCCAGAACCAGGTAATTCTGAATCTAGTCCACTTTGATGCCTATTTTCAAGCCAAATAAATTCATTTTGACTTAATTCAATACGATACGCAATTCCTAAATTCGACATAGGCATTAATTCAAATTGAACTTCATTATTAGAACCGATCTCTTCAATTTGTATTTCTTCAAACCTATCAAGACCTATCAAATTCAAAGTTGCTGCCATCGGCAATACAGGTCTACTTTCACCTAAATTATTTTCTGCCCAATTCCCACTAGCCATAATATCAAAATCTCCAACACCTTTCCAGTTATCTTGGGGTAATTCATCATGGACTGCATATAAATCAGCAGCTCCAAAAGAATGTAACATTTCATGCGCAATAGTGCCAACATTACTTTTCAAACCTGCCATTGCATATGTTTTAATAGTACTTTCATTAAGTTTTAAATCATTTTCAAAATGGCCAAAATGGCTCCATAATTCATTGGAATTACCCCCATCTTCTTGAACACCACCAGTATGTAAGATCAATAATCTATCTACAACACCATCAGAATTTAAATCAAAATCCCCCCAGACAACTCCATTATTGGATGCTTGGGTAAAAGCTTCTATTGCTAAGCCGTTTGCACCATCTGATGATTCAGTACCAGCATCTCGAATTCCATCTACATCGACACCATATTCAGAAACAGAATATTCTGCATTCAATACACTACTGTGAAATTCAAAATTGAAACTACTTTCTCCAGCAGACATTTCAGTTAAGTAATTAGATACTCCATTTTCACCATTAATCAATGATTTTGCCATTTCTAAATCTATTTCAGAATTTGCCTTTTTATCCTGAAAACCAATTACTAATACAAGCCATTTTTCTTCTGATTGAATATTAAGTGAAAAATATTCTTCGTCATCAACATTATTTGTATTTTCGATAACTGTATCTACAATCTCCGGATTAAAGTACACAAACCATGATGAAATAAACAAGATCATGGCAATAGGAAGGGCAATCCAAATCCGCATTAGTTAGGGTGAGAGAGTAACTTGTCTTCAAGAGTAAGGGTAATTGTGTCATTAATTTATCAAATTCTTTGTAATTGCAATAATTTCACTCCTATTTTTTCAAAATCATTGATTGTTTCAAAAGAGGGCTCATTCATTGAAGTAATAAGAATTTCATTTGGGTACAAGTCTGCTCCAAAGGGAGGGTTTTTTGAATTAGTCCAAAATGCAACATCTGGTCTAATATCACTATTAAATCCAGATAATATTCTAGATACCCTTCCGTATGAATTTTCTACTTTCCAAGGATCACTTTCAACCGCCAATCTTATCATAAAATCAATATCTTTAATTTTTGATTCAGCAATACGTAGTGTACTAAAATCGATTAATGAAAGTGTTCTAATTTGACAGTTTAAATATTGTAAATTTTCGATAAGCTTTTCATTTATTTCTGTCTTACTACCACAACCTGTGATAATTATGTCAGTTAATTTCAACTGCATAGTATATCCAACTAATAAATCATATGACTCTTTTGACATACAAAAATCAGGAATTGGAAGAAATACCATACCATCAGGAATCGAATTCTTTTCAGGAATTGGCACCACACCACAACAACTACATCCAACAACACCAATTCTTCTAAGTCTAGCCTCTGAATCTAAAATACCACGATTTTTATCGAATGAAGGCATGGCTAATGCTCCTTTTCTTATTTTTGAAAATGATAATTCGACAAGTAAAAATTCTGTAAGAATTCCTATTGTCAACAAAGTATCTTGTTCAGAAGGGATTATCAACCACATTAAAAAAATTGAAATCCCATGTAATCTTAATTGCCAGGATGCTTTTTCTTCTCCCTCTGCGATTCCATAGCGTCTCAATAATATTGCAGATATAACGGATAAGAAAACAATAATCTCGATATAAGAAACAATTAATGCAAATTCCAGCATTGCAGCTGCACTATAACTGGGAGAAACACCCTCTACAAATCCCGCTTCTTCTGCAGATAAAAACCAAAAAGGAAGTATAACAAATAAGGTCAATGAAACAACAGAAATTATTGATACAGAACCTACCAATAATAATTGTTTAAGCCACTTTCTCTCATGAGATAACAATCCAGGACTACAAAAAACAACAACTTCTCTTGAAAAAAATGGTATTGTAAAACAAATCCCCAATAATAATATTGAAAGCCATCTAAGAGAAACCCATTCTGTAGGTGAATAAACTGCTACACAATCAGTACATGGACTAAGTAAAGAAATATAATTTCTTAATATAAGTTCATCAATAAAATTCCAACAAATAATCATCATCAATACTAATATTGCCAATAACCGCCCCAAACGTATACTTAATTCATCTAAGTGTGCTTGAACTGTTGTTGGATTATCTGATGTTAAACGTAAAGACATTTCAATATTCAACCTTAATATTAAATTCTAATTTACAATAAATCTGGTACTTTGGCTGGTGCAACTGCTTGAACCCATGTCCTATACAATCCATATGCAGCCCAAGCAGCTAAACAACCAACTAGAATTCCTTCTACCGTCCCCCAATTTTGATAACCGTATACTGTGAAATATAGTAGAACTAAGAACAAAGACCCTCTTCTAATTGCTTGAGGTATTGCTAATTCTTTAGCTAAATATGGAGGACCTCCTCCAAATCTTCGCTCATAAAATTCTCTTTGTACTATAGCCCCAATAATCAAAATCCCTAAAGTTGGCCAATAATACATATTTCCGTTATCAAAATATTTCTGAGCTAGTTCCATTTGGTGTTCCCTTTCAATTGCCTCTGGATCTTCCTCTTGGACAAATAAGGTATCATAATCACCTACACTAAGTGTTCGAGATTCTAATGCTTCTCCTTCTTGAGATACTGCTTGGTCAGGAGATGAAACTGTGAATGATAGGATATTCCATTTATCACCCTCATTTGCACCATTCATGCCATCAACTACATTTACAACTAATGAAAAATGTAGATCTCCAACATTTGTTTCTGGTGAGGTCCAATTTACAGTCCATGTTTTTTCAGTACTAACTAGACTATGCCCTATTGTACCTTCTACATCTGAGACATAATCTATTTCAAATTCTTCAGACCAAGTAAAGTTTCCAGTGCCGTAGTCAGTAAAAATAAATCCTGCACCTGCTGAATCAGCCGCATCCCCAGAAATAACAAAAGTATAATCGGTATCTAATGAATAAGACTCAGGAACACCGCTAATTTGGACTAGTACTTGATCAGAAGGAGTTCCTGCAGCATTAACTCCATGACAAGTACATCCGATTTCACTAGTAAGTTGATCTCCCTGCATTCCGGGAGGTCCGTTAGGCATTGACAATGCTGGAACTGCCACTAAAACAAGCGTAAAAAATACCAAAATTATGCGATGATGTAACCCTGACATCCCTCTCACGTTGCCTTCCAATGTATATACGCTCTTGAACATTTGCTCAATCAAACAAAACTGAAACCTAATCACAGTTCTTTAAGAGCTGAATTCAATTCGGTCATCATCTTTTTACCATCACCGAATAACATCATTGTTTTATCTTCATAAAACAAATCATTATCTACGCCAGCATAACCTACAGATAGGCTTCTTTTGATGATTACTACAACACCCGCTTTATCTGCATCAATTATAGGCATTCCACCTAGTGGTCCTTCTCCGCTCCTTGCTGCTGGGTTAATTGTATCATTAGCCCCAATAACCAATGCCACATCACATTCTGAAAATTCTGAATTAATTTCATCCATTTCTATTAGTTTTTCGTAAGGAACATTTGCTTCTGCAAG
>DAGQ01000067.1:0-11749 GCA_002498205.1 Euryarchaeota archaeon UBA596
ATTTATTAGATACAGATGGCGATGGATTAAATGATAGTGATGAAATAACTAATCATGCGACTGATGCACTTAATCCTGATTCGGATGGAGATGGTTATACAGATGGAGAAGAAGTACTTAATTTCACAGATCCAAATAACCCAGAAGATCCAGCACCAGAAATTGATGATGGCGGAATAATTCCAGATGAAGATGATTATGATCAAACAGAATTACCTGCTATCGGTATTTCTGTATCCTATAATCCAACTACTGAAAAATCTACAATCTCTTGGTATAATATTGATGGAGATGGTTTGTCGGACCAAGAAGAATTTAATGCTATTGAATCTTTATCTTCATCCGTATATTATGTGTACAGACATACAACTAGAATTACTCAAACAAATTTACAATCTTTACAACCAATCGCAGAACTCACAACTAATGCTTGTGAAAGCATGAATTCTTTCTTGTGTAAAAACGGCACAGGTTCATTCCACCCAGGTCATTCTGTAGAGTTACAAATAGGTCCTGAAGTTTCTGGAGAATTTTATTATGCAATAATAACCTTGCAAAGTGACGGAACAGAAACAATAAATTTGTATTGTGGGCAAAATGTATTGTGTAACCCCGTTAATGAAACAACAGAACCCGTAAGAACTCCTTCATTGTTATCTGCTACATTTAATGCTCAGTCAGAAACTACAACACTTTCATGGGTTAATTATAACCAATTAAATGCAGGTGAATTACCAGAAACAGGGTCTGATGCATTGAATATTAGGGTTTGGAGGCATTTAATACCATTAAACCGCAGTAATGGATTTATCCTTTCAACAACAACTTCAAGTTATTTAGTAACAACATTAACAGCATCAAATACCCAGATTACGCTTGATGTACCTCCAAATATTCAACGTTCAGTTTATTATTCAGTAACATATTATTTACCGAATCATTTGGGTCAGGGTTTAGATTATGAAGATTTAAGATTTGAGTTGCCAGATGGTTCAGTAAACTCTAACACATTATCAATTCCAATAATTGAAGATACTTCAAATCCTGTAATTCCAGAGGGTGTTGCTGCGGTATTTGAGCCCTCACCGTCTTTAGGAAATGGAGTAACTAATGTAAGTTGGACAGATTCAGCAGGAGAACTTGGTGAAATCTATACGATTTGGAGATCTAGATTACCAATTGAAGATGTTTATGAACCAGGAGTAATGATGCTAGGGTCTAGTATGGAAGGAGTAACATTTTATCCAAATCAAATTAATAGAGGAACACTTGGTTATTACTACTATTGTGTAACAATTGAAGATGCAAACGGGCGTACAAATTTAACAATAGGTGAATCAAATTGTGCTACGGTATTTGAAAATACATTTGACCCTTGGATTGCTGAGCCTACAGATGTTTCTGCAGAGTATATTGGAAACGCTTTAACTAGGGTAACTTGGACAGATCAAATTGGAGTTGAGGGAGAAATCTACAATGTTTGGAGATCTAACTCAGAAATTACTAATGAAACATTTTCATCAAATCCACCAACACTTGTAGGTTCAGTAGAAGCAGGAATAGGTCAATATGATGTCCCGGTAGATGGTGATTGGACTCTTGATTCTCATTATTGTATTACTACTAAAGCTAGATACAATCTTGAAGAATTCCTAAATTTTGCAGATAGAGAATTTGATGAAGACACTGGAACTTATGAAGACTTTAGATTTATTCAAAATTGTATTGGCCCTATTGCTGAAGATATTAGCCCACCCAGAAAAACACCACTAAATTCAGTAGATGTCTGGAGGGTTGGTGATGTTGCAGTAAGAGTTAATTTCCAACAAATTATTGAAGAAGCAGGAGAAACATATTACATTTATCGTTGTACAGATTCAGAATGTTTTGATGAAAAAGAATCTTCATTATTATTAGATATATGGGAATTAGTTGATGGCCCAATTACATTTACTTCCGAAGACGAACCCGCTCAAACAGTTTCAATTCCAATCCAAGCAGGATTAGATAGAGAGGTTTGGTATGCTGTGGCAGCAATGGATATTGATGGAAACCTTCAATTTGAATTAGAGGAGGATTATAATGCAAGATTAGTAGATGAAGATACTCTCGGTCCTGAACTCTCAATAGGGATTCTTGGATTACAAGGAAGTTCTATGAAAGCAGGAACATATACAATACAAGCAACTTTAGAAGAAGCAGCAGGAGGAAATCTTCCTAAAATTACTATTGTTGATTCTCAAGGTGCGAATGTTGTAATGTCTTTAGTTATGACTCCTGCAGGGGCAATGTCAAATACATATACTTACCAATTTACATTAACAGAAAATGTTCCTGCTGGACCTTTGAGCATAAGAGTAACTGGTTATGATGCATATGGAAATTCTGCAATCACACAAGTGGATAATTATTCTGCTGATGGTTTAGCACCAACATTAACTCTGTATTCTCCTAGTTCACAAAGTACAGGTTCAAGTTATCGATATGGTGACAATTTAATGATTAGTGGAGGAGCAATTGATGATGTTGGAATTGGAACTATACAAATTAGATTCACAAGAAATTTAGATATGCAGAGTGAAGTAGTTGAAGCTTGGCAGAATTTAGATGTACTGATCGATGATAATTCTGAGGAAAATGGTGTATCATTCTTCATTACATATGCAGCTAAGAATTTTGAAATTGGAGAACATAGATTAGAAGTTAGAGCGGTAGATTTAGCGGGAAATTGGGATGATGCAGTAGTAGACTTTTTCGTAGATAGATGCGAACAAATTGAAACAGGAGAATTACAATGTGTATTTGCAGAGTCATTAGAACCAGAACCAGAACCAGAAGCAATTGAGTTAGAAGCGCTATCTCCACCATATATGTTCACATATATTTTAGCAGCATTCAATATTTTTGCTTTTATAATGATTATTTTAACATTAACAACTGCTGGAAGATCACCATCGTCAGATGAAGAAGATGAAGGTGAAGATTGGATGAAGGAATTTATTGGTACATCTGCAGAACCAGACATGGATTCAATAATGGATACTGGTAAACAAGATCCGATGGATTCTGCACCAGAACGTGATGTAAATGATTCAAAAGCGTTAGATGATGAAGATGATGATGAATTATTCGGTGAAGCTGCACCTAAACCAAAGCGTAGAGAAAGGAGAAAATCATCAAAACGTAGAGTTCGTAGAAGTAGGGCTGATGAAGATGATGAGGATGATGAAGATGATTTTGGTGAAAGTAGTAAACCAAAAAGACGCCGAGTAAATAGAAAGTAATGAGGATCTAAAATGTCAACTGCTGAAATAAAGATTGCAGCAAATGGTTGGAAACAATTTATTGACCCAAGAGAATCTAAAATTCTGTTATGTTTATTGGCAATTCCAATTTCAATTTATTTTGAATTTATTAGCCATAATTATACAGGAGTATTTATTTCTTCGTTATTTGCAATAATGCCTCTAGCATGGTTAATGGGTAGAGCTACAGAAGAGATAGCATTACGAGTCGGTCAAGGCTTAGGTGCATTTTTGAATGCTAGTTTTGGTAATGCTGCCGAACTAATAATTGTAATATTTTTATTAATAGGAGCGAAAACTGCAAATGACGCAGGATCTTTAGATTCAGCAGCAAATTTAATCACTGTAGTACAGGCTAGTTTAATAGGTAGTATTCTTGGTAATTTATTGTTAGTTTTAGGGCTTGCATTTGTATGGGGGGGTATAAATCATAAAGAGCAAACATTTAGTTCTAGTGCAGTAAGTACTAACAGCTCTTTATTGATATTAGCAATGTTGGCTTTGATAATTCCAGCAACATTTGCTCAAACCGGTAATCATACAATTGATACACTTGTTGATTTATCAAGGATTGCTTCAATTATATTATTAGGTCTGTATGCATTATTTCTATTATTTCAATTAAAGACACATTCACATTTATTTGTAAACTCTACCCATCATGAAGATGAAGAAGCATCTTTAACCATGAAACAAGCAATAATTTTACTAGTGACATCTACAATATTAGTGGGAGTAATGGCAGAATTTTTAGTTGGTAGTATTGAACATAGTGCTGATGCATTAGGGTGGCCACCATTATTTATTGGTGTAATCTTAATACCATTATTTGGAAATGCAGCAGAGCATTTTACAGCAGTCACAGTCGCTGGTAAAAATAAAATGGATTTATCTATTGGAATTGCGATTGGTTCATCTACTCAAGTTGCAGTTCTAATTGCTCCAATTACGGTTTTAATTGGTTGGTTATTGAATGTAAATATGTCATTACAGTTTGGATTATTTGAAACTATAGCAACATTTGTTGCTGTATTAATTGCAAATAGTATTTGTTCTGATGGTAGGTCAAATTGGTTAGAAGGGGCTATGTTATTAGGTACATATGCAATTTTAGCAGTATCTTTTTGGCTTGCTTAATTTATGTCTTCATAGTAATCTTTTACTGCTATTTCAAGATCATTAGAGATTTCTTCAACATTTAGTGACATTGTCATCCCCCCATGTCTTAATTCTACACCATTAACCCATACATCTAAGCAATCAGCATTAGAATATACTAGATTCGCTAACAACCTCCTCTTTTCGAATCCATGAGGTCTCATTCTAATATCATCAATATTCCAAGCCACCCAATCATTAGAATCTTGAGTAGATAATTTCCATAATTTTTCAGGATTTAACAATGAAGCATCCCAATGATCATGTCGCTGAATCATACTTGCTAATTTTGCTTCTTGTCTTAGATCAATTGAATTATTACTGGCTGAGCCGTCAGTTCCTAATCTAACATCTACTCCTGCTTCAATCATTGCAGGATAAGACATAGTTCCTCCAATCCCTAATTTCATATTGCTTGTAGGACAATGAACGGCTTTAGAATTATGAGTTGCTAAAATCCTCATTTCATTTTTCTTTAACCAACCACAATGTGCTAATACAGATTTATTAGATTCTAAAAACCCAATAGAGTCTAGATATTCAATTGGATAATATCCATTCTCTTTTTTGCAATTTGCAACTTCATTTCTAGTTTCAGAAGCATGCGTTAAAAGATAAGAATTATGTTTTCTAGATAATTCACTTGCTTTGATTAGGGATTCCTTTCCACAAGTGTATATTGCATGGGGGGCAACAGCATATTCAACTCTAGAATTTCCAGTACCCTCCTTTAGAAGATTATCTAGATCATTTATTGCTTGATTTGCTCCTTCAGGATAAGAAGTAGTAGGAAAATCTGTTATGGTACCACCTGCAATACCTCTTATTCCAGACTCAATTAATCCTGCAGCCATTTGTTTTGGAAAATAATACATATCACAAGCAAAGGTTGTACCTGTTGCAATTAATTCTGCACAAGAAGCTTTAGTTCCTAATTCAACCAGTTCTGAAGTGAGTTTTTTTTCTGTAGGGAATATGATGTCTTCTAGCCATCTCTGCAAGGGAAGGTCTTCACCAGTGCCACGATTTAAAATCATAGCAAGGTGAGTATGCCAATTTTGTAAACTTCTAGTAATTAGACGATCTGAACCATTTAGATTGAATTTTACATCTTCGTCCCCATTAGATAGTGACCAACTTCCATCTTCATGTAGTAAAAAATCTCCATGATGTAAGTTACAATCCTCGTCTATTAAATGAGTATCAAGATAGCGTACAGGGACTTCGTCCATATTACAGGCTCTGGCCCTATTTGCATTTGATTTTTACCTATTCCATCTTCTTTCTTTGAAGTAATAAACAAGCTCCAAGTGAGGCAACTAATGAAATACCAAGTGTGAAACTAGGCATTGCATTAGAACTGGTATAATCATTAGCCCAACTATCAAAAAATCTCAAATCAAAATCATTCTCTATATCTGTGCTATTTTCTGTACTAATCCACGTACTACTCATTACTATTCTACATTCAGAACTCGCCAATGAAATAGTTTGTACTTCATAGTTGCAAATCCAAATTATTTCCCATTGATTAAAATTTGAATCAGTCCACATTCCAAGATTAATTTCTTCATTTTGTGCAGATTCCATTAATGAAAATGTACCTAGTATTGTTTGTTGAGGGTCATTTGAATTTGTTGATAATATGTGTAATTTTAATTGTGAAATAGGGACCTCTATATCACCAGAAATATTTGCATATCGGATTGAGGTAATCTCGAACGAAGTATCATCATTTACTTCATCATATTCACAACTCCCATCATCTTCTTCTGCTTGATTATTATAATTTATTGCAGAGGAATCTGTACATCCTGAGATTATATCAGAACTCTCTCTAAAAAATGACACTACATCATCAAATGCTCTATCATTTGAATATGGAAGGTGATGTCCAGCATCACCAACCAAATGAATAGAATTAGTATAGTGCTCAACAAGTTCTGCAGAACCATATCCGAACCATGTATCATCTTCTCCTTCAAAAATAAGAGCATTTTCAGAAAATGGTGAATTTTGATTAATGGTATCCATTAAACCTTGATGTCCAGTTTCCAAATAACCATTGAAATGCATTACCTTTTCAAAAGAATTATCTGAATATGCTAAATAAATTGGAATCATTGCTGCACCTTGAGAATAACCAAGAAGCCCATAAAAAGGACCATTTTCTTCAATATAATCATCTAGGAAATTTATTGATGTATCAGCCCAATTTGGATCATTAGTTCCTTCTCCTTTTCCTCCGGGGGGATCTCTTACCCAAACTCCATCATCTTCAGGAGTATCAACAAAAACAAATTCAAATTCAGTTAATTCATCCATTAAATCTTGCATTCCTCCCTGAGATTGGAGACCTTGTGCACTATCTCCTCCCCCATGAAGTGCTAAAATTTTAGGTTTTGATGTAGAATCATAAGTACATGAGCCATCATCTTCTTCTGCATTTTGATTAAAATTATTTGCTTCTGAATCAGTACAACCTTTCACTATTTCATTTGTTTCTTCTACTTCTATCATAATAATCTCATTATTATCTTCAATATTAATGGATAAATCAGAAGTTCCTTTATTCCAGATATTTGAGTCCTCAGAAACGAGATTAATTTCTATCTCATCTCCATACATAAAAGAAATTTCATATGATTCAGTATCATTTGTCATAGTCAAATCAATAACTTTTGCAGGAATGGAAGGTATGATTGATACTGTTATAGACCACTCTCCAGTATCTTCCATATCAACAATACCAGTAAATGATTGAATACCGGTAACATTATCCATAATAGAAACCCATTCTGTATTAGATAATTCTGTAGCTGATGGTTCAGGAGGACCAGGCCCTATATCCTCCTCGGAAGAAGTACTATCTTCTTCATTTAGAGAATTTTCAACAACATCAATTGGAACACAAGTCATCATATCTCCTTCGTTCCAATCATAACCATCATCACACATACAATGTGGACCCATGTTTCCCATGGCCGCCATTTCATATCCATGACCATCACATTCTTGAGGAGGTGTTATTGTCATTCCAATATTATCTAATGCTTCTAAGTAATCCCATTTATAATCAATTGACCATTCCGCTTCAGGTTGATAAGTTTCCATATTAGTTATTACTCGATTAATGATTCCTGCATTTGGAATATCTGGATGTGCACCTTGTGCTTCTAACATTTTAACTTGCATTGTCATTCCAGCTATTTGGGTTGATAAAACAACATCATTTTTTGCCTTTTGATTTATATTATCATACATATTTATTGATGTTATTTCTACATCTCCACTCAAACCATCTGTAGCATCAAATTCAAGAGTTTCAATTGGAACAGTCATTAAAACCTGCATACCAAATTTATCATGTCCAATAGATACAGCATCAAAATTTAAACTCGCTTCGGGTGTACCGTCTACACCAATTAATCCGAGAACTTCCTCAACGGCATACTCTTTTGTTAGAGGTAGATCTTGATTTTCTTCAGAATTATTTGTAGGACTTGAACCTTCTAAATCTTCATCAATCCAATCTGGAAATGGAATCGGATCATAATTACATGTTTCATTACCTTCTAAAACAGTACTTTCTGTAGATTCTCCGAAATTATTAGCTTCAGGATCGTTACAAACTTGTTTTTGTTCATTTTCTTCTACTTGAGTACAACCTGCTAGTGCGGCTCCTAAAAATAGAAATATGACTAGCATTGTTGGTATTTTTTGCATGTTCTTTGCTAAACATGATACTATTAATACGATTCTGATAGATTCTCATTTTCTTTCTTAAAAATAGAAGCGAAAGCAATTACTAAAATATTTAGTAACATACCCGGAGCAGGAAGACCTTTCTCTTCTTCAGGAATAATTAGATCTTTGGAACTTTCTTTAACCAATAAGAATGAATCACCAATTGTATCGTCTGTACGAACATATTCGACATGCATTGTCTCCGTGGTATGATTAACTGTGATATGTACAACTCCATGGGTTATTTCTCTGTGGAATGACCAATCCGGTTGTTCTTCAGCATAATCATAAGAATCCTTTCCTCCAACACCTGCAACTATGTGGATTGGTGAAAAACCTGAAACAAACATCAAACCATCATCATTTAATCCTCTAGTTGTAATATTTTCATTAATTACCGGCCAAGTTCTTTCATAGAAATGGTCATGCCCCCAAATTGCTAAATCTACTGAATTTTCAAATAATATAGGTTCAAGAAGTGTTCGTAATTCTATCATTGTATCATCGTGTGTTGGATGGCCATGGGATGTGTAAAGTGGTTTATGTCCATATATAACAATCCAGGGAACATTATCTCTATTTGCATTAGCAGCAGCTAAATCCTCTTTTATCCATTGTAATTGATCAGTCCCCTCATAGTAGGGATGTTCGGTTGAAATTCCGATAAAATGAACTCCTCCATAATCAAAACTATGCCAAAAATCAGTTCCACTACTACTTTGTGTCTCAAATCTAGTTTCATATGCATCAAAACCATATCCGTCTTCAGTTTCATTTTCATGATTACCAGGAGTCATCATCCAAGGAATATTTGACATTGTACTTTCATATTTCTTTCCATGGTCATCCCAAACACTTTGTTCACCATTTGCATAAGATATGTCTCCCGAAAGAATCACTAATTCTGCATTATCAAAACTTCTAACTAAATTAGCAGTATTTTGAGCTTCATCAGACATTCCATGGTCACCAAAAGCAACGAATTCAAAAGAATCTTTTTCAAAATCTTCTGTAGTAAATGTGTATGTATCAGACCAATCAGCAGCATGATCATCTCCAACTCGATAAGTATATTCAGTACCTGGCAATAAGTCAGTCATTGTTGCAAAGTGAAAAACCATATCATGATCATAACACATTTCATAACCATCTCTAGAATTTTCTAAATTATTACCAATACCATATTCAACAATTGAATTGGTTAACCCAGGTGTAGCCCAAATTACTAACATTTCAGAAGGAGTTTGAGTTAATTGAATATGAATTTGTTCTGGGGTATGATCAGAAATAACATGTGTAGTTGCTGGACAATTAGGATTAATATCCATAATTTGAGCAGAAGAAATAGGTGAAAATATACAAATTATTGTGCATAATACGGCTATCCCTCTGGTATTCATATTGCTACGCAAACAGTATTACAAATTAGTTATTTTTGGTCTAATCCAATGGATGTGTGATTTTTTCTCCATTTGTATTGCTTAGATTTAATGCCCATCTTAGAGTTTTAATCACGCCTCTTAAAGCAGTATAATTTCTTAATGCTTCAGCATTTTTTCTAATATTCATACTTTCACTTCTGAAATGTTTTTCCCATAACACCTTTCTTTCTTCGGCTTCTCTTAACATTTCTCTTAGTTCATCAGAAGAACGCCTTGTGTCCATATTTAGTACCATACGAACTGCCTGCGAAAAATCATCCTTTTTGAACCCTATTGATTCATGATATTAATCATAGTAATTCTCTTTGTAATTTTTTAATCGTGAGTCCAAATCTTTTTGCAGAAATTTCTAAACTTTCAATTCCTGATAATTTTCCGCCTGCTAATAATTCCAAACAAGCACCTCCGCCTGTAGAAACATGACTAATTTTATTATTAAGACCTAAATTACTAATCAGGGTTGCCGTATGTCCACCACCAACTACAACAAATGCCTTACTTTCGGCACAAGCATTGATGATTTCCATAGTACCAAATTTAAAATCATCTAATTCAAAAACACCAGCAGGTCCATTGAGAATTATAGTCCCTGCATTTTTAATTTCAAATGATGTTTTTAATGTAGATTGAACCCCTAAATCAAAAATTTGAAATTCATTTTGTAATTTTGAAATTTCTTGATCTATTCTTTTACCATTTACATTTAATGCTAAATCAACTGGTAAAATTATTTTTTCAGAATGATGTAATAAAATATTGTAAATATCTTCACAAGTTTTATCCCACTTCTTTCCTAATTCTTTTTTGAGAAATGATCTATTAATTTCACCTATGTCCGTACCTGAAATATCTAAAAATAAATTTGCTACACCGCCTGTAACAATAATTTTTTCCGTAATATTATTTTTTAACATATTTTTTGCAACTTTAACAGAATCGTCAACTTTAATGCCCCCTAAAATTGCAATACATGGTCTTTTGGGGTTATTCATTACGCTTTCTAGTGAGTTAATTTCATCAATCATTAGTGAACCTGCTATACAGGGTAATGCGTAAGTAAACCCTGTGATAGACGGTGAATTTCTATGAGCACAAGCAAAAGCATCATTTACAAAAACGTCAGCAATACTCGATAATCTTTGGATAAATTGAGTATCAATTTGCGATTCATAATCATTAGTCTTGTATTCTAACTCTTCTTGATTCATTCTAACGTTATTAAGCATTAATATATCTCCAATTTTCATTTCTTCAATTGCCGAAAATGCTTTTTCACCGCAAATATCATCAACAAATTTTACAGTCCTACCTAGCAGTCTTTGAAACTCTCTTGCATGACTTGAAGTGCTTGTAAAATCTTTTTTTCCAGGTCTTGATTGATGTGTTAAAATAATTAATTTTGTCTTACTTAATTTGTTAATTGTCGGAATTACTGCCTTCAGTCTAGTGTCATCTAAAAAAGAGTTATCAATTGGATGTAAGGGACTATTTCCATCAATTCTTAATAATACAGTTTTACCGTCAAGAAAAACATCATTTAAGGTGCGAATAGCCCCCATTAGTTATTGCTAAATAATACTGCTTATTAGTTAAATGGGCCATAATTAATTTTTTTGAGATTTAATAAATATGATTAAAATAGGATTATTAATTAAAAAATTTAGCGAAAATTCATATTGTCTAAAAATCCCCTGAATCTATGGCAGGAGATTCTAGAGGTGCTGGAAGAGTTTCTACTAGTACCTCTGATTTTGGAATTTCGGGTAGGGAAAGCCATGATTCAAGTACATATTATAATTCCAAATTAAATAAAAATCAAATAAGTTTTAGAGATGTAGGGGAAACTAAAAAATTTCCTTTGAAATATATGAATAAGATAGTTTGTGCCGATTCAAGAGACTTATCATTTTTACCAAATAATAGTATACATTTGATGATAACCTCTCCACCATATAATGCATGTAAAGAATATGATGAGGATTTAAGTCTAAATGAATATCTTAAATTATTAAAAGATGTTTTTGAAGAAACGTATAGGGTTTTAGTTCCTGGTGGTAGAGCTGTAGTGAATATTGCAAATTTAGGACGTAAACCCTA
>DAGQ01000067.1:12144-16578 GCA_002498205.1 Euryarchaeota archaeon UBA596
GAGATAATATGGGACAAATCAGCATCAGCAGGATCTAGTTGTGCTTGGGGCTCATTTAAGAGTGCTTCAAACCCTTGCCTAAGGGATATACACGAATATATTCTAGTTTTTAGTAAAGGTGATTATAAACTTCCACGTTCAAAGTCTGAAAAAGAAAATCGAATTGATACAATCGAAAGTAAAGAATTTGTAGAATTAACAAAATCAATTTGGCGCTTCCCAACTGTTTCAGCTAAAAGAATTGGACATCCTGCTCCCTTTCCAGTTGAATTACCAAGAAGATTAATTGAATTATATTCATTCAAAGGAGATATAATTTTAGATCCATTTATGGGTTCAGGTTCAACATGTATTGCGGCTTTAAATTCTGAAAGAAAATACCTTGGAATTGATATCGATCATGAGTATTGTAAATTGGCTGAAAAAAGAATTTTAGATATTGAATAAAGATGAAAATAATCGGAAGTGGAATATACTCAACTACCGACGCAACATCATGATCGAATTTCAAATTGAACTGAGTGACCAACCCGGACAACTTGCAGGAGTTACTGAAGCAATAGCATTAGGAGGTGCCAATATTTTGGGTGCTGCGGCAATAGGCAAAGCAAGACCTGCTGTTGCTTTAGTAGTTGATGATGAAAGTGCAACAAAGAAAGCACTAGATAATTATGGAGCATCATATTCTACAAATGAATTATTACTATACACTCTTGATCATAGACCCGGTGCTTTAGCCGAATTCACAAGAAAAATAGCAGATGCAGGAATTAATTTAAATTCATTTTATATTATGCATATGGAAGAATCTACTGCAGAAATTGCATTTACAGTTGATAATGTAGAATCAATTTGTGAAATGTTTGACATTTCTAATTACAATTAGATTTTGAAGATTTCACCTTCATCCGCAACACTCCACCCCATTTTCTTAACCTTTAGAAATTCATTACTTGATTTATTATTGAGTGGATTAGTATGATTAAGGTGCGTGAATTTTATTACGGGGTCTTCAAATTTTTTGTTGCCAATTAATTTCAATGTCTCACTTACGGTTGGATGTGGTACATTTTTTTGATTTCTTCCAACTAATTCATTTGAAGACCAGAAAGTTCCATCAATTAAAGCAAAATCTATTCTTTCTGCTTTGAACCAATCTCTGATTGTTCTCCTATTTACAAATTTTAGTGTACTTTCCCAGGTATCATGATCTGGAAGAAATAGTAAATTTTTATTTGGGCCAATTATTAAAAAAGCATGCATATCAGATAATTCTGCTCTATGAGGAATTTTTATTGGTTTTATTTTAAATCCACAATTTGGAGAGGGAGTGTATGAAATTGAATTAATGAATGGGTTAATTATAATGTTCTCGGATTCAACTAGTAAATTCCAATTTGGAGTTCTTTTAATTAATTTTGATAAACTTTCACTACAGTGAACATTTAATTTTTTAGCATTGATGACCTCTTTTCCAAATAATCCTAGTCCATCAATATGTCCATGATGAGCATGAGTAATCCATAATGAACTCAATAACGTTTCATTAGATTCAATAGTATTCCATAAATTCAATTGCCAAGCAAGATCTCGTGTTGCTTCAATCAGATGTTTTGATCCATCTGATCCAATAATCCCCATTGAAACAGGATGTTTTGTTAATGATAGATTATTTTTCACGGATTGACAACAATCTAGATTACATCCTGCTTGAGGGAAGCCCCCATCTTGTGAAATCCCAAGTACTACTACTCGTACACCACTCCCCATATTTGACGTGAGAAACATCAAACCCTTTTCAATTACTCCTTCTGGGGTATGTCATGGGCTGGAGTGAATCGGACTTATGCGGACCCGAAGGTGAGGATTGGAGAGTTCCTATTTCAGAACTAAAATCTAGACAATTAATGCTTGCAAAAGCATTAGATAACGCGGGCTTGGAAGGTGCCCTTTTGCATAACCCTGTAGATTTGTATTATTTCTGCGGAGGTAGACAAGATGGTGCAATGTACATTTCAGCCGAGAGTAATGAAATTGAACCAGTACAATATGTTAGGAGAAGTTTGAAGAGAGCGATTTTTGAAGCCGGAGGGGATGATGCAATTCATGAAGTTGTTAGTTTTCCCAGACTATCTCAATTTTATGATGATTTAAGTAACCGTGGAGTTAAGAAAATGCCCTTAATGCAGTTATCTAATATTCCTTATTCTTTTGCTTCAAAATTCCAGAGCTCACTTTCAGATTTTGAAGGCGAATTAAAAGATTGTAATAACTTAGTACATTCAATCCGTGAAAAGAAATCTAATTGGGAAATAGAGCAAATGAGAATTGCAGCAGAAGTACAGTTACAAATGTTTGATTCAATTAGTGCATTAGGTTGTGAAGGTGTAACAGAGTTAGAACTTACTGCAACAGCAGAAGCAATTAGTAGAGCGGCTGGATTTGGAGGAGAGATTTCAATGCGAAGATATCCAATGCAATGTAACAGGGGTGTTGTCGTTGCTGGTAGAAGTGGAGGGATCCCCTCATTTTTTGATGCTGCAGTTGGTGGAATTGGTCCCTATTCAGGAGCTGGAATGGGCTCTGGTTTTGGTAAGATTAAACGTGGTGAACCTGTTCTTGTTGATCTTCTTCATGCCCATAGAGGATATATTGTAGATATGACTAGAATGTTCGTTGTTGGAAAATTATCAAAGGAATGGGAAAATAGACTTGAAGATATGCAAGGGGTTAAGGAAGTTGTCGTAGATGCTCTTCATCAAAGAAAAACTTGTTCAGAAGCTTGGACCGAAGGCTTTGAATTGGCATGTGAATTAGGCTATGAAGATAATTTAATGGGTATGAAACCAGATCAAACTAGATTTTTAGGGCATGGAGTAGGTTTAGAGTTAGATGAAAGCCCAGTTATAGCAGATGGATTTGATAGAGGATTAGTTGAGGGAGGAACTATTGCAATTGAACCTAAAGTTGTATATTCAGAGGGTAGTATCGGTACGGAGGATACTTGGTTAATGACAGATTCGGGAATGGAACCAATCACTGCTGGTGCTGCTTTCCCTTGGATTTTCGAATGGGAGTGAAAATATGACATCTAAACCATGGTCTAAATCAAGTATTGGAATGGTTGCAGGCCAATTTACTGATATGAGAATTTCAGGAGAAGTTAAAGAAAAGTTAGTAGATTTGCTACTTGAAAAATTAAATCAAATCGTTAAAGAAATTGAATTTGAAACATTAGATAAAGACCCTTCTAGAAAAACTCTTGATGATCCTCGTAGAGAAAGACTCGGGTTTAGCCGTACTAGGGGTTTAATTCTCAACCAAATAAAGAATGTGGAATCAGTTGGAGCTTCGGCTGTGGTTTGTGTAAATGAAGAATTAGAGAAATATCTTCAACAATTAGTTTTGCTTTCTTCAAGAGCAGCAGCACAAAATAGAGTTGGTACAATAAAAACAAGACATTTAGAAAAAGTTTTGGAAGAATTTGATTTTCAAACCACAGTAGAAAACAAATCTTCAGTTGATGGAGAAGAATTGGAAAAAAAAGATACAATTTCATTAAATGTAGGGATTACTAACGATACAACTTCAATGAAAAGATTATGCAAAAGTTTAGCAGGAATGCCTGTAAGTGATGAATGTGTTGAAGAATTATTATTATTATATTCAGATTATGCCGAAGAATTAGAGTATAAATTAAAAGATGCATTATTTGGAAATAATTTACATGCAATTCACGAAAATATGAAAAAATTAGAAGATATCAGACAATTAGGGTTTTTGCGTAGGATGCTTAGACAGGCTGGAGAGAAAGCCCGCGAAGAAGGGGCTAAAAAAGTAGAAGTCGGACATGTAATTCAAATCAATCCATTTTGAATAATTGGTCTAAAATAAACGTTTAAATATCAAAGATTTTTGATTCATTTTGTCGGTCAAGGTTAATAAATTCTTTAGGCAAGCCTAAAATTTATTATTCTCAAGACAGGTGAAAAAAATGAAGGATTTAGGCAATGATGATTTAGGAAAATGCCCTGTAATGCACGGGACACACAGTACCAGTAATACTGGAACAAAGAATACAGATTGGTGGCCCAATCAACTTAATTTGAATATATTACATCAACATGGTAAAAAGTCTAATCCTATGGAAGACGATTTTAATTATAAGGATGCATTTAATTCATTAGATTATATCTCATTAAAGAAAGATCTTCATGCATTAATGACAGATAGTCAAGATTGGTGGCCAGCCGATTACGGGCATTATGGCGGATTTTTTATTAGAATGACTTGGCATGCTGCGGGTACATACAGAATTGGAGATGGTCGTGGTGGTGCAGGAACTGGTGCACAAAGATTTGCTCCTTTAAATAGTTGGCCTGATAACGGAAACTTAGACAAAGCAAGAAGATTGTTATGGCCAATAAAACAAAA
>DAGQ01000024.1:0-13364 GCA_002498205.1 Euryarchaeota archaeon UBA596
ATCTCTTGCATCAGGTAAAGCTCTGCCAATAATGACAGACATAGCATAATTTATGTATGATATTTTCATTTCCTTATTCAATGGATGATTAAGAATATTTTCATTTGAACTTGGTGTTTCTTCATTAGATGTCAAGGTTTGTCACCTCCTTTGCATGTGTTTCAATAAATTTCCTTCTGTCTGGGACATCTTCACCCATTAAAATTTCAAACATTCTATCCGTTTCTTCAGCATTCTGAACTGTTACTTTTAGCATGGTTCTTGTTTCAGGATTCATCGTAGTATTCCACAATTGTTCGGGATTCATTTCACCCAAACCTTTGTATCTCTGTACATTAATTTTAGCATTAGGATTATCTCCTTGTAACTCTGTCATTACTAAGTCTCTTTCCTCATCTGAATACACATATCTTCCCACTCTACCTTTAGATAACTGATATAGTGGTGGTTGAGCGATATACACATGACCTTCTTCTATTGCAGGTCTCATAAATCTCCATAGGAATGTTAACATCAATGTCCTTATGTGGGCACCATCAATATCTGCATCACACATAATAATAATTTTCGAATATCTTAATTTGCTTGTGTCAAATGTTCCTTCTTCTATAACTCCATCTTCAGAAGGATTTCCAACACCAGCACCTAAAGCCCTAATCATAGTCTGTATCTCATTATTTTGAAATACTTTCACTAGGTTTCTCATTTGCCGTTCAACATTAAGAATTTTACCACGGAGTGGCAATATTGCCTGAATCCTTCTATCTCTACCCGTTTTTGCAGAACCTCCTGCAGAATCTCCTTCGACTAAATATATTTCACATTCAGAAGGATCTCTGGATTGACAATCTGCTAATTTTCCAGGTAATCCTCCACCTTCTAAAACTCCTTTACGTCGAGTTAAATCTCTTGCTTTTCTTGCAGCTTCTCTTGCTTTAGATGCGAGTAATGCTTTATCTACGACTAATTTGCCCACAGAGGGATTTTCCTCAAAGAATTCACCTAGTTTTTCATAAACTACCGTTTCAACAATACTTGTGACTTCACTACTTACTAGTTTATCTTTAGTTTGTGATGAAAATGAAGGATCTGGATGTTTTACACTGACTATTGCAGATAAACCTTCACGAACATCATCTCCTGATAGTGAACTCCCCTTTAGCAACTTTCGTTTTTTGGCATAGTTGTTGATACATTTAGTTAACGCCCCTCTTAATCCAGACATGTGAGTTCCGCCGTCTTTGTTTCGAATTATATTTGTGTAACAAAGTATGGTTTCACTAAATGCATCAGACCATTGTAGTGCTAAATCAATAGTTACAGGTCCCTTCTCTGTATCTCTCTCACCGCTGATTTGAATAACTTCTTGATGCATTACTTCTCTGTTTGAATTAAGTTGCCTCACAAATTCACTTAATCCTCCCTCGTAGTGGTGTGTACTTACATTTTCTTCATCTTCCCTTTTGTCAGTAATTATTATTTTTAATCCAGCATTAAGGAATGATGTTTCTTTTAATCTTGTATCTACTTGTTCAAATTCAAATTCAGTAATGTGCGTGAAAATACCTAAATCTGGTTTAAATTGAATTAATGTTCCTGTATCGTCACATTTTCCAATTTCTTTTAATGATTCTACTGGGACTCCTGCCTCGTATCTTTGAAAATAAATTACTCCATCTCTATGAATTGTCATTTCCATCCATTCGGATACCGCATTTACTGCAGAAACACCAACGCCATGTAAACCCCCTGAAACTTTGTATGAACTATTATCAAATTTCCCACCTGCGTGTAGTTTTGTCATAATAACTTCAGCAGCAGAGATGCCATATTCTTCATGGATTCCTACTGGTATACCTCTGCCAAAATCACGTACAGAGAGGGATCCATCAGGGTGTAGGTTTACTTCAATTGAAGCAGTGTGCCCTGCAAGATGTTCATCAACTGAATTGTCCACTACTTCCCAAATACAATGGTGTAAAGCAGTTCCATCGTGTGGATCGCCTAGGTACATACCTGGACGTTTTCTAACAGCTTCAAGCCCTTCTAACACTTGAATACTTTCAGCATCATATTCATCTGACATTAAATCACCCATTAATTTCTAATTGTAGAAAATTTTGCTACCCCATCACTCGAACCTTAAGGACTTCTTCGAACATTTGTAGAGTAACAAGCGAGGTTTGTAAACTAATCGCCTATGTGTTTGCAATAGGTACATATGTGTAGGTAAAAAAAATTCGACAGCATTAAAGTAAACTTCAGATTGGCCATGTCGTGAACCGTCCATTGGTATGTGTTTCTATTGAGGGGCACACAGTCAAAGAATGCATCAAGTCTGCTGGTTTAGCAGCATTAGCAGGTGCAGATATGTTGGAGATAAGGTTCGATTGTTTATATTTATCAAAAGTTCATCATAATAATCCCTCTGAGTCCGATAACGAACAAAAAGTACAATTTGAATTAGTTCCAAAAGAGATATCAGAAGTAGATGTAAAAGACTCAATTAAAAGACTCAAAGAAGCAATAGAAAAGCCAGTAATTTTTACTTGTAGAAGTAAAGAAGAGGGTGGATATTTTCCAGGTAGTGAAGATGAAAGAATTGAAATATTGTCAAAAGCAATTGAAAGTAAAGTTAGTTGGATAGACTTAGAACTTAATTTAGATTCAAAAAGTCGTAAAAAATTATATGATGATGCTACTAAATCAAAGACAAAAATAATCTCTTCTTTCCATGATGTCAATCAAACACCAGATGCTGATGAAATCGTATCTTTAATCGAGGAAAATCATGAATCAGGTGATTTAATCAAGTTATGTTTTAAGACAAATGATTATCATGATGGAATTGAAATTGTTACAGCATGTTGGAATTTGAGGAATAGTCCACATCAAATAAGTGTAATGGGCTTAGGTCCAAGTGGAGATTGGACAAGATTACATGCGCCTTTATTGAATCAAGCATTGGTTTATGCTACTCTTGAGTCAGACTTTCATTTAGGCAAAAAAGGCCTAATTAATGTTAGAGATTTAACAGATGCTTGGGAAATGTTAGAATATTAATTCTAATATATATTCTCATTGTTCTTCTTCCATCATCGTTCCAAACGATTTAGAATCTGTTCCTGAGACTTTAGGAATTAGTTGAGAGTTTTCAGAAATTAAACCAGCCTTTTGATAACGAACATGTAATACAGCAGGGATTGCAGCAACTGTAAGAAATAAACCGCAACAGGTTAGACTTACAGTCCAATTTGGTAATGCAAATCTTTCTTCAATCATTACTTGAATGTCAACTTGAACATCATGTCCTGGTGCACCAGCATCATCATAAATATTGTCCCAACCATCAACAATCAAGTAAAATTCTTCCCAGCTCGGACCTCCTTCTTGCCACATTGTGTTGGTTACTAGGGACTGATCCAATGCTACTGAAAATTCAAATTTTGAATCATCATGATATTCATGAACATCTCTAAATGGTTTCCAATAAAGACTACCTAAATATGATTGCCATTCAATCGGGACTTCATTCTTCCAATGTCTCCATTCTTCATGTCTTTCTCTGTAATCTCTTTGATATGTCTCCCAGTCATATTCAGTGAGTAAATATACATCAACATTTGAACTTCCCAATATAGTGCCATTGTTCAAATGCTGAGCAGTGATACAAAATGTATATTTTTGTCCCGTTGTCAAATTTAATCTTAGTCCACTAATTGAATCATTAGTCATTAATTGACTAGTACTAAAATCATCATCTTGTGTTAATGTTCCAAGAGGAGATTGAGGGAGATATGAATTAGGGGTGTCTTGAATCTCTACGCCTCGGTCCTCATCCTCACTAAAATCCCCTTTTTCTCCTCCCCAATAATATTCTTGAATCGAAATATTTGCTGCTTCAGTGCCCCATATTGGTTCTCTATTGGATGAACTACAAGATGAGGCAGAAACGGGTTGAATCAGATTACTATTGGGTAGAGTAATTATTGAGACTAAAGAGGGTAATAAAAAAATTAAAATTAGAAAAATCGAGATTCTTTGAATCCAAGACATTTTCTTCACTTACCTCTTACGGGGCGAATATAACCAGAACTTGAATTCCGTCTCTCTTCTTTATCTAATACATTTGGTTTTGGTGGCGGGGTATGATTATCCATTCCCATGACTCCTCCTTTAACTTCTACAGTATCTACTTCATATGTTTCTGAGGCTTCTTCAGCATCTTCCTCAAGTTCATTTGGTTGTCTCATTGCAAAATATCCTAAAAGTAATACTGCAATAATAGTTCCAATAAATATTACACTATTACTTCCAATATCAGAACTAAAATAACTATTTGGATCAGCCCAATCAAATTCTTCTTCATCACTATCTGTTTGTTTTTGAAGAATTTTAATTGGAATATATTCAATTGAACAATGATTGATTCCATCACAAATCTTCAGTGTTATAACAGTATTTCCTGTTTCATTCCATGAATATTCTAATGATTGAGCAATAATGAAATCATTTGAGTTATCTCCATCTAGGGCAGCGGAAATACTTGTGTCTTCAAATCTAGAATCTAAATCCCAATAATATTTAATTTCTGAATTTACATCTTCTTCACAATCATTTTCTGCAATTCCATCTTCATTATTGTCTATACTAGGGTTAAGATCTCTACAAGCAATAATTCCATTTGTCAATTCTAAATCATCTGCAGATGCTGTAACTCTGATATTAGTTTGTTCTACGATTTGTTCAATTCCACTAGAGATGCTCAAACTATTGAATACTGGGGCTTCATTTATTCTAACTTTAAATTGAATTTGACTTGTGTCTCCAGTCCCGTAGCCGTCTCTTACAGTTAAAGTGACAGTATACAGCCCAGGTAAATCATATGAATGCCAAGGACTTGCCTCATTACTAATTGGTCCTGCATCACCAAAGTCCCAAGAATATTCTACGATACCATTCCAATCATTTTCATTTTGATTAGGATTAGTAAATCCATTAAATTTGAAATCACCATCTCTTGTTCCACTAGAATCAAAAAATAATAGCGCACCTGGAGCTGCAAAGATTTCACCCTCACTGGTAAATGTGGAAGTGTATGTGAACACACTATCATTGCCTCTTGGTGTATTTTCATTAACTATCTCACCATTCAACCATGCATCTAATATTTTTGCATCAATAATTGGTGCAGGATTTGCGATTCTAATTATTCTCTCCAGGGTTAGAGAATTTAATCCAAGGGAATCCGTAACAATCAATGTCACACTGTAATCTCCTGGTTCATCAAATTGATATCCAATAGGTTCATTTGAAGTTACATTTATTGAATATCCATCTGAAAAAATCCATTGCGCCATTAACATATCTGAACTATCCGGATCATAACTGGAACCAGAATCAAAAGTATAATTTCTTCCAGCAACTGCATCTTCGATTACTAAATTTAGTGGATTGCCTAAATTATCGTATACATTCAATAGTGGAACAGGTCTTTGATTATTTACAGTTACAACGAATGTCGCAATTGATTGATTCCCATCATCGTCTATTGCAGTAATTGTTACATTATAATTACCTGGAAATTTCCAAGCAGGAGTTGGGTTTAGATCAGCAGATGTAATTGGTTCTAGGAATGCACTATCGAAGTTGACTCCACTGCCGTCCAAATTAACCTCACCTTCGAATACCCATATTATTTCCGTAATTGTACCATCATCATCTACAAAAACATCAGGTAGAGTAATTGGAACAAGTGTTTCTGTAACAAAATTACCTTCGAATATCTGTCTTGGGATACGATTCATTACTAATATTTCTAATTCAAGGAATGCAACGTTTGTTCCATCACTTAGACTTAAATTTAAAATTGAAGATCTTCCGTTTGCTTCTCCTTCAGTCCAAGCATGAACAACTTCATACATGCCTAATCCAGATTCAACATTCCCATCGCCAAAAGACCAAGTAAAATCAAGCAAATCTATCGGAACATTATCACTAGCTCTGTATGCACTAAATTCTGTAGCTTGGTCTGTATCTAAACACCAATCTGCAGGGCACCAATCTGGTTTTTGACTTAAAGATTGGCCATTAATCCTAATCTCTATAATTGGTGTTGATTCATCAGTTATGTTCATACTCCAATTTAGAATGTCACTCCAACCTCCTCCAATATCCTGAACTTTTAATGTGACTGGGAAAAGCCCTACAGAAGTGTAGGCTCTTCTTGGATTTTTGAGAGTAGAGATACTCCCATCGCCAAAAGTCCATTCATAAGCCACGGGATCATCATTGTTGGGCAAACTTTCGTTATCTGTTGATAATCCCCATTTATCTTCTCCAGATGCTGAAAATTGAATTTGATCCCATGTTTCAGCATCAAATGTATTGATTGAACCAATAGCTTCTGGTTTTAAATTTTCTAAAAATAGGTTTGGTAAAACTTGTGTATCGATCACTGAGCCAGTTAATTCAACCAATCTTGTAACTATTGTGTAAGTGTCAGTTAATTGAGGCGTGAACCAAGAACTAAAAGTTACAGGCTGTCCTCCACCTGCATTTACTCTTGAGGTTGTTGAATCAATTAGATTATTAGATGAATCATATACTTCAAGTAAAACATCAACTTTTTCAGAATATGCTTGAGATGTAACATAGGTATCTACTTGAATTGTATCAAACCCTCCATCTCCATCTCTATCGGTATAATTAAGCAAAGGAGATGGATTTAATGTCGGTGGGCCTGTAATTACATTTGCTTCAATACTTACTGAAGAAGTGGGATATGCGGAAAATCCTGGAGGAAGTGTTCCATAACAATCTTCATAATTACAATCACTTGGAATGGATTCAAACCAGGTTATTGCATAAACTTCATCAGTACCGTTTCCAAATCCAGGAACTAATCCTGTGGCTTCTCCATAATCAGGATTTCCATCACCATTGCCGTCTGGACCTGGCAAAAAGTCTAGTGGTGTTGTCGTAACAATACCATTACTATCAACTGCAGCTAAAACACCATCAAATAGGGTTAATTCAGATGTTAGTCTTAGGTTAAGTTTACCAGCATTTCCATCAGCAACCATTTTGAAAACAGCCAAACCCCATCCCTCAATCACAACGCTTGGGCTTGTCCAAGGTTGTGACCAAGTAGTATGTGTTTCTGAAGGTTGAACTCTACAAACGGAACTAGAACCTCCACATGTAGGCATCATATCGATACTGTCGAATCCGTATGGTGCTTGATCGGAATCTAATGTGGCAGCAACAGAAAAATTAGCCATTGCATCAGAAAATGTGTTTCCAATTGGTGAAGAAACTCCACCAGGTGGATTTGCTAATAAATTTGAAACCCCAAATCCACCACTTGCTTGATCAGATACGAGTTGAGCCATAGCATTTGGTCCGCCTAACATGTCGTGAAGATAGAGCATAAAGAGCATCCCTGCGCCATAATCTGATGTATCTTCTTTTTGATCCCACCAACGAATACTTACATCAGGACGACTAGTCCAAGCATTTATGTGTCCTCTCAGCGAATTATCCATTCCAAAGCAGAAGAAAGCTGCCATGTCTGCATTCCCTTCATCAACCCATAAGTATTCACTCGGGTCTGCGTGATTATGTAATAAATGTTGAAATTCATGAGCAAGAATTACTTTTCCAAATGATCCGCTAGTGTCTGCAGCATCAACAAAAATCGATTCTTGACTATTTGCAATACCAGGAGAGAAATAACCGCCAATGCCTCCTCCTCCATCAATATCATAAATTACAATTTGAACCTGACAATTTCCATCTCTATCTGGCATTGAACCTGAAAGGAATAAATTTGTTACAGTGGGAAAGATGGTAGTTTCCCAATCTGTCGCAAAACTGTTTAATGTTGCGATATTTACATTACTACTAGTTCCAACTAAGAATGCAGCGTTCGCAGTGACTTTTTCAGCAACAACATCTATTGAACCTCCAGATATTGCCACATTTCCAGATTCACCTTCTGTCCAATCATCCCCTGGGCTAGGTGTACAGCCAGGATGCGCTCTTCCTGAAGTACCAGTTTGAGCCGCAACAGATACTGTATTTTCTGAATCAAATGGTTTTCCCGCTTCAGAATATTTTGCTTTCATCCATCTTGATGCTGAATATACAGGTGATTCTTCAGTAAATAAATATTGACGCCCATCAAATTCTGGAATAAAATCATTCAAATCACCAATAACATACGGTTCATTAATTTGATTATTTTCTTCTTCATTTTGTTCATTATTCTCATTGGAATTTGCAGAAACTATTGGAGAGAAACTAGCACCTAAAAACATGAATAGCATTGCTATAATTAGTTTAGCAGAGTAATTATTTTCGCGCTTCGACATCAAGGACACCTGACAATCTCGTTTAGAGATGACGTTCTGTTATCGAGGACGTATATAAGCCGCGTTGGAACATGTATCAGACATGCCAAGATGGCGTGTTCCAAATAGCATGGTATTCATTATTCTCATTTTACCTATTTTTTGTCTAAATACCTCGATAGCATCTATTGAAAATTCTGATTCAATCCAGCATTTAGAGGTTGTTGTTGAAGAAAGAAAAAACCACAATGTTAGTTCTTGGACACAAGGTTTACTAGTTCACGAGGGTTATTTTTACGAAAGTACTGGAAAAAGAGGTGAATCAACCTTACAAAAAATTAATATTAGTACTGGGATTATAGAAAACGTTTTTTTCCATAATGAGTCTATTTTTGCAGAAGGACTTACTTCATTTGATGGGAAATTAATACAATTGACTTATACTTCTAATATTGCATTTGTATTTGATTTAGATTCATTTGAGTTAATTGGAACGTATAATTATTCGGGAGAAGGTTGGGGGTTATGTACGATGTCAGATTTCTTTGTTATGAGTGATGGCAGTAGTCAACTGACCCTCAGGGATTTAGAAACCTTTGAATTAATAGGTACTGTAAATGTAACTAAAAATGGTTCGCCACTAATTTATTTGAACGAATTAGAATGTGTGGGTGATATGGTATATTCTAATGTATGGTTGACTGATGAAATTGTAATGATTGATATTCAAACCGGAATTGTAAATAGCTCTATTGATGCTAGTGGATTGCTAAATGATACAGAATCTGAAAATTCTGACGTTTTAAATGGAATTGCCTATGATAAAAATAACTCTAAATTTTGGTTAACTGGAAAGTATTGGCCGTATTTATTTCAAATTACATTCGAAGAAAGTAAAATAATTTTAATTGAAAATGATACCGTTAATATGTTAGATTCTGAAGTGAATGAAGACAAAATAATTAATGAACGTTTTTTTGATTCAAATGGTTTTGTATTATCTTTAATGATTTTATTATTGGTTAGCATGTTAATTTGGGTATTTGACCTTAAAATTAGAAGAAATTCAGAAAAAACTCAAGTCAAAGAGCATGGTGGGGAGTAATATGGATGAGGAACGAGAACGTAAATTAACATCATTACGTAATAGGGTGCGTTCACAATTAAAATCCGATGATTCTAGTGTTGATGAAAAAAAATCTGGTTTGCTGGAGAAGGCGACTTTAAAGATTTCAGAAAAGAATGATGATGATCTCCAAAATCTTGATGAAGAACCGCTTACAATTTCATTGAGTAGAATTGAGCAAGAATTTCAAAGATTTGCTTCGTCAAATAAAGAAAATGAAAAATTAAGAAATGTAGCTGCATTTTGTATTTTGGCAGGTGCTATTTTAGGCCTTTTGAGTGGTTTAATGCAACTTACTGGAAATCCAGCCGAATTAGTTGAAAACTCCCAATTTTTTGCTATTGATGACAATGTAGACGTTTCTGGAATTGTATTATTTGAAGATGGTGCGGAATTTGAGGGGATGATAATAGAAATTTATGATCTTAACACTGGTAAAAGTTATGGTACTCAAGTGACAGGAGATGATGGATTTTTTGTTTTAAAAGATATTCCACAAAGGCCTATGAGGATGGAATTTTCTGAAGAGGGCTATATTTCAGTACATATTACCTTTATTCCAGATAAAGCTACATTGCATTACATCACCATGCACGAAGGAGATGATTTAACAGAACTAGGAAATATAGATGAAAGTGAATTAAATAAAGTAGTTTTAGTTGGTACAATTGTTGGTGTAGTATCCGTTTTATTCGCATTATTAGGAATTCATGCTTATTTTGAGGTTAAAAGAGCGAAGCATTACAGAAGAACATTGTATTTTGCAGGACTTTCAATGTTTAGTCGCGGATTAATTATAGTTGGGCCTGCATTGACATTAATTGGAATGGGTTTTCTTACTTTGGCTAAATTTCAGTTTGCAGATCAAAATTTAGAATAATAGTTGGTTGTATTATGTATTTGATTACTGTAGAAGGTGGCGATGGTTCAGGTAAGGGGGAAGCAGTTCGAATATTACGTAGAATCGCCTCAGATGAATTTGCATTTAGCGGTGTTCATCTTACACACGAACCACGTAGACATTCAAAATTAGGAATGTTGGCCATAAATGCAGTGAGAATTGGAGACCATACTCCAATGGAGGAAGCTGGATTATTTGCTGCCGATCGTGTTGATCATTCGCGTAGTTGGATAGAACCATTATTAGTTGAAGGTGGTTTGGTAATTAGTGATAGAAATATACATTCATCTTTAGTATATCAGGGAGTAGTTGGAGAATTAGGTTTAGAAACGGTAGCACAAATGAATTCTGCGGCATTAATTCCTGATTTGGTAATTTGGATAGATTGTGATCCTGAACGTGCTATGCGTAGAATTAATTCAGGAACTCTACGTAGTATCTCTTTGAATAAAACTGAGTATTTTGAAACCAGTGAAATACAGAAAAAAATAAGAAAAGGTTTTAGTGATTTATTATCTGGTGAAATTAAAGTTCCGCCACCTTTTAATTCTAGTCCAATTGTAGGACCCATAAAAAATGAAGATTCATTAGATGACTTGGAAACATCATTAAAAAATGTATTAAGGACATTTATTCAATCTAGGCCACACCCATTAAATACAGATCCTAGTTTAGTTGATTTGAAATCATTAAAGAGATTAATTGAGATAGTAAAATCGCAGAGGACATTACCTGGTTTTGAACAACCGGATCATGTGACCTCTGAGAGTTTTTTAGAGAATTTAAGTCCCGCAGAATGGTTTGCGAAAGCTGAAAAAAATTGGGATTCAGAATCTGCAAAATCTCAAAACGTTGCATCTACACCAGTAAATTTTTCAATAGCGTCTATCGTTGGAACCCTTTCATTAATAGGAACAACTGATGTTGCAAGAATGCGAAGGAGAATGGGTCCAGTACGCTTTGTTACCACAAGACATTCACGTAGAATCCTAAAATGGTTAGATGAAAATAAATGGGTCAATAAACAACAATTGCATATTCCATTTCATGAGGGAGCAAGTTTTCGTTTAAGGGCTGAATGGATCGGGTTTGGAAAAGTTCTTATGGCACTTTTACCCTTGATACAATCATTAAATTCTTGGAGGAGAAAAAATAAGGATTCTAAATGGTCTGAAGCAATGGGGGATCTTGTTAGATTTGCTGAAACAGATAAGAACTTTTCATCTGCGATTAATTCTGTATTTGATAGATTGAAATTATTAGGTACTGGTGCACCAGGGAATAAAACTCCTTATGATCATTCTTCACTTATATCTTGGTGGAATTCAGGAGGTTGAACAAATCTTGCATTTGCAGGTAATAATACTTGACTTTCAGATTCAAATTTAGATGGCTTTGCACTTAATGATGCACAAAAAAACCACATAAAGCCCATTCCAAATAAAGCCCCCGTAAATATTCTTCTTAGTGTATCTGATTCATAATTGCTTATTGCTTGAATACCTCCATCCAGTAATATTGGTAATAGAGAAATACCTCCTATTCCCCAAAATAATAAATTTCTTTGATTTTTTTCATATATTGAATCTAATCTGTTGTCAGAAAAAATACTGAACATCGTGTCTTTAATTGTCCATCTGTTATGGCCAAATCTTGTCCAAATAATTCCAATTATGAAGATCCCTAAAAAAATACCGAGGTCTCTTGTACATACTGGCATTTGATTTCCATTTATTTCCCAACTTCTTTCACTTTTTTGATGGCAATTTAAGTCTCCAAATGCGTAAATTGCTGCTGCATAAGGATTCAAATCACTCCAAGAAAAAAATCCATATTCCTCTTGATTATGTCCAATTCCTCCTAAATCTGTTGTTTGTTGGTTTCCCCATGAAAAAGAACCATCTACGGACATATAATCTAATGCGTTTGCTCTCCCAGATAATTTAGGTACACTTCCGGTTTCCAAAGTAAGAGGTGCTAAAAACATTGAAAAGAATATGAAACCACTGATATATGTGACCCAAAGTCCGATCTTACGTTCTCTACTTCGGTCTACAAGGCCATTTTTTAACATAAATCCTCCAAATCAAAATAGAGTATAGTACTTTGCATTAATCTCATCATTAATGCGGTAGTCGTTATATGTATAATCTCTAAGGTGTAATTGTGAGAGATAATTCTGTCCAGTCTGCTGATCTGATGTCTGAGGATGAAGTAAGGGGTTGGGTACGTAGGAAAATGGGTTGGAAAGAAGCATTCCAAACAGGACTTGTATTAGGTGTGGTTGGTTTTGTTTTTACATTTATTTTACATCTTTATTATATTGCTTTAAATCCCGACTTAATATTAAGAGGTTTCAAAGTAGCATTTGCATCATCATTATTTCTTACCTTTTCTGGAAGTATTTGCTTTAAGTTAGTTGGTAAAAAAGTATGGGAGGGTCATCAGGGATTAGATCCAATTGATGTTTTGAATAATGTATTATCTCCGATTGAAAAAATGGCAGACAATTTTCTTTGGAGCCCTGTAAGAACTTGGAAAATTAAAACACATGTACGTAGTGAAGGTATTGGTACTACTGTAGATCTACATGATTTAGATGTTAAAACAGGTAAAGCAGTAGTTGAAGTTTTGATTGCTGTTAGAAATAAAGTAGGGCGAATAAGATTAGTTACTGGTAGGGGAAAACATTCTTCAAACGAAGCTAAAATGAGGCCTGCAATTTTAGAGATGTTAAGAAAAAGACAATTAGAACATAATTGGAATATGCAGATTGGTCAAGGAAGTGTTACATTGAGACCAAGAAAAAATAAAATTTCAAATGGGATGATGTTCTTTAAATTTTTATTATTTGCTATTCCTCTTAGTATTGGTGGTTTTTTTGGTTTTTCAGCAATAGGAAACGGTGATGAAATTTCTCAAGTAGTGGGTTTAGTATCTGGTGCATTTTTAGCAGCAATACTTGCATCATATAATGATTAAA
>DAGQ01000024.1:13781-15221 GCA_002498205.1 Euryarchaeota archaeon UBA596
ATGAAAACATTAAAATTAGCGAGGCCATCTCCATTAATCGGTTTGAAAATATAGTGAAATCCTGTAGCGACTCGTTCAGGGAAAATACTGTACAATGGTCCAGAAGCACCTTCTAATGGATTTAGGAACCCATACAAAAATACTGAAACAAGGCCTCCAACAGCTCCTGAAAGAGCAGCATCAGAATTTATTTTATTAGATAATGTAAGGAAGATTGGTAGTACGGTCGCAGTTGCTAAAAGATCAGCAAATAAGAAAATAGCAAAAACACTTGCTGCTTTATCGGCCATATACCATGCCATAAAAATTGCTAATGGAACGAGTGCAATAGCAATATACTTTGATTGTTCTAAATTTAACTTATTATCAGAAAGGTCTCTTGAAATTGATGCTACAATTGCATTTTGTAATGTGTCTGCACTCGAACAAACTAAAGCGATACCCAAGACAATAAAGAATGACAAAATCAAGGGTGAAAAACCATTTATTAGAGCGAAAAATGCTAGAGAAGGATCATCTAAAGCCCCTTTTCCTGCACTAGCAGAACCTAAAAAGCCCATTAAAAACATTAGAGGGAATACCAAAGCAGCTGCTAAAAGTGCGCCTTTGTTTAATGCATCATCATCTTCACTGGCATACGCTCTTTGCCAATTCCCTTGACTAAACATTTCTGCTGATGTAATCGCTATAATTAATGTCAAACCACTTAGGAAACTTGTCATTGTAAATGATGTAATTGAACCATGCTCCCAATCCCATTCAAGATCTTCTGGAGTAAATGCAGCAGCATCATTAAGAAGTTGTTTTGTATCTCCAATAAATGTGAGAATTAATACAATAAATAGCCATAAAATAAACCACGCTTGAAATTTATCTGTTCTTATTGATGCTGGTAAACCGCCGAGGGTTGTATAGCCCGCAGTAACTACTGCAACCAATATTATTGGAATCAATGCATTAATTCCTGTTATGAATTCTATTGCTCTTCCAATTGCTGTAAATTCTGCAAATAAGAATGTAAACATATAAATTATTGAAATTATTCCTACATAAATTTGCATTTCCCTACCTATCTTTAATCTTACAAAATCGGCTAATGTTACTCCTGTTGGCAAAGATCTTCTAATGTAAGGTCCAAGATATGCGAGTAGAATAAATGGAATAGATGCAGAAAGCGCATAACCAAGTACATCAAAGAATCCACCATAGTATGCAACTTCAGAAGGTCCAAATAAGAGCCATACACCCATTCCAGAAGCAAATAAACTTAATCCGATTCTTAACCAATCTTGGCTTCCTCTAGCTGATAAGTATTCGTCACTGTTAAGTTTTTTTTCAGTCGTTACTTGGTATCCAATATATCCAAAGAATCCAAGAGTTGCAAGCATTAATCCATACGCAATTATTGTGTTCATTTTTCTCTCCCTCCGCTGGCATTAC
>DAGQ01000121.1 GCA_002498205.1 Euryarchaeota archaeon UBA596
AGAAAAGAGATAAATATTCAACAATCTAATGGAGGAAAAGAGGTAAAAATAATGATTGATGGAGGTATTAAAGCACATAATATCTCTTTAGTAAAAGAATGGGGGGTTGACGTATCTGTAATAGGTTCAGGACTAGTTAACGATAAAGGAACAATAAAAGAGAATCTAGATGAAATACAAAATGCACTAGCTAATTGAGGCTATAGTATGCAAAAGGTTCTAATTATCACCAATGTATTCCCTCTAGAAAAAAATCAATCTAGAGGATGTTATATTCTTTCTCAAGCAAAATTATTAAAATCTTTAAATTATGATGTTAAAATAATTAATCCAATACCGATTATTCCTCCTTTTTATTCTTTTTACGATAGAAAGTTTGTTGGGTTTAGAAAAATTAAACTTATCCGAAATGTAGATGGTTTTGATGTATTCCATCCAAAATATTTCCGTTTTCCAGGTTCTTTATTTCCTAAATTTAATCAAAAAAATATAAAAATACTCTTGTCGAAATCATATAAATGGTTAGAAAATTGGACTCCCGACATTATACATCTACATAGTATACATCCAATATTAAAATATGGAGATGCTATCTCAAAAAAATATAATTCAAAGTTATTTATTACGATTCATGGTTGGGATTTTGATGTTGGTATAAAAAATAAAAAAATAAAACAAATACTAAAAAACAATTCATCTAATGTTAACGGAATCTGTGTAGTAAATGATAAACATATTTCAATTGCAAAAGAATTTTTTCCAATTGAGAAAATAAATTACATTCCTTGTCATTTTGATATTGATAATAAACACAAAAGAGAAATTAAAAGATTTGACTTATCACTTAAAAAAATTAAAATTTTATTCCCTGCAAACCCATTTAGAATTGAAAAAAATTATTCTTTATTTTTAAAAACCGTTAGAGAATTAGAAAAACGAGGATGGAAGATTCAAAAAAAATATTTGAATAATAATTCAAGAGAAGAAACAATTCAAAAATTTCATTGGGCTGATTTAATATTACTAACAAGCAAAAGAGAAGGTGGGCCATTAGTAACTAAAGAAGCAGTATATTGTGGTACAAGAGTGGCTTGTACATCTGTTGGCGATACAATCGAATGGTTGCCTTCAAATTCCATTTCAAATGAAGATAGTCACTTTTCGTTAGCAACATGTGTTGAAGATGCATTAAAAAATAATCTAGAAACCTGGAAAATACCTAAACGATTTGAAAAGGAACATGTGTTAGAAAAATTAACAAACTTATATCAAATAAATTAAAACTAATTTGTATGTACGCATTAGTAATGCCAACTATTGAGTGGATGGAAAATGAAGTTAGAAAAGTGCTTCCAAACTGTATGGTTAAAATTACTGATTTAACTGGAGGAGGAGATCATTTTCACCTAAGAGTAATTGATGAAGTCTTTGAAAATAAAAGGCCATTGGCAAGACAAAAAATTATTTTAAATCACTTTAAACAATTTATTCCTTATCAGGTACATGCTCTCGACATACAAGCCTTAACCCCCGAACAAGGTTCTAAAACCTCTGAAAATGTTTTTCACCCCCATGGTGGTGGACAGGGTGTTCATTCAAAGGCAATTGAGCGTAGGAAACAAAAAGAAAATGGTGATTAATAATGGAATTATGGAGTAAAGAATGGTTAGATAACGTAGTAGCGGAACACGATTTAGTATTATTTATGAAAGGTACTCCAGATCAACCGCAATGTGGATTTTCAAATAGAGCAGCACAAGTCTTAGCACAATTTAATATCCCTTTTGCTGCAATTAATGTTCTTTCTGATCATAAAGCAATTCCATCAATATGCGAGTGGGCTGATTTCCCAACAATGCCACAAATATATGTTCATGGTGAATTAATTGGTGGTTCTGATATTGTATTAGAAATGTTTGAGTCTGGTGAATTAAAAGAAATGTATGATGCTGGAAGACAGAATTAATCTGAAAATTATGTCCCCGATGTCTCGTTATTTTTTTGCAATAATTAAAGGTTTTTTCAAAGGAATGGTTGATTTTAGGACCTTGGTTATGATTATTTTCAGTTTAAGCCTAATTTTTTTAACCCTTTACTTTGGATTAATTATTTAAAATTCTACATCTAAAAATAGGAGTATTAAATCAGTAATTATTGCTGGAATTGTTTTACTTTTATTTGAAATAATCATTCTTGGTTAGATAATTTTGTATTGATTTGTGTAAGAATGTCTCTAATTTCAATAAGAACGTCATTCGATTGCTCTCCTTTAACATTAACAATTTGAGATCCTGATTGTAAATCTCTCTGCTTCATTACAATATCTCTAAATTGAGATGTCGTAGATTTATTCAGACCTACTAATGTAAATGGTGTTGCACCTGCAGTTTCAATTGAAATTCTTACAATTCCAAAAATATTGAGTATTGGTCCTTCGTGAATTGAAATATCTGTAAGTTTGTCAAGTGGAATATTTTGTTGAGCTTTGAAAATCCAACCTTTACGTATTTTAATTCCTCTTTCTGTTAATTGGCAAGAGGTGTTTTGAAATTGTTTTAAATGAACAAACCAACCAAAAGGAATCCATAATAACATAACTAATATCCCTATGACGGTTGTTAGTAATGCTATATTCGTTAGAATCCATGAGTAAATAATTACACTAGTCTTAAATTCTGCAGATGTGATTACTTCTAAATTTGAATTATCTTGCATGAACCTCCGAATAAATCATACTACAAAAAATAATTTGAATTTATGAAGTGATATATTAGAATAAAGTTCAGAATGTTATTTCAAATAAAAGTAAAACAATTCCAGTGATTAATGCAGGAATTGTTGTGTGAACTGTTGCCCATAAACTTGCAGCTTTATGTCTGACAAGTAAGGGGAATAATGCGTCTCCATCTTGACTAATTGCATTTGAAACCAAGGCTGGAAAAGATATCATGTCTTTGGTATATGCAGTAATTGCAATAATTTGAGGCCCACAACCGGGAATTAATCCAATAATTGCTGCAGTCGTCACTGCAATAAAACCATCACCATATTTTGCTAGGTCTGCTTCTTCAATTCCAGCGAATAACATTGAGAATTCAAAAATCAAATATGCCAACATTACCCAAAATGTTACAAATGCAGTTTCACCTGCAGAATGAATTAATGTTTCACGAAAAGAATGTAATTTATCTCCAATTGAAGCTTCTGTATCATCAGCGAACCAATTTCTTTGTGCTATGTATAAGATTATTGAAAGAGTTGTTCCGAGTAGACCAACCCAAGTAATGAAACCGTCCCTAGTTGTCAAATCAAAAGAGAGTTCTAAGTTAAAATCTGGATCTTGTCCCGACCATACTAATAGTGCAATAGCAAAAAATAAACCTACTATGGTCACTCCCCACCAAAAAAGATAACCTTGATGAAGAATTTTGTAAGACAAACCCCCAGGAACCTCTCTAGAAAGGTCTGCTAATGGTGATTCATGACTTTCATCAAATTCCTGAGGTTCGTCATAATCAAATGTTGGTCCAAAATCACCTATAGGTTTGTTAGGTGTAATCTTAATAAAATCAATTAGATAACCCCAAGATACACCCACAAAGAATGAAATTAAATGAACTGCTATTAAAGGTGCTACAAAACTAGAATCTGCAATAGCTGCACCAATTAAAACAAATGCTGAATCTCCAAGAGTTGCGATTAAGGTGGCTACAACAGTACCATAAGTGACATAGCCTCTTGCATACATAGGCATCATTACAATTGCACCACCACAACCTGGTGTCAAACCCATTAATGCTCCAATTATTGGTTGTATTTTCTTTCTTTCACGAATAATTTCTACAAATTTACCACTTGTTACATATTGAAGCCAACTAAATAACAAAACCATAGCTGCGACAAAAACGGTTACCGCAAGAAATGCATCACGCATGCTAACTACGACGATTTCAAGAATCTCACTAAGTGTCGCCACTAATCTTGGGATAATACCCTAATCAATAAAATTGATTGTTCTTAGTTCAAGGTACCGGTATTCACAACTGGTGTTGTATCAGTTTCTGAGCATAGAACTACCAATAAGTTACTAACCATTGTAGCTTTCTTTTCCTCATCTAACTCAATAATATTTTTATTACTAAGTTGATCTAATGCTAATTCTACCATTCCAACTGCACCATCTACAATTTCTCTTCTAGCAGCAACAACTGCACTAGCTTGTTGTCTACGTAACATTGCCTGTGCTATCTCTTGAGAATATGCTAAATGGCTAATTCGTGCTTCTAGAACTTCAATACCTGCTCTTTCTAATCTTGCTTCAACAGATGCTTGCAGTTCCTTGGCAACAACTTCTTGATGGCTTGATAATGCAATACCTCCTTTGTCTTTCTCTTCTATAATGTCATATGGATATTTAGTTGCCATAGCCCTAAGTGCTGCCTCACTTTGAATTTGTACATATTCTTCAAAATGATCTACTTCAAACAATGCTTCAGCAACATCATATACTCTCCAAACTACAATTGCGCCAATTAAAATTGGATTGGCATTAACATCATTAACTTTGATTTGTGAAGATTCAAAATTTCTAATCCTTAATGAAATCTTACGTTTTTCATAAAATGGATTAAGGAAGAATCTAAAACCTTCGGTTTTAACTGTCCCTGAATATTTACCAAAGAATAACAATGCTGCTCCTTCATTCGGATTAATTACGATGTAGGAATTACAATAAATAGTCCAAATTGGACCGAATATTAGAATGTTAAAAAGCCAACCGATTTCCGGAAAAGCTATAAATAAAAATATAATAAAAAATCCTAATAATGTATGTATAAATAATCCAATAAAACCGTTTAATGACGTTTTATTTATGTCTTTTGTAATTAACTCTTGATTTAAATCTTGTTCGAGTGGTGCTTGTAGAGTTTCCGCCATATGCTGTCTTTAGTAAATTAGTACATAATGTTAGATATCTATATGTATAATTATCAAACCTTCTTTACTCCGTTAATCATGAAGGAGATACTAAAGGGAATCAATGTTCTAGATTTGTCAAGAATCTTAGCTGGACCATATACTGCACAAATGCTTGCAGATTTAGGCGCTAATGTAACTAAAGTTGAAGCTCCTTGGGGTGATGATACTCGTGGATGGGGTCCTCCATTTACCAAAGGTTTTGATAATGAAAATGTTGCTGCATATTATTTGAGTTGTAACCGCAGAAAAAAAATAATTAATGCAAATTTAAAACTTGAAAAAGAAAGAATTAGAAAACTAATGATTAAATCTGATATCATAATTGAAAATTTCAAACCAGGAACATTTGAAAGATTACTTGGTCCAATCCCGGATCATGTAATTGTATGCTCAATTTCTGGTTTCGGTGCTACTGGTCCAAGAAGAGATGAACCTGGATACGACCTTTCATTACAAGCAAGATCTGGAATTATGAGTATAACAGGTGAGCCTGGTAAAGGGCCTTCAAAAGTCGGAGTTGCTTGGATTGATGTAATTACTGGACTAACTGCAGGTAATGCAATATTAGCTGCACTATTTGAAAAAGAAAGAACTGGAAAAATTAGAAAAATAGACATCAGTCTTTGGGATTGTGCAATTGCTGCTCTTGTAAATCAAGCACAAAACTTCCTAGCATCAGGAAAAAACCCTGAAAGAATGGGTTCTGCACATCCAAATCTTGTGCCATATAGAGCATTCAAGGCTAGTGACGGGTGGTTTGTTATTGCTGTTGGTTCAGACAATCAATGGAGTCGATTATGTGAGATTCTTCAAATCGACAAATTAACTGAATGGGAAACAAATGCTGGAAGAATTAAAAATAGGGTTAAAATTGAAACTTATATTTCAAATATAATTGAGGAATATACTCGGGATGAACTAGAAGAAATGCTTTCAGGGATTCCTTGTGCACCAATAAATACAATTGAAGAAGCATTAGGAGATCCTCAATCTATTTCTAGGGGTGTAATAGAAATGGTTGGAGGCGTTCCTACCTTAGCAAGTCCTTTGAGATTTATTAATTAAAAAAAAAAAGTCCCCCGAGGACCTCAGCCCTCGAGGGATTTGTATTCAGGTTAAACCTGTTTATTCCTGCAAACTAATTTTATCTGTGTCAGATAACATTAACTTCGCCAGTTCCTGCTAATACTTTACCTTTGTAATATACAGTTACTTCAAGGTCACAAGTACTTGTAGTTTGAACACCACAAATATCATGTCCGTTCTCATAAATTGTAAGAACTTCTGTACCTTGCCATAATCCGTCATCTGTACCAGTTTCTTGGAAAATAATACATTTAGCATCAGTAGTAGCTTCTCCAGCAGCATCACCAGAATTCATTGAGTTTAGCATTGCTAATAAATCAATTAATCCAGGGTCCATGTTAGCAGCATCATCAACATAAGTAGTCATGATTTTACCACTTCCAAGACCTAAGTCATGCACATACTGTGTGTAGAAACCTTGGTTAAAGTTAGGATCAGGTGAATCAGCACCTAATACAGCTGCAAGATTACTCAATAATCCAACTTGATCAGACCAGAAAGCTAGGTTAACCCCTAAATCTGGATTCATGATAATTAGTTGGAATACTGTTTGTCCATTGGAATTAACTCCTTCTCTGAACACACCTACTACTCCAGAATAAGCACCAAAGTTAACAGTTGCTGGATTGATTGTAATTCCGCTACGTGCTTCGAAACCTTGAGCAGTAGAACTACCATCATCAACACCATCTTCATCAGCATCTACGCCTGAAATTAAGTATGCCATAACATCTATAGCACCTGTTTCCATGTTTACTGCATTATAGTATACGTATGTATTTCCAGTCGGGCTGTTTAATATTGTTGCATATGTTCCATATACTGCTTGACCTGCTGTATTTGCAGACATGATTGAACCATGAGTAGATGAACCGATTCCGATTAATGTGAATCCGCCCATCATTTGTCCACCTGTTGCAATATCAGTTGAAGAACCTACAATTAACCAATTTAAGTCATTTGTATATCCAAGAGCATATCCTGTAATTGGAGGCATATACGCAGAATGGTCATTTATTGAGCCATCTTCATACATTACAAAACTAACAATTCCATCATCAGCCATAAATAATAATGAGCCTGGACTTCCAACTAAAATGTTATTCTTTTGGATTGCTACGTTTCCATTCCAACCTATTTCTCCATTCACAACACCCATTAATGTGGATGTTCCGTTTGCTTCTTGATTGAAGTACAGAATATCTCCTAAAGCATAAACAGCTTGAGTATGTCCTGCTCCTGTTAATCCAAGATCAGTTACTAATCCTGTACCTGCACCTGTAACAGTTAGTGCTTTCATACCATACATTGCAACATCATCTGATGAATCATCAGGTGTTCCTGCAACATCATAGTAAAAGTTTCCAGTTACTAGTACTTCAAGTCCTGGTGCTTGGCTCACGTAATCTGCAGCATATTGTGATGCAAAGTATGTATATTGTCCAGCAGATGTGAATGATGTGACAACATCGAATGAGTGTCCATCATTTGGATCTGAAGATACTGGATTTACAGCATATAGATAATATGTGTAATCATCATCAACTGCATTTCCTACACCTTCCATTGTTCCTGCATTGATTTGATCAAAATCATATGACAAGAAAAAGGAATTGTCTGTAGACATACCTGTTGACATATCCAATTCATATGCTGTAGCAAAGAATCCAGAATTGTTAGGCAATCTTGATGCCGGGTTGAATGTACCTGCATCTCCAGGTAATTCTCCATTTCTGTCATTATCTGTGGATAAATCGTGAGCATTGTTGTCACTGATTAGATTGAAAACATTAATTTCTTCACCTAATGCAGAAACTTGCCCGATTTTACACTCAGATAGTGTTCCATCTTCACCACTAATACTAACTTTCAAGAAAGACCATGATAAATCATCTGGTCCATTTGCAAAGCGCATTCTAAGCAAGGGGTCATTCACAGCGGAACTTGTAGTTGGTCTGATATCTTCAGCAACATAGTTGTTGAAAGTACCAAAGTCTGTTTGGTTACCTGCTAGTTCACTAGCCCATACATACAGAACACCAGCTAAAACCACAGTAATAGCAACCATTAAGATTGTTGCAATAACTGGGCTTACCGCTTCTTCTTCGTTCTTTAATTCACATGAAGCATTGTTCTTCATAGGGCTACGCAGAATATTAGTGGTTATAACGCTATCTAGTGTGATTTAGAATACCTAATGAAAAAAACATTAATCATAATGATTTTTTAAAACTATTAAAATAACAATTTTGTTCGAAAAATTGTAAAAAATAACATTTTTAATTAAAAAAAGCCCCCTAGAAGCCTCGGCTTCTAGAGGGCGAGTACTCAGAACTAATGTCTGATTTTTATTTATTTGAAGCAGTGTTCAGTAATTAAGCTACAGCTACAACACTTGATGTACCAGCGATTGGCTTACCTTTGTATTGCATTGAAACTTTTACTTCACAGGAGTTTCCTTCATCTCCACCTGCACCAGCTGCACCACAGATATCTGTAGATCCGCCTTCAGCGATGGAAATTACTTCACTTCCGCCCCATACTGTATCAGCTGTTTCTTCACCAACTGAACAATCTGCACCACCAGGGGTACATTTGTATGTTTTACCTTGCTCTTCATCAAACAGAGTAATTGTCAAGAATGACCATGTTAGATCATCTGGACCATTTACAAAAGATAATCTCATTAGATTATCTGTCATACCTGCTGTTGTGGCACTTGGGTGGTCTTCAGCTTTGTACTGGTTTAGAGAACCAGCTTCAGTTTGGTTACCTGCTAGTTCACTTGCCCATACGTACAAAACACCTGCTAGAACAACAGTAATTGCAACCATTAAGATTGTTGCAATAACTGGGCTCACTGCTTCATCGTTTTTCATTTCGTTTTTCATTTTATTCACCTGCCCATCTGTATAGAGGGGCGCTTCGCCTAATGTGCACTTACTTATCATAGTTTCGCGCGAAAAGTGTAATTAAAGATACCGTTTACCAAGTAAATCGGGTTTATTTTGAAAAGGTAAATAATTTAAGATTTCAATAATGTCTCTAAAAAATAACATTTTGAAAAAAGGGTGAACAGGAGGAAGCCCGTAGAGGGGATGGGATGCACTCGACGAGAAACTCGCCTCCTGTTCGTAAGATACTAACTCTTTTTTATGTATAAGAATTTGCATTATTCAACTGTTAAAATTTCAGGCCCACCATCCGTAATAAATACAGTATGTTCAAATTGGCCAATAAAACCTCCATCTGTACACTTCAAAGCGTGATACGTTTCTAAGAATCTAATACTTATCAATTTTTTAACTAAAGCATTCCATTTACTTTGTCTGCTTTCCTCATCGGCTTCAGGGAATGGTTTTTCAAGAATAGGGAAGGCCCAACGTTCTGCAAAGGGTAAATTATTGTATCTAGTTTCTAAATTTCTAGCTAATTGCGCCCCCAGAGGTTTTAGTTTCTTTTTTGCTAATGCTTTACGAATATCTAAATCGCCAGTTACTCTGTAAATATTACTAGAATTACTAGGTTGAATATTTTCTATTAATCCTGATTTGCCAGTTGTATTAAAAGGTTCTATTGCATAAAAACCGCCTTTTTCTACTTGTCCTTGAAAGCCAATATGTTCTTGTCCGCATCTATATGATGGAACACTAACACCTGCATGTAATTCCCCAACGTCTAATTTGTGCCCACATAGATTTTTTATTGATGCAAAACCCGCATCGACTACAGGTTGTTCTGCTGCCTCTCCAACTTTATACCACGGCGTTCCTGGATGCATCAGCTCAATTGCGGAATCTCTTGATTCACGTGAGGCTCTAATCTGATCAGTATGATTGCCTCCATTGCCGACTTCTAGAGTTAGTGCATTATCTCCAATTCTTCCTTGTATTTGGACTCCAACATCTAATTTTACTAAATCTCCTTTTTGAAATATCATCTTTTCTTCCCAACCTTCTAAGGCTGTATCTTTATGGTCTGAAGTAAAATGTGCAGCAACATCATTAACAGCAATTGTTGCAGGGAAAGCAGGTTTACCTCCATGCCTTACAATATATCTTTCTGCTTTTTCTATAACTTCATTCCAAGAGACGCCGGGTTTGATTTCATCCTTTACATTTTCTAAAGTACGCCTCGCAACATGCCCTGCGTCTTTCCAAAGTTTCAAGTCAATTTCTTCGACCAATCGACCACCTCTTGTCTTGAGATAAGACCCTCTCTCATAACGGTTACCGTTCTATCGACCTTAACAAGAGTACTAGGAAGTCCTCCTTTAGTCTGTGCCGAAATAAATTGGTCTTTATTCAATTTTAATTCTAATGCTGCTTTTTTACAATCTATCAATGGCTTTTTACCACTGATATTAGCACTTGTAGCAGTAATAGGGCCTATTTTGGAAATTAATTCGATTGCTTTCTCTTCGACTACAGGCCTAATTGCGATCCAATCTCCTCCTAACCTTTGATCTAATTTCTTTTTAGCTGGTAAAATTAAAGTCAAGCTTCCTTTAGGAAAATAATCTAAAATCTCTATTGAAAGATTATCATAATCAACTAAATATGATGCTTGTTCTAAATCTATAACGCCTAAACTTACCGGTAATTCAGCAGATCTGTTCTTAATCTTGAATAATCGATCTAAAGCTATTTTATTTGGTTTACATCCTAAAGCTGGTAAAGTAGATGTGGGATATACTATTGAATCATTATTGTTAAGATAATTAATAATTGCACTAAATGAATTATTATCGTCGTCCATTATTTCACCTCAATTTGAATATCGTTAATTTTCACGATTATGTGGGTGGCCCTGAATTTGGTGGTTTAAATGCAGATTTAGGGGGAGCATTAGTTGGTGGTGCACTCGCTGGTGGGCC
>DAGQ01000010.1 GCA_002498205.1 Euryarchaeota archaeon UBA596
GGAGCCTCTGTTGGAGGTGGACTAGTGGGTACTGTTATTGGTGGCTGACTAATTGGTGCTGAAGGGCTGGACATAGAAAATAATGACCTGTTGTCAAATTCCGAAGTATCTAATTTACCTGATTTAAGGTATTCTTGCATCGTATCATCTATTAAATCCATACTCACATTCGTTAATAATCGATTGCTTCCCATTCTGTAAACCAAGAATCTATGAGCTCCTGAAGATGTTTCAAAAACAATATATTCGGGATCTGCAATTTGCATTATTGTGAGAAATACGCCTGCAAAAAATAGTAATACTCCGGGATTCATTAAGAAAAATAATGCTGATAAAAAGGATGATGATAAAACGATTAACAATCCTAACCCTGCCATAATCCACCAAAGGATTTTGTAGTTATCAAGCCAATCATATCTGTAGTGTGAAAATGTCTCAACATTCTTAGTTATCATATGTTTTTCAATAGTCACATTGCCTAAATCGTCTCTTTTTGAGGTTACAACTTGCATTAAATCGTCTACATGTATAAGAGATAAGGTTTCATTACCATTAGAACTTTCACGAATTACAAATTCTGAAGCGTCATCTTTCAAAATTGTTTTTGCTCTAACTCCTAATCCTGCGACTCTTTCCAAATCTTTCTCCTCCAAGAAACATATTACAATATGGATTTAACCCATTGCATACCCCTTTGCAAATCAAATTAGATTATTATCCCTACGATAGGAGATATTAGTATTAATTCCAATCTGATGTTGCCCATGCTTCAACATTATCTCCAGGTTTTTCCCCTGCTTTAATGCTAGTTCCGATAATCGTTGCTACTCCTGACTCAGATGCCATATCAAACATACGTTTGCTTAATTGCCCATTATATGCAATTGCTAATACTGTTTTTTCGGATTCGTCAATTGTTGACGCTAATTTAGATGCTCCAATTGATTCTGATGTGCTATCATCTTCAAAAATTAACATTGCTTCTCTGGCCCCTAAATTCTTAATATTTGCTGCATAATCAATTATTTGTTGTGGTGGTTTGGAAACCTTTGGTTCTGATACTGAATCTGGTTCTGATACTCTAGATGCAAATCTTTCAGCAGGTTCCTTCATAGCTAAACATTTTGTAATGGTTTTATTTGGAAGTAATTCCCATTCTTGTCCGACTGGTGCTTGTGCTACAAAGTCAACTTTCATTAATTGATTTAATTGAAGGAAAAGCATTTCGCCTCCACGGTCTCCATCAATTGCAATTGTTACAGTTTCTTTACTATTGGCTAATTCTATTAATTCGTTTTTAATTTCTCCAGCACCGTCAGTGCATATTGCATTTTTAATTCCTGCATCTAACAAATTACGCACATCGTTTCGACCTTCACAAATAATTAAAGATGATGCTTTTTCAATATTAGGCCCGCATGTTAGCCCGTGGAAAAATTGTGATTGTTCTGTTGTTAACACCGAACGTACCTCATCGATTACGCTCTTACTTGTACTGCTACTATCTGATACTAATCTTAACAATAGATCTTTAGCAAGTTCGACAACCTGGGTTCTTTTTGTTGCTCGTACATCTTGAATTTCTTTTACTTGAATCTTTGAATTGCAAGGCCCTATTCTTTCAATTGTTGAAATAGCTGCTCCGATAATTGCTGTTTCAACATTATCCATGCTGCTAGGAATTAATATTTCCCCATTCACCTTACCCTTTTCGTTTTTCAAATTTACTTCAATCATTCCAATTTTAGTTGAACGTTGTAATTTTCGTAAATCTAAATCATCTCCAAGTAGTCCTTCACATTGCCCAAACAATGCGCCAACTACGTCTTTTCTTTGTACTGTTCCATCTACTTTAATTGTAGCTATAATCATATATTTCATTGTATTTTTTTGGTTTTTTCCCATTTTTATCCCTCCGCATTTCCTCTATACCTTTTGACTTTCACAACTAGTGTGAGGTGCCTTCTCTAAGAGAAAGATTGAGTCTGATATGAGCGTCTGCTCATTAATGTCTAAATGCTATTCCTTTTTGAATTCAATGGTCTAAAAAAAAATTTATTTTGTTTTCAATAAATATACTAATGTCAATCAAGTTAAGAATATAGTCATATGTCGATATTTATGGGCGATGATTCACCTCGAACTTTAGAAGTGTTCAGTGATTGTGTGTCTGTAATGTTAAAAGATGGGGTTTTAACACGGGAAGAGCGTAGATTAATAGCTGCGCTCTCTAGAAGTTTGGAATTAAAAGATGGTGAACCTCTAAAAGTTTATGAAAAAGTAAAAATTGGTGAAAAAATGGTTGGAGGAAGTACAATATCTAGAAAAAACCAGTTGAAAGTTTATCAAAATATTTACGAAGTAGCACTTGTCGGTGCATTATCAAAAGATGAATGGCGTATCCTAGCATTTTTACGTCAAAAATTTAGTATTACTGAAAGTGAACATAAAGAAATACAAAATAATTTGAAAAATAATTTTAAAGAACGATATGAGCCGAAAGTTGTTGAATCATTGTTTAAGACGATTGAAGACTCTGCAACAACAATAACAAAAATGATTGGTAGATTATTTTAATGGGCTAATATGTCTTCAAATCTTGATGAGTTTTTATCCAATACAAATTGGTCTAAGATAAATAATAATAAAAAATTACTCGCTATTCTTAGAGAAGCCTATACTTGTGGTGTTCCTGCAATGATTGCTAAATCCTTAACAGATAGGTTGAAAGATGCAGGCAAATATGAATTTTATCTTGGAACTCCTCCAAAAGAGTTGCGTACAATTGCTAGTTTTTTGATTACCTATTTCAATGAAAAGCCTGCAATTATTCTAAAGCTACTGCCTGCATTATGGAAAAGGCATGGGAGAGAAGATGCAATATTATATGGAATAATTCTTGCAAATATAAATCCAAATTTACTTTCTGAAAACATCTGGTTATTCTTTGCTAATTCATTAAGACTGCAGGAGCCAGCAGATGATATGTTATCTGTTTGTGAAGAGTTAACTCGCGCAAAACATAATTTTCCTGAGAAAAATGTGCTAGAAATGCTATGTAAAAAGGGTATGATTTATCATCAATTAGTACTATTTATCCTATTTCAAAAATTTAGAATAGAAAATAAAGTATTAGATTATGAATATCAGATGATCGAAAACTGTCCCGGTGAAAATGACATTATAAATCGACTTAAAAAGCGAATTAGAAACAATTAGACTCATAAAATACTACCACTTGCTAGAACTGATTCCAATGGTTGAACGATTTTTACCCTCAAACGATCCAATCAAAGAAGATGTCCTTGATTGGACAGTGAAAAGAGATGCTCAAGATATTAAAATTTTACTAGATTGGTTAAATGAAGCAAGAAGTTTTCGTGAAAAACGGGCTATGATTAACCTAATTGAGGGATTAGTTGGAGAATTAAAAATGGCAGTTGAAGAATTATCTGATTTACAATAAGGGGGGTTTTTGATTTTCCCGGCAATACTTTTGGCTGGCGGAAAAAGCAAACGGATGGGTGAAGATAAATCACAAATTGAAATTGAAGGTAAACCAATGATTATTCATGCAATTAAAAATTTAAAAATGGCTGGTTGTGGTGAGATCTTAATACAAACAAAAAAAAACAACGTAGAATTAAAATCGATACTATCTGATTTTGAAATAATATGGAATTATGATAATTATGATGATGGTGATGTTTTAAGGGCCATTTTATCTGCTTTAACTTTTGCAAATAATAAAAACTGGAATGCTGTACAACTAATGCCTGTTGATACTCCTTTTATTTCACAAATACTTCTCAAAAATTTATCTAATTTATTAGATGAAAATTTAGATGTTGTGCTCCCTTCTTCTACTCCTAAAAAAAATACTAAATCAAATGGATTAGAACCTTTATTGGCTTGTTTAAAAGTAAAACCGACTATTAAGAAAATTAATGAAAACCTGGATAATAATAAAGGATTGGGGAAAATACTTTCGGAAATGAAATGTCTAATTGTTGATGAAGAAATCTGGTCTAGGTGGGGAGTTTCTGAAGAATCATTCAAAAATATAAATTATCCTAATGATCGTGAATAATTATTTTAGATTCATTAATAATTTCCAATCTACCTTCACAAAAAGCATCAATCACAACGGGGTAAAGTGTATGTTCTAATTTTTTAATTCTATTTTGAAGAGTTTTTATATCATCTTCTGGTAAGATCTTAACTTCGCTCTGAGCAATGATTAAACCACTATCTACTCCACTATCCACAAAATGTACTGTACATCCTGATTTTTCTGCACCTGCTTTAAGTGCATCTCTATGAGCATGCGCACCCGGAAAATTTGGTAAAAGGCTAGGGTGAATATTGAGTATTCTCCCTTCCCATTTCTCTACAAAACTAGATGATAAAATTCTCATATATCCTGAGAGTATTATTGCTTCAATCTCATATTTTTCTAATACTTCGAGTATTAAATCCTCGTGTTTTGTTCTTTCCATTCCTGGAATTAATTCGACTACTTCTGTACTTACTCCAAAAGTTTCTGCAAGTTGTAATCCTCCAACTCCTTGAATATTTGACACTACAAGTTCTGTTGAATGTGCACAATTTGAAGACTGTTGATGTGAAAGTAATGCCGCCATCCCTGAACCTGAACCTGAAATGAAAACTGCTAATCGAAGTGGGTTATTTGAATTAGCAACCCGCGGTAATTGAAATCCATTCATATTATCTCCTAATGTCTGAATAATCTTACTCCAGTAAATAGCATTGACATATTATGTTCATTTGCTGCATCAATAACTTCCTGATCTCTAATTGAACCTCCTGGCTGAACAATGCTAGTGATTCCGATCTCATGGGCAGTATCAATACCATCCCTAAATGGAAAGAATGCATCTGAAACCATTACTGCTCCTTTGGCTTCTTCTCCCGCCCTTCTTGCTGCTATTCTTACAGCCTCTACCCTACTTGTTTGTCCTGGCCCTATTCCAACAGTTTTTGTTCCTTTAACAAATATTACAGAATTTGATTTCACTTGCTCACATACCACCATTCCAAATCTCATAGCCGCAATTTCTTGTTCTGTGGGTTCATTCTCAGTAACTGAGCGAGCTAATTTAGGATCTATTTTTGGACTTTTTTCTGTTTGTAATAACCATCCACCGTTAATCTGTTTTGAAACTACTTGCGAAGTTTGGGGAGAAAGTTTCTGCATTTTTGGAGCAATAGATAGTAATCTTCTATTCTTCTTATCACTTAAAATTTCTAAAGCTTCTTTTTCGAATGAAGGAGCGATTATACATTCAACAAAATGCGACCCTATCTCAGTTGCTGTAGTTTTGGTAACTTTGGTATTAAATGCTACAATACATCCAAAAGCAGATTCTGGATCTGATGCTAATGCGTCTTTCCAGGCGGTTACTTGATTACCGGATAATGCTGCACCACAAGGATTGTTATGTTTCACGATTACACAGGCAAAGGGAGATTCTGGCCACTCATCTGTAGAAAGGTTTCTGGCTAAACGTAAAGCAGAATCTATGTCAATATAATTATTATAAGAAAGTGCTTTACCACTATGCATTTCAAAATTTGCTAAACTGATCTCTGAGTTATTGGGATTTGAATAAAATGCTGCTGCTTGGTGGGGGTTCTCTCCGTACCTCATAATTTCCTTAATTTCAGAGTCTATCTGGAATCTCTTTGGTAACTTTGTTATTGCATGTTCTAATTCGTTACTTTCACTTGCATCACCAATCCATCTTTTATGTAATTCCTTAGATATTGCCACATCATAACTTGCTGTATGCTCAAATGTTTCTAATGCCAATTCTCTTCTAAATTCCAAACTAATTTGTGAAGGTTCTCCTTCGAATTGTTTTAATGATTTAATTACTTCATCATATTTAGCAGGATTAGAAATACTCAAAACATTTCTATGATTTTTAGCCGAAGCTCGCAAAAGTGTAGGACCACCGATATCTATCATTTCAAGTAAGGCTGGATCATTCAAAGGTGGCTGTTGAGAAGCACTATCTGAAAAAGGGTAAAGATTTACAGCAACTAATTTAATTGGTTGATATCCTAATTCTTCTAAGCCCTTTTTATCTGTTTCATTCTCAAGTCTTGCTAATATTGGTCCATGGATTGCTGGATGAAGTGATTTTACTCTACCATCAAAAATTTCTGGATGATTTGTAATTTCACTAATTTCTTTAACCGAAAGTCCTGCTTCTCTTAATTTTTTTGAGGTGCCTCCTGTGGAGATTATTTCCCAACCAAGACTAATTAATTGTGTTGCAAAATCAACAACTCCTGTTTTATCATATACACTAATTAATGCTCTAGGAATTGAATTCATGCAGTTTCCCTTCGACCTGTCCAAACCTAACCAATTAATCAAGAAATCCCATAAAATAATAATCAGTTTTCGCGCCGGAAAAAATATCTTAAGGGGTTTAGTACAATGAAATTTGAAAAACTAGTAGGTATTTACAATGCAAAAGGGTCTTTAATCGGGGAATTACAATATTTTTGGGGGAAAATTAGAGGTACTGCACATTGTGCTTTGTGTGATATTACTCATGGTAAATTAAAAGAGAAGGCTTCATTTAAAGAATGTAAACAAAATTTAGAAATTCCATTTGAATTATTACATCTTGATGAATTAGATTCTGAGCTTGAAGCTTTTGCTGATAATGCGCCTTGTGTAGTTGGATTAAGTGAAAATGGTTATTCGATTATTCTTAATGATGAAGAACTTGAAAATTGTAAAAGTAATGTTGATGATTTTTCAAATTTATTGAATTCTAAAATTAATCTCCCCTAGCAGAAATTAATTGATCTACTCTTAGTAAGCCAATAACTGTCTCGGTTGCTGAATTAATTGAATGTTTCAAGGATTCTTTTGGTTCTCTGGCTGATTCTATCTGTTCAATTTCGCCCTTAGTTCCAATTCCTAAATTTTCTGTATCTGTTTTCAATCTACTACGTAATTCAATTACACTATCAAGGCTGCTTTTACCTGCATTAGCGGCCAAGGTTGCTGGTATTGTTTCTAATGCCCTTGCAAAAGCTTCCATTCCCAGCCTTTCCCTTCCTTGTTTCGTATCTGCGATTTCTCTAACTTGGATTGAACATAAAGTATGGGGATTCCCCCCTCCTAATATTAATTCTTTAGAATTAAAAGTTAAGAATGTGGCTTTAACCGAGTCATGAATTGCTCTAATTGTTTCTTCTACAACTAAATCATCAGAGCCCCCTACATCAAAAGTAATTAATTCTGTATCCTTACAATCTTTAATTAAGACTCTTTGTGTAGTTTCACCATCTGAGTTCACTGTTTCAGTTTCTAAAAGCCCTATAGTTCCTAATTCATTAGAGGAAATATCTTCAATTACTGGACATTTAATTGCCTGTGTTACTTTTGAAATATTTTCTAATTCTTGTGTACTTAAACCACCTAATGCAAAAATATTATTTGATAATAATTTATGTAAGATTTCTTTATTTATTTCCCCTGTAGAGAATAATGCATTAATTCCTAAATTAATTAATTTTTTACTTAAGGTTTCAATTTGTTTGTCTTCACTTTCAATAAATCCTGTTAATTCTTCTGGAGAATTAATTTCAATTTCTGAGTCTCTTGTTAAAGATCTTATTCCGACCTCTCCGTTAACTAGAGCTACTTTACAATTCTTAAGTTCTGAAGGAGTTTTATCTAAATGTAATTTTTTCTGAAATACTAATCCATTAATCAATTCTATCGACATTGGGATATTATTTGGAGATTTAGCCATCAATACATTTTCAGAATTACAAATTGATGTGCTTTTTATTTGTTTTGCTCCTTGAATGACCAATTTTGCAATATTTTCTGAAGCGTTATCCGTAACTTTACCTGTCAATGCTGTTTTTGCAACATTTAATAATTCATTATCATTGTAAAGAAAGCTAATTTCATCTAATTTCTTAATAGATGCTTCACATGCTTCTCTATAACCTTCAATAATTATCAACGGATGTAGTCCTTTGTTTATCAAAAGTCCTGCTTCATACATTAACGCCCCTGCAAATAAAATACAACCCGTTACTCCGTCTCCCGCAGCCGATTCTTGAGATTCTCCCAAACTAACAAATGCTTTAGCAGTCGGATGTTTTACCATCAATTCTGAAACTATTTTCGCTCCATCATTAGTTATTGATGCCTCTCCATTTGATTTATACAGCATTTTATCTAAACCCATTGGACCATATGTGGGTCGAAGTAAATCTGCAAAAATAGAAGCCGCTCCTATTAATTTATCTTGAACTGATGATTCAGAAGTTACTGAAGATTCGGGACGTAAGATTCTTACTGGCGGGGGGCCAGCTCCTCCTTCTTCTACCATTCTTACACCTCCACCAAAATCAACTTTTTTTAATTGAATTTATTAAACTAACCACGTAAAGGTTCTAGTGAATAATAAGTCCAAGATACGAATAAGAAACATACAACAGAAAGCCCAATAGATGGCATTAATGGGAATCCCCAGTTATTACTAAAAATTGATGTGGAAACTAATGTACACAATATGAATACAATAACATACAATACTTTGGATGAAGAGATTTCTAAATTTGTTTTCACCACGCTTAAATTTGAAATCATTAAAACTGATGATGATCCTAAAAATAAAATTGCAAATAAATAATACCCCTGTACTAAAGTATAATTTAATCCAACATAAATTGATGCTAAAATCGACAAAATTAATGTCAAAAATATTCTATTTTGTATTTTGTTAACGTCAATAACTTCGCCCATTGGTATACTCCAATAGAATATATTTTTTGAATATGTTTACAAGAACTATCCGTTTTCTCCTTCTATGACTACTACTGTATCATTTTCATCATTCGAATTTGAATTGTTTTCATTTTCAATATAATCTGAAAATTCTACTTCATCAGAATTTTCCATTGAAGTTAAATTAGTAACTGTAATTCCTCCTGAAGATATCGCATAAATGTAATCTCCCATGAATATCGATCTTTTGATATTTGTTTGCCCTCCATACCAGTAACAATATTGGCAGTCATCTTCATTGTAAAAATGGCTATGATTCACTGTCCCATAAACGCTTAATGGTACTCCAGACTCTACATTAACTAAAATTAATTGGCTAATATATTCATATTTCCAATATCCGCCATAATGATAATTTTCCATACAATAATTGACTAAGTATTCTCTATCTTCATCACTTAAATCGGATCCTCCTGAATCGTCTGAGTCTTCATCGGGTTCTGAGCCTTCTCCATCTGAAGGCGGAGACGGGTCACTTTGAGTTTGTTTAGAAGCACCTGTTGAGCCTTCAGAACCTGTCTCACTTTCAGTAGTTTCTGCCTCTTCATCAATACTCTCTTCGGACATTAGTAACCAAGTCATATACTCAACCCTATCATTACACCATTCTTCTTTTTCTTCTAAATTGGTATTTTCTACGTAAATACTACGATGAGTAGATAATGGAATTGCTAACATATTTTTAGGGCCCCAATATTGGAAAGCTTTGTGTTCATAAGTCGCTTCGCTCCATCCCCAAGTCCATTCATTTGAATCTTCACTGGATACCGGAGATAAAGACAATACCGAAGCTAATTCTGGGCTTGTAAAATTGCTTACATCAAACATTGATACTTGGGTATTAGACCAATCTAAACCTAAACCTGTTTCTAAATCCGCTGGACCTATTCCAATTGTTAAAACATTATTTTCATCTAATGGATGAATATATGTTGATACTCCTGGAACTTCAAGTTCTCCCATAATCTCTGGATTTGTAGGATCTGAAAGGTCTATCGTCCAAAGAGGATCTATTTGTCTAAATGTGACGATGTATGCCCTATCCTCTACAAACCTTGCTGACCAAATTCTTTCATCTGGTGCAATTCCGTCAATTCTTCCAATTTCATTCAAATTAGAAGTTGTTGAATTCGGTTGTAAAATAATCACATGATTTTCCATTGGGTCTGGATCTGCCATCCACCATCGATTCCATTCCCCCGTAGTAGTTGCTAAACGGATATTCCCTTCATATTCTGATAAAGAGAATTGGTCCAGTACTGTTCCATCTACACGGCCACTTCCAAGGTATGATGTTCCTTCACTTGTTAATGAGAATGCATGAATATTAGTCGCTTCTTCAATTTCATCAGCACCCCAATACCACCACCAATCTTGTGCTGGTTCTGCAATTACTAACGTATCTTGAGACGCATAAACTACTGGCCAATTACCCATAAGATGGTCTGCTTCATAACTAAATGAGGCGCTTAATAAATCAAGTGTGAGGATTGAAGTAAATTGTGTTCCAACATTATCCTTTGTGGCGATAAATTCACTACATGTTTCCGAACGCATTGGAACTTTACTAACTCCATTTGTAGTTCTATGATACATTTGAGGCATTAAATCTTCAATACTAGCATCATCAATAACTCCATTGTTGTTTTCAATAGTATGATTTATTGATAAATTCCAAATTACCTGTCTTGCTGGGTTATCCCAATCTAAGTTATAGTATGAGTCTTGATGTTCTGGTGATATTTCTACCCATGATTTAAGTCCTGGTAAATCTAAATATCCATGTGTTATCGTTCTAACCATTCCATTTTGTTCTCTAGCAGTTAAATACCATCCCTCAAGATACAATTCATTTATCAAAGTAGGTTCATTTCTTTCAGAAATATCGAATACTGTAAATTTAGTTAAACTAGACACTCTCATTCTTAGCGCTATATCATCCCAAACTAGATTCCACAAAGGGTCTTCTTCTGATAGACTCCAACTATAAACACTAGATAAAACGACTAATTTATCTTCTGCTAACATCATTTCCTGAGCATTCCCCTCAATTGAAGTGACTGATTGAAAGTCAAGGCTACCAAACTCTGGTACTCCGAGTATTACCAATTTACCATTGTTAATCATGTAAATATAATTACCATCTGTTTTAACGAAATCTGATTCATCTACACCTTCTTCTTGGTTATTAGTTCCTGAAAAATCAACTCCTTCTTCCCTTGTATCTGAATTTGAGCCTGTTGCCGATGAATCTGAAACTGCGCCTGTATCTTCAGCCACCCCATCCATTTCCATTCCAAAATCATCTTCTATCCACATTCCTCCGCTATAATAATTAGAAGTTTGTTGTAAAATAGTAATGCGCATCCTCTCTTTCAAATTTTCTCGAATATCATTTTCTAAGTAATCGCATGAGTTGTATGGAACTAACTCTGGAGATACTCTTTCCCTTGAACCAATATCCATCCAATCTAAGACCTCAGAAATTGGATTTATGACATTGTCTATTGGTATATCGTCTATATTGTCAACTATATCTGTAACCTCTTCAACTGCTCCTGTACATCCGGAACTAACTAAAATAAGTAATACAAATATAGATTTTAGGCCTTTATTCATACACTTGTCCAATAATTTATCATATTAAAGGGTTAATACCATGAATGTTACAAAATAAGTAAAGTTGATTGGGCTATTGAAATGACCAAATATTATGGAAAGGCG
>DAGQ01000092.1:0-151 GCA_002498205.1 Euryarchaeota archaeon UBA596
ATCACATCTTAAACTACCAAATGCGTCACCAGTCAAACACTCAGAATGAAGTCTGACCAATGTTGGATCAGGCCCGCCCATGTCTCCCAAAGTTAAAGCTACGTGATCAAAACCAGTTTCATCTTCGTGAAATACTCTTATTCTAAATTCT
>DAGQ01000092.1:458-2551 GCA_002498205.1 Euryarchaeota archaeon UBA596
AAATACTCTTATTCTAAATTCTCCTTGCTTTAATGGCAACTTTGCATCTGCAGGAATCTCAGACTTTTCAGAAATATTTCCATTCGATTCAAAATTCATTAAAATCACTCACGGGGCTAATAATGAAATTTTCCAGATCCCATTTTCTTCATTTATATCAATTAATTCTGAAGAGAGTCTTTTTGCTAATTTTGGAATATCATATTGGACATCAGGATCGTCACAAATTAAAACTAATTCTTCTCCTTTTTTCATTTTTGATAACTTTTTTCTTGTTTCAAAAACGGGAATAGGGCAGACATATCCAATCAAGTTTAACTCTATTCCCATAACTACGCCCCTGATAATTATCCCTAAATAACCCTTCATTTGAATCAATCGGATACGTGCTTAAACTACTAATTTACATTTACAATATCCCATGCATTCATAACTTACCAAATTTACCCAACAGATATGGAACTTCCAAATAATGAACCAGCAGATAAGCGAGTTCCTGAAAATGACATCAGTCTAAATGAATTAATAGAAATGGGTAAAAGATATCTTTTAATTCCATTAGGATTATTATTTGTAGAAATAATTTATTCAATTCTTACAGCATCCCAAGATACTCTTGCATGGATTCAAGAAATAGTTGCAAAAATATGGAATTACTTAAATCAAAAACTATATGGAAATGAATCATCTACACTTTCTGAATTTGGAGATACTGGATATATTACAAAAGTTGAATTATATAATACTAATTTCCCAGATATCCAAAATAACACAATAGACTTCTACGTTTCTGATGAATGCGCAGGAGTTCATGAAATGCTTTTCATTACAACTCTAATAATTTTAACACCATACATAAGTAAAAAAATTAAGGCTTGGAGTGTTCCAATCATTATCATACTCGTTTTCTGCTTAAATTTACTAAGGTTAGTATTAATCTATCCATTAGCTGTCAGTGGTTGTGATAAAAACCCAGGTGTTTGGGGTTGTGATGTTAGATGGGAAATATTTCATGATTTTGTCTTTGAATGGGGATCTTTAATCATTCTAACAATAATATGGATTATTTGGTATTTAATTGTAAATAACATAATCATTAAGAAGAAATTTTATAAAACGTTTTCAGAAGAATGATTTTTATAAAATTTCTACATCTACAATTCTTCCAAGATCTGAGTTTTTACCAATTGCACCCAACACGTAATCAACCTTAGATTGATGAATATCAATAATAGATCTATTTCCATCTACACCAATACTACCTACTGCTAAATCAGATATACGTATTAATCCTTTAATCCAATCAAATATTTTTTGATGATTCATACCATCATCATAACCAATATTAATACCTAAACTAACCATACCAAACATATCTGAATGTTCATTCCAGTCCTTTTTCTTACTAAAATGAGTTTTTTCTTTATCATTAATTTCGGGTATTTCAGATTCTCTTATATCTAGACCATGGACATTTTTTAACACAGAAACCATTGCTGTTTCTTCAAATGAGACCAATGACCAAGCGATACCTGAGTTACCCATTCTCCCTGTCCTTCCGATTCTATGTACGTAACTATCAACTTGTGTAGGTAAATCATAATTTACAACTAAATTCACTCCATCTACATGTAGCCCTCTGGCAGCAACATCAGTAGAAATCAACATGTCAATTTCTCCTGACTTAAATTTGGTCATCACTTTTTCACGAGCATTTTGTGACATATCTCCTTGTAATGAAGAAATTCTTTTATCTAAAACTTTAGAAAATCTTTGCTCCAACATTTCTACCATTCTTTTGGTATTACAAAAAACAAGTACTTGTCCGTTAAATTCAAATTCAAATAAAATATTATTTAAGGCCCAACTTTTATTTATTCTCCCAATTTTACTAAATTTTTGAACGATATCTGGAATTTCTAATTCTAACTCTGAAGTTAATATATGTTCTGGGTTTTTCATAAAGTCGGAAGATAAATTTAAAATTTCTTGGGGGAATGTTGCACTAAACAATAATGTTTGCCTATCTGGGTTTAATTTTTGTATAATCCATTCAACATCTGGGAAAAAACCCATATCTAACATTCTATCTG
>DAGQ01000092.1:2866-10915 GCA_002498205.1 Euryarchaeota archaeon UBA596
AACATTCTATCTGCTTCATCTAAGATAAACAATTTAATCTCTGAAGTGTCTATGTGGCCTCTACGAATTAAATCTATAATTCTACCAGGTGTCCCTACTAGAAGTTCTAAACCAGATTCTAATTGTCCTATTTGTGGTTCTATACCAACACCACCATAAAATGCCGCTAAAGTGAGATTCTTCTCTCCTTTTAACCAATTTAACTCTTCATGAACCTGAGATGCTAGTTCCCTAGTAGGCGTTAAAATTAAGACTTGTAAGGACTTATTTTCCATGCATTTCTCAATTGCAGGAATCCCAAAAGATGCCGTCTTACCAGAACCTGTTTTTGCTTGCCCAAGGATATCTTTCCCATTTAATGCAAAAGGAATTGTTTCTTTTTGTATATCTGTTGTTTCCTTCCAGCCTTTTTTATTTATTGAATCTAGTATTTCCTTTGAAATACTAAGACTTTCAAATGTGTTATTTTGCATTTACTCAACTCAATTAAAGCATTTCACTTTCTTTAATTTCTTTTTGTAATTGTCCTGTCCAGTACTTCAATGCATTTTCTTTATTCATTGGTCTACCAGTTTGACGAACATGTTCTAGAATATATTGCCTAAATTTTTGGCCTTTTGTTCTATTGACTCCTTTTGGTGTAATGCCATTCCACATTTGTTCAAATCTTTCAATATTTGAATTCATATTGCCACTACTCATACTCACACCTATGTCTTGGCGACTAACATCTCCATATTAACGATGACGATGTAAAGGAAATACTAATTCTTATCTTTTTTATCAATCGGTGTCTTATTCAAATCCTTATTAATCTCTTTTTCCAAGGGGTCAATTGGTTCAGCTGGAGCAAGAAATTTATTCTTTTGAATTTCGGTTCCTTCTAATTGATCATCCTTACTATATTCACTTAATAACTGCTTTAGATCACTATTTTTTTCTTTATTCAATAACTCAAATGAAAGGTCCCTTAACTCATCTTCACTCATTAATCTTGGAAGCATTCTAATACAATTTCTCCTAATTTCTAAATCAGAATGTCTACAACCTCTAATTATTAATGAATTAACTCTGCTACTAGCACCTAATCTTTCTAAAGCTTGAACAGCTCTTTTCCGAACTGGTTGAAATGTATCAAATAATGCCATTTCTGCAAATATTAATGCTTGCCGAGGTTCATGATTTGTTACTGTACGAATTGCCTTAGAGGCATTATCTCTAACTTGATCATCTTCATCCTGTAAAGCCCAACCAACTAAATCCCATGCAATTGCTGATTTTCTATTTGCTACATGCGAAAGTAATTTCGATGACCTCCTCCTTAAATCAACATCATCATCCCGAGATAATATATCTAAATGAGACATTGCAGCTTCTGGCCATTTTTTCAATAATTCATTTAATGCTTTCCAAGCACCATCTCTTCTATATTTGAATTCATGCCTTAATTCGATGTATAGTAAAACTTCACAACCAGAAGGGAATATAGGAACGGAGGCAATAAGTGACTTAATTGCAGTTTTACGCACATTTGCATCATCATCATCCAATAATTCAGCCAAGATATCCCATAAACCATCTGGCTTTCTACATGCACAAATATGTAAAATTTGTAAAGAAGCCATACGATTTTCAACCGAGGAATCGTTTAATCCTGAAATCAAAGCATCATAGATTTCATCATTATATTTAGAATTTAATCTTGGTAATGCTCTAATTCCATCCACTTGATTTAAGATAATTTTTTTATCATTTATATCTAAATGATTTAATTCAAATTCATTAATCTCACCTATTGCTAAAGGCAAAATATTTTCATATAGTTCTTTTAGTTCGAAGATACTTAATTCATAGCCATCCCACTTTGATACAGGTGGCTTTAATGAGGTTTCAACATCAATTTCTTTTTCCACATTAAGTGGTTTTCCAGTCTTTGGATGCCTAGCTACGTATTTCGACATGTCTCAATTCAAGCCCCGCAAGGTGTCATCTTCAATAACCCTCACCATTAGAGGTAATAAATAGGGGAGAAAGATGGAAGTTTTTGAACGGTTTATTTTTCATAATGGACTATTATTTCCAGGAGCAATCAAACCAAATTCAATTGAATTAAATAATAAAAAAATGTTACTACATGAAAGAGACGGTTTTAATATGAATAGAATCAGAAGAATTGCTAAATTACATCCAGATTCAATATGGGACCCTGAAAATGCAGATTATGGCTCCCTTGTGGATTCTGTAATGTTAGGCTTCACTCATGTTACAATTGATGGATGGATAGATGTTTCAAAATTAAAAATAGCACATGCTTTATGCAAAAATGCCATCACAAAATTCTCATTAAATAAATCTATAGAAAGTATTGTAGAGAGATTAGAACTATTAAAAAATGAAATTCAAAGGCCTATCCTCATCATTGGAATTAATCCAGGAGATATTCAGAATTTTTTTGACGGTCTTGATCTTAAATTAAGGAAAAATTATGATTGGTATATCGCACCCTCCATCTCTAATGAAAAATTATCTCACACCAATATTAAGATACTTGGATGGTGCAAATCAGGACAAATACAAATGGAGAAATAATCATGGTAAACATTAATGATGAAATTACGAACCTTATTAGTATGACCTGGATAAATTCACCTAAAGAACTTCTTTCAAAAAAGTATTTGATTAGATTTTGGAGTATTGACACTCAATGGATGAGTTTTTCAGAGGCTGAAAAATTAATCATAGAATTGATTGAAAAAGAATGGGTAAAAGAGATTGATTCTTCCATATCTTCCAATATAAATATCAATACAGAAGGAATTGTGATTGGATGGCACCCCCCTGAAAGTATACACTTAGGATTACCAAAAAGAGATATAAGTACAAAAAAAGAACTTAATGATCACATCATCAAGGAAAAAACAATAATTATATCTGGAGAAGATTTTACAAATAAAGAAAGAAGATTAGTAAGATATATATCTGCTAAAACGGGAGTATTAAAAGAAGAAATTATTAGAAGGGCAAAAAGAAAAAAAAGAAGTCTAGGACAAATTACAAATTCCCTTTGTATTTTATTAATTGCTAAAGAACAAGGGATGGAGATGAACGAATTAATTGATGCATTCTAAATTCATTTTTCATTAGATTCAACCAACAATACAGGTAGTACGACAAGTGATAAAATTACAGAGAAAAATACCGTCAAAGAAGTAATTAAACCGAATTCTCTTACTACTGGCATTGGCGAAAGTGTCAATACTGCAAATCCACAAATTGTTGTACCTGCAGACATCAATAATGCAAGTCCTGTAGAGGAATGCATTTTACTAACTGCTTTCCAATTATCATCTGTTTCTTTTATTTCTTCCTCGAATCTTCTCCAAACGTGAATTGCATAATCAATTCCAATTCCAATGGTCAATGCAGACACCATAATTGTCAAAACATTCCATTGTAATCCTAAGGCAGCCATTGAACCAACCACCCAAAAAGCAGCAACCCCTACTGGGGCAATAACAACCAATGCAGGTGTAAATCTACGAGTTAGTAACATTAAAACAAAAAATGAAACGATTAAGCTTACAGAGGTTGATTGTACTTGTGAATTTGTCATACCCGTTAAAACTGTATCAATCTTAACCATATCTCCAGTCAAATGTACGATTGCTCCATCAAGTGCTAATTGGTTTGAAACGTCTTCAACTCGATCTCTTAAATCCTTTACAATTTCAGTATTTTCTACATTTGTACCTGAATTGACATAAATACTAATCCTTAATTTTTTAATTTCACCATCTTCATCGATTAATGCTGCATCATTTACCCTCTCTTGCCAAGTTGACCCTGTCAAAGGATCTCCTACTGTAATATTTGCTGATAAGTTTAGAAGTGCTAGCCCCAAACTTACTTCTTCATTAGGATCTATTTTTCCTACCTCATCTCCAAATAATTTCAAATTGAAATTTTCACCCCACGTAGGATCTAATTCTAATGCATCACGAATAATTGTATATATTCCATGATATTGTGTTCTATCCGAACTATCTGACGATTTCACTACACCCTTTGTTAGAGGTAAAGTATCATCCAAATATTGCATCGAATCTAAGAGATTATCGCTACTATCTATTGAATACTTAGAACCTAGCGGCTCTATCAATACATAAACCATTTGAATACTAGAATAATCATATGATTCTTGTAAATCGGCCCTTAATTCCATTACTGGCATTTCATCATCAAGGAAATCAGTTAAATCAAATTCGGTTTTTATCACCATAGCACCAAAAACAGAACTTACAGTTAAAAGGCCAGTAATTATCATAATAATTGCTTTTTGCTCATTTTGAAATTTCATCAATTCAGCCAATCGATCTCCGAGTGAACCCGTAGAAGCCAAGGAAAGTTTCCCTCCTGAAACTCTTTCACCTACTACATGCATACAACCAACAATCACTGTAGAACAAAAAAATGCGCTAACAACCCCTAAAGAAAGAGAAATTCCGAATGATTTTAACGGAGGTAGAGGAGAAAACAAATTTGCCATAAACGCTGCAACGGTTGTAATTACTGCCAAAGAGATCGGCAATGCTAAATTTTGAACTGAGTTTAACCAAGCATCTACAGTAGATTGACCTTCATTACGATGAATTTCATACCTCCTTTGCAAATGAATTGAGTAGTCAATTCCTAAACCTAATACTAATGGGGCTACTGCCACATCTAAAGCAGTAAATTGTACGTCAAATGCACTAAGTAAGCCATAGGTCCAAGTCAATGCCATCATCAAACCAGTTAAGGGGAATAAAACACCTGTAATTGTTTTAAATGCTAATGATAAAACTACAACAACTACAGTTAATGCAAGTAAAATCAATAAAGTTAGACTTTTCATTGTGCTTTCATCAACATCATTACTTATTATATCTACAGAAATTGAAGAATAAGTTAATTCAGAATCTATGGAAATTTGGTTTAGAATATTTCTTAATTCAACTTGAGTTGCTTTTGATTGTTCAGGACTCAAATCGGGATTAATATCAATTATCCAAAGTGTTGACTTTGCAACTGGAGTGGGGTCTTTTGTTGTATTCCTATCATCGATCCATGATTCTAGCCCCGTACTTACAAGATCATTACTAATAATGGCAGACCTAACAAAATTACCATATGCTAAAATTTGTTCATTGGAAGAGATTTCAGAAATCCCAAGATCATCTGGAACTGTTCTTTCAAGTAAATCATTCCAATTAGTTACAGAAGAAAGATTACTTCCATTATCATTTTCATAAAGTGCTAGATTCACTATTTCAGAAATCGCAATAATATCTTTAATTTCAGAACCATTATTAGGTGTTAGTTCTAACATTTTTAAGTAATCATTATGTTGCATAAGTAATGATTCTATAGATAAAATATTACTTCCATCTTTCATCTCAACATTGACGAGAATTTGCCTAGTTTGATTACCCATTTCAATACCAAATTCTTCTGCGGCTTCACTAGCAGAATCAGAAGGCGCAAACTCAGCAATTTCTGTATTGAAAGACGGAAGTGGATAAAGTTGGAAAGCTAAAATAAAGGTAAACAAAAATGAAACAACGAGTATTGGCAATGAAAATTTTGAAAAATTCGCGGAAAATTTGTGTTTATTTTCTATACTTTCACCCCCGCTCTTGTAATTGGCAGAAGTTATATTTCATAAGGAATAGAGTCCAGATATTTAAAAATTGTATTACTCCAAAGGTTCAATAAAGAGACTATGCTCGCAGACCCGATTTCCATGCCAATAAAGGTCCTACAAAAAGAAGGAAATGAATTAAAACTAAGATTTGAAGGAGAAAGCCACACATCATTAGAATTATTTAGAGCTAAACTTGATGAGCATAATTCAATTGAATATGTTAATTTCTTCCCTGGTCATCCTGAATTAGATGACCCTGAATTATACATAAGAACCAAAGGAAAAGCAAATCCTGTAAAATTGATACAAGATGTGTGTAAAGATGTCTCAAAAGAATTTGGTTCAATTACACTGAAGGAGTGATTCTGTGGCATTAGCCACAATTTCAGATATTGAAAAAAAAGTTGGCCTAGATACCTATGCAGTTGAAAATGAAGGCATTGGTGGAATCATAAAAGTAAAAATTTCTGATTTCAGGGTTGAAGAATCATTCAAAAAAATTGGATTAGATCCTAAAGGAAGATTTTCAGTAATTCAAGTTACACTTACTAATTGGGAAACAAATAGATTCATCAATAGATTAGCCAGAGAGTTGAAAATTTCAAGAAATAGAATTTGGTTTTCCGGTACGAAAGATAAAAGGGCGATTACATCACAATTAATGATTGTAGATGCGCCAATAAATAAAATTGAGAAAGTAGAATTAAATGATGTTAAAATCTCCTATATTGGGAGAACGCATAAAAAATTAAAATTTGGTGAACACCAATCAAACAAATTTACAGTTATTGTCAGAGGTTGTACAAAATTAAATGGCGAACCTATGAGCGATGAAGAAGCAATGGAGAACATTAATTCGATAATTTCAAAAATGGAAGAAAAATTAGGTTCTGATGTTTTTCCAAACTGGATAGGCCCTCAAAGATTTGGAGGGATTAGGGCAGTAACAGCAGAAGTTGGAGTTGATGTTTTAGAGGAAGATTTTGAAAAGGCAGTTAATACTTACTTAGGCATGGAAAGTCCATTTGAAAACAAAGAAGTTTCTGAATTTAGAAAGTTATGGAATGAAACAAAAGACATTGAAAAATGCCTAGAGATCATCCCAAACAGACTAAATTATGAAAAAAAGATTTTATTTGAATTAAAAAAATCAAATAATTATATTTCTGCTTTCAAAACATTACCTAATAATTTACAATTAATGTTTATCCATGCGGTACAATCAAAAATATTCAATAAATATTTAGCTTCAAGAATAAATTCAAAATTATCTTTGAAAAAACCATCAGAAGGAGATATTGTAGGCCACTTAACAGAAAAGAGGAATATTGATATTAAAACATTAACAATTGTAGAAAATGAAACTAAAAATAGAATCGAACGTAATTGTGAACTAGGAAGATTAGCAATTACGGGACCGTTGCCAGGTTTCTCAGACATAATTGCCAAAGGAGATTCTGGGAAACTTGAGAATAAAGTTATTTCATCAATGAATTATAATAAAGAAAGTTGGCAAATAGAAAAAATACCGAGATTGTCATCATCAGGATCACGTAGAGCATTAACTAGTACTTTCTCAAACTTAACAATTGAACCATGCTCAAAAGAAGTTGAAGAAAATAAATCAAGAGTTTGGGATGAGGGGCCTAAAAAAGGAGATCGCTGGAATCCAGAGGGTGCATCAATAAAATTTAAATTTGAGTTGCCACCTGGATCTTATGCGACTGTATTTCTAAGAGAAATTATGAGATCACCAATTAACCACTATTAAGAAATTATAGAAGTCTTCCCATTCCAAGTACTTCTATTTCTCCGACGCCTTCAATATTACTCATTTCTTCTTCGAATTTGTCTACAAGACCTTCTGCATCTTCTACAACTGCATGTAGTTCAACAAACATTAAGCCAAATGCCAAAGGCTTTTTTTCAATCATGTGTACTTTTCCAAGAGACTGGTCTAAGTTTTGTAATGAATTCATCAAATCATCTATAGCTACTTCCACATCTGGATCTGGCATAACTTTGTACTGTACTGCAACTTCTCCCATTTTTACACCTCAAGGACCTGTGAAATCACAATCTGTACAAACATAATTTACTCCCTGATTCCTACATATTGGACTTCTTCCAATATGCGTACCACACAAAGGACAAGGGAATGAGGTTGAATTAGATTCAACCAATGGAACACCAGATGAATTACACACTTCTGCTCTCTCAGACATAGTATCTCAGAAGCGCCGACTTACTCCCACTATATGAGCGTATAGGGATTTATTTTGCTTTATGTAATCTGAAACCAATGGCGGCTTTTTCAGTTTCTTCTTCATCTTCGTCTTTGTAAAATGAATTCAAAGACGAAAGTA
>DAGQ01000113.1 GCA_002498205.1 Euryarchaeota archaeon UBA596
ACTGAAATTGAATTTAAACTTCCACCCGTATTTCCAGGGTCAAAACTATGGCTCCATCCTGATGGCTCGTTAGCAGAAATAGAAACAGAAAAAGAATCAGGACCATTTCCAGTATTTCTGATGGTAATGGGAAAAGAATCAGAGTTCCCTGGTTCTATTTTGAAATCACCAACACCAGTGGATGTAATTTCTCCATCGTGGAATTGTCCAACAGTAACTTCTAGGGTACTTGTACAAACAATTCTTCCTGAACTTCCTTGTTCATTTACTCTGACAGTAATTGAATGAACAGTTCCAGCACTTGCAGAATTATCAGGACTAACTAAAATTTCAAAAACGTAATTTCCATCTAAACTCAATTCTCCATTAGAAGGCTCAATATCTTGAACCCACGAATTCTTACTTCCAGCAGTATTAATTACAATATTAAAATCAGTATTACCTTCATTTTTTACAGTAAAACTTGCTGTAGTCTCTCCAAAAGGCTCAGCATTTACACTAACAGAAGAACTTGTAAACGAACAATCTTTAATTTCGGGAATTTCTAATTCTAATTCTAGTTCATCCGTCGTATTTTCTTCATCAGCCCCGGGTCCAGCATTTGTAACATATGCCTCAATTAAAAAACAAGCAGTTAGGGCTTGATCTTGATTCTCGAATCCAGCAACTGTAAATGTGACAATTTCTTCATCACCGCTATCAAGTTGAACTTGACTTGGCTCTATGTCTAGTTCGAAACCTGATGCTTGGTCACATCCAAAATCATCATCTCTATGTTTTGCATCAAGATTAATTGTTTCATTAAATTGACCTGTATTCTCTACAGTGACGGGCCATATCATTTCCTCATCATTTCCGTTCCATGTTTTTTCTTCAGGATGTTGAGTACTTAATTCGACACCCCATGTACTTCCTCCACTTCCTTCACCTGCTGTTGTTGTTACTGTAACATCAGCATTTCCTGGAGTGGGATCTGTAACTGCTCCAACTTCATTTGCTACAGCATTAACTGTAGTATCGCAGGATTCTGCAGGTTGTGCTGTAAGATTTACGTATAACATTACGTCTACTGAATCACCAGGTGAAATTGCACCTTGTGGTTGTTCAACGGTTGAAGAATAACCAGTACATTCAGGTCCATTTGAAGCAGAAAGCGAAACAGTAATGTCATTTTCTCCATCATTATTTACCATGATTGTATATTCTGCAGTAGTTCCTGGGTCAGCTTCTTGAGTCATTGGCATCGCATTAAGTGATACAGTTGCTGCAGCATAAACTGTTGGAATTGTAGATAGGAAAAGAAGCGCTGTTAAAATTAATGCACAACTTCGAGATGGCATTTTATCCCTGCTCATACCTCTGCGAGTCCGCACATATATCAAAAACCCATTCTATGTTTGTATAAGTATCTGTTAAAATTTAACATTTTTAAAAAATTTCAAGTTTTATTTCAATTTTAGGAATTTATCTTTATGTTTCATTGCATGCTCTCTGGCTTTATCCTCTGGATAACCCGTTGAAATTAACTGTTTGACATACTGCTCTATTTTTTCTTTTGCTTGTGGTGGCAGATCATTTTCAAGTAGTTTTTTTGGTAATGTTGGAATTTTCTTTGGAAGACCCGCTATAGGTGGAGGCATATTTGATTGATTTGGAAGAGGAGGTATTGGAGGAAGGTTAAATTGCTTAGATCTCTTACCAAGAATGTCTTTTTTCGGGATTAAAACTACGGCACCTCCGATTAATGCAATTATTAAAAACAATAATCCAAAAATCATTAAACTATTATTTCCAGAATTTAAACTTGTATTATATTCTTCATTACCTTTAGAAATAAGTTCAAATGAATAAATTCCACCTACTATGTCATCACTATTTTGTAATTTTAGTTGAATTTCATAAGTCCCAACATCCATTGGAGTTAGATCAAAAGACACTCTTTTACTTTCTCCAGCATCTAAAACAATCCAATTTGTGTCTTCAAATTGTGAAATCCATCCATTGGGGGATATTATTTCTAATTTATCACTTATTTTCTCATTTCCAAGATTTGTCACTTCAAATTCAATTTTTGATATTTTATTATATTCAGCAAGGGGAATTGAAACATCAACCCACTCAAGTTTAAATTCCTGAGGTATTGTTAAATTATATGTGCTATTGACAATATAATTATCTTCAAATTCTAAAATAAAATTAAGTTCTTCTATATTTCCTGCTTGCATATTTATTGGAATAGTCAACATACAAGTGGCTATTTTAATTTGAGATGGCTCAAAAGTATCTAGAGGATTACAGACACTATTCCATTGATTATTATTTTCAATTATTATATTTTCTGGAGTGAAACTTCTAGTTCCCTCATTAGAAATTGCCCATCTCATATTGAAAGCAACACCAATTGGAGGCTGTTCTCCATTTTCTAAATCTATTTCTTGACCATCAATAAATTGTAAATCCAAAAATTCGATAGATGGTTCTGGTAAATAAATAACATCTAATTCGTCAAATAATTCAAATATCGAACCTTCTAATGTCGTCATTATTAGTTTAAATGTTCCACTTTCAGCCTGCCCATTTCCTTGAATTGGAATAATAACATCTACATATGAATTTGGTTCAATTTCATAAAATTTTGTATAGGTTAGTACAATCCAACCGGAAGGCATAATTGCATCAACTGTTACAGAAGATAATGAATTTCCGTTATTTATCAATTTAAAAGATAAATCTAACCTTTCATCAGGCATTACTTTTTCCAAGGTCATATTAGTCAGCGGATTTATCATTTCGTAAGTACCCACGATTAAATCGACTTTTTTATTCCAGGTTTGTTCAGGATCATTTTGAGAGACTGCTTTAATGTTTAATTCAATTATTCTACCTGCCGAAATTAATGCTACTGGCGGATATATTACTATGCTCAATTCCTTTTCATCTGATTCTGCTAATAAACCGCTATCCATTATGTTAGAATCTATTTCTTCAAATTTTGCATCCCAATATTGAGGAGGTTCTAAGATGATATCATAACTTTGAACTGAATTACCACCATTAATAAATTTCAAATCAAATATTGTAGGATTAAGAGGTGAAACTAAAACTTGTGCACTTGTAGACATTAATGCTAACGGTAAATTCTGAACGTAAAGGCTTATTATCAAACTTTCTTCAATATTATGATCAGTATCAGTTCCAATTAATTCAATATCATAATATCCTGGCTCTGGAGGAAATTCTGTACTTGGAATACTTAATGAAATTAAAATTTCTGCAGTCTCTTGGCCTTCCAAATTATGATTTGTTTTTGAAAAACTTACAGCCCATTGCTTAGAAAGTAAAGTAGAACGTTGAATTGCATTATTCGCAGTAATTGTAGTATTTGTTTCAATAAAGGCAGTATTTGTTAAATTCACAGACCATACGGCGGAATCACTATTTGAATTAGTCCATTCAATTACGGGCATTACAGAATTTAAATTAATTCCAGGAGTAGTAACTTGAATACTATCATAATAGATATTATTTATTTCGTCCATTTCATCTAGAACATCATTAGAATCAGCATGAACCGAAATTTCCTTAACACCTGAAGAATCAGGAGTCCAATCCCATGTTAATACTGTTTTTGCACCAGTTCCTAATGTTAATTCGTAAGAATTAATGCTTTGCCCATCGATTAATAATTCTACATCAAAATTATTTGCTCCTGTATTTCCAATATTTTGAATTTCATAACTAATTTGAATTTCTTCACCTACGCTTGGAATCATTTTACTAGTTATTAGTGAACCAGGGACAGGAATAACATCTGCTCGTAAATCATTTATTCCAACTCCACTCGCCGCTATTGCAAACATTTGAGAACGCGGGCCTCCGTGTTGAACATCAGAAACAGTTATTTTCCAAAGCCCGGTTTGAGCATTATCGACTAAAATAACTTCGACATTATTTGTGTCATCAGGAGTACCACCAATTACAGAACGACCATTTTGGAATACATTACCTAAGTAAATAGTACCATCGGGAGCTTCAACTTCTAAGTTTAAGTCATTAACTAATTGTTTTGTAGAAAATCTTGAACCCATATGATCAGACCATGCTAAGGCAACTTTGAATGGAGATCCTGGAGAGGTTACGTTGATGTTATATTCTAAACTAGTTCCACTATTGGATAGTGATGATCTATCATCTACCCAAATTCCTCTTCCTCCTGTGGGAGCAATTGAATTTTGTAGATTTATTCTACCCCAACCTTCATTATTATTTGGAATATCTCTCGTTCCAAGATCTTGAGCACCCAAAATAAGCATTGCTTTCATTAATGCACCTTGTGGAGACGCTCTTCCTGCTACTTCAGTCAAATATTCTCTAACCAATGCTGCTGCTCCAGCGGCGTTTGGAGTAGCCATTGAAGTTCCAGTATATTCCATGTAATACTGATTATCCCATGTTGAACCTCCATCATCTGTAGCTTCTTGCGATTTACAAGAACGAACATAACCTCCAGGTGCTAAAATATCAGGTTTAATTCTATCATCATCAGTAGGGCCTCTAGATGAACCACTCATGATTGTATTAGGGGCGGCGCCATATCGACTTTGATGCATACCTACAGTAAGTGAATTTTTTGCAGTTGATGGGGATGAAACAGTTCCAGAATTTGGCCCATCATTTCCTGCAGCAAAAACAATCGAAAGACCTTGATAACCATTGTAATAACGATCATATTGATTTGCCTTATCGTCTACATCTTCACTTTCACTTGTATATGCTCCTTGTGCAGCACTTCCAAAAGACCCCCACGAATTTGAATGGATCCTCGCACCAGCAGAATATGCATTGCTAAATAGTGAGGTTAGAGAGGGAGAATAAAAATCACCATTATCATCATCTTCCATTGCTTGAAAATATAATTCTGCTTGAGGAGCAACTCCTGCATATCCTCCTTGAGTGCCATCTCCTAAGACTGTACATGCGACATGTGTACCATGCCCACTCCATTTATCTCCTGTTTTTCCTCCATCATTTATGACATCTATTTTAGCATCAATTCGATTTCCAAAATCTCCATGATCATGATCAATACCTGTATCAGCCACTGCAATTAATTGACCACTTCCATTTAGTCCATTTGTTGGGAAGTGAGTAGTAACACTTGACCATTTCATGTGTGTTCTTGAATTATCATTATAGATTGAGAATTCTGGAGAAATTCTAATCCAAGCAACACCTGGATCGGATAAAATATTTATCAAATTTGAATTAGATGTTTTACCATCAAAACGACCATTGTCCCATTTTACTATCTCATTCATATTTAAATCTAATAATTTAGGTAAATCAGAAAATAATAAATCACCCTTAACTCCTTCAGTTTCTATGTTTTCATGGAAACCCTCACTGTCTGCTCTTCTCCAACCATCAATACGGAGTAAAATTTCTTCAATATCTTGATTTTGATTTAGTAACTCAACAATTACATCACCTAAGATTAAAGCAATTGGAATGGAGTGGATGGCTTTAACTTCTTCAATATTATTTATTTCTTCTAAAGTGGAAATTGGTCCTTGAACAATAAATCCACTCGGCCAAATATATTCTCTAATTACCAGCCCTTCTATTTCATTCAAATTATTTCTCGCATCTGTAAGAGCTACATTACCGTCAACAATTATTAATTTAATATCGGGTCTTATTTCCTTTAAAACCTCAGGTATTTCGATTGTTTGAATGAATTCTTCAGAATTAAACAAACCTATTCTAGTCCATGCTTCCGAAGGCCTTTTCTTAATATTAATATCATGATATTCAATAACTTCCAGGTTATGCAATTGATTTGGATCTATGTTGATTATTTCAAATCTTTTTTGTAAGGCATCTTGTGAGAAAAGTTCATTTTCAACAGGTTTTGCTAAAGGAGACCAACTTGTTAAAATTAGTAGTAATAATGCAATTATTACATGCCGAACTTCTCTGTTCACATTACTCCGTCTCCACTTACCCTATTCAATGGTTTAGTATAGATGGGCTTCATTAAATGATTAACCAATGTCTAGTTGCTTTATTTGTAAACCATTCATAAACCCAATCACCAACAGGGTGAGTCCAAGTTGTAGATCTTTGATTGTTATTACCATCCTTGTAATTAATTGATATTTTAATTTCATAGTTATCCCATACTGTAGCCCCAGGAACTGTTAATTCTAGATCATCACTTGCTACACTGATATGTGCTCCTATTGTTTCACGATAAAAAATTGTATTGTTTAATTCATTTCCAGCTAAATCTTCAAATGAAATTTCTACACTAACTTCACTAATTTCTCTACTTCCTACATTATGAACTTGTGTTAAAATCACATGTCCGCCACCAGATTGCATGTATATCACTTCAACATTTACAGCATCTCTTGGAATAATCCAATAATAGGTTGCAAAAATACTTGAAAATAATAAAAGTACCATTAATGATGCTGCTAATAACCTAACGGGGGAAAGTGTTCCTCTAATGGATTGGAATAATTCAGCAGCCTGTTTACTACGTTCTAATTCATCTTCACTAGCATATACAGTGTCAGAAATCTGAATCAACTTTATTTCTTCCTCGTCTTCATAATCATCCATATGTTTCAACTCAAAAAATAGTAAATAGAATTGTCAAAATTCCACTTGAAATAGGTTCTGGAAATACAAAGTGTGTTGTTGTTGCCCTACCATTTGTTACTGAGTTTAATAATGCTAAATCATTACCAATTCCGTTAATTGCAAATGTAGATGCACTCGGGATTATTCCAGTAACTTGAGCGTCAATTAATACACCTTTTGCATCCCAACTAATTCCACCCATTTCTATATCCGCACTTCCAGTAGCAATTACTTTTCCTCCAGTAACATCACTAATTATTCCTATCGGGTAAATATCTCCAATGTAGTGAGCATGAACTGTTGCACTTCGTAGATTCTCTCCGAGAATTTCACTACTTTCTAAAAATACTCCGGGTTGAACTGGCATATTTGTTTGTCTAAGGTAAAAACGTTTAATTCCATTTGGAAACGACTCTATTTTCATTCCCCAATTATCTGTATGTTTGATACTGGTGGTGCTTGGCATATCTTCTGCAAGCATTAGAATATCAGATCTTGAATCAATCGCCCTTCCAGTCGCATAAATGTAAAGATCCATATCATCACCATTTGATGTATAATCTAGAGTATTTACCCCTTGGAAAGTAGTGTCCTCAGTAATATCAAAATCTTTTGAAGGTCCAGTGGAAAGATGAACCTCTCCAGGCAGATTTCTCATAAAAGCAGTAGCTGGCCACCAGTTATTATCTACATAACGAGCCATTGAAATCATCAAAGCATCTACTGAATTAGGTGCAGATGTAGAACCACCAGGAGCAGGAACTGTAAGATCTAATTCTAATATATCTCCTATTGTTGCTGCAAAGTTCGCTCTAGGGGGTATATCAACAATTAATGTAGAGATACGTTGTTGAAGAACTTTATCAAGCATATTAATTTGTGCATATTCTAATGAAGTTCCGATGTCAAATTGCATATCCGTGTAAATTCGTGGAACAACCAAAGTAGAATCTGTTGACAAAAACATCTTTATTTCAACATCAGTAGCCCTAGTTGTCTCAAATCCGGCTAAATTAATCTTTAAATCCATACCTTCTAATCCGTCCACTGAAATAATTAAATCATCATATTTTGGTTTCCAATCGGTCATTTTTAAATTTAAACTCCATTGAGGAATCTCATCATCAACAAAGTAAAAATAACTCATATCAACAATTGGAGCCATATTAGGTAGCCATGCTTTTATGTGGTATGATCTTTCATCATGGGTATTTATTCCAGATTCAGCTAATAATTCTAAATCAATATTTTTTAATTCTTCAGAATTAATCCAACCATCTCTCATCATTTCTGAAAGGCTGGTTGGATCTCTAATTTTATCTTCCATTATTGCAAAGAATCTATGGTGTTCATCTTCAGAAATAATCTCATCTTTTAGAATGTCGAGTAAATCTGAGATAGAATTATTGGTCAAATTAAGTGTTGTAAAATCTACATCTAATAATGTTCTTTCAATAAATTTTGAAGAGATTCCGTGAACCCAAGCAGGTTCATCTAATACATAATCCCCTTTTTCAAGTTCAATGAAAATATCAAACTCTTCATCTGATTCTAAATTTAGAACAAGGCTAGCATTGATATCTCCAGGTTGAGGTCCTAGGAAATCTCTAGTTAAATTACCGACTAAATCATTAACTCCCGTTCCAAATCCAATTAACCCTGAAAGGAAATTAGATATGCCATTTATTCCACTTTGTTCACCAAAACTCGGTAAAACCAAGGAATCACCAGCATCATCAGTTGGAATGTCCATAATTAAATTACCAGGTAATGGAGAAATTTGTAATGTAGCATTCAATCCGAGATGTTTATTTTCATATGTAGTTTCATCAATAAGTTTAGCGTTAAATGTATCACCTTGAGGACGAATCAATTTAATTTGCGCTAATCCATCTACTCCGCTTGCCCCAGGAATTTCCGGAGAACGCCAAGAAGCAGTAATTAAATTGCTAATTTTTACAGACAAACTTGCTTCTCCAATATCTCCGTTTTGCCAATGGTAAGCGTGATCTCCATCTAAGACATAATCTGTAGTTGCGTTTGAAATTTGAATTGCAATTGAACCTAAAGGTTCGTTAGAGGAATATCCAACTTCATCACCAAGTAATATTTCAAAATTATTTGGTAAATCTTCTAATTTTAATGCATTTTTTTGTTTACCTGATTCAGCCCTGTAGACTAAACTAGAAATTCCAGTATCTGCTGTATATTGCATTGATTCCGAGTTTTGAACAATTGATAAATTTCCAGGCCTTCCCGTTAAAAGTGCAGATTGATATGCTGAAAGATTAATTGAATTATTTTCATGTTCTAGGTATGCAAATCTAAAGTTTTCACCAGGGCTCATTTTAATTTGTATATCTCTAGTTTCGTCACTTGGTTCAAATGAATAATGGATATCTGATAAACCTGTAAATTTAGCACTTAAACCAACTCTAGTCAAAGGTTCACTTTGTCCTAATCTTCCAGTAACGTAATCTAAATCAGTATCTTTTGTTAACATGAAATGGTCTTCTAAAATTGTTGGGTGAGAACTACTTCCAAACAAAATCATTATTTCACCAAGGAACCTTTGGAATCTACTTTCACGAACACTGTTCATCATTTCGATATTTATTTCTCCGCCATTAGAGCCAGAAGTTTCTGTTAAAGCTTCAGGGACCGTATTTAAAATTGAACCAATATTGATAATTACATCGACAATAGTAATTATTGCTCCATCAAGAAGTTGACTAAAAGCACTTAGACTAGGGTCATTAGGTGTTTCAATTTGATCATCACTTTCACCTAATTCAAATGAACCATATAATACAATTACTTCAGGGATATCGGTCAAAGTAAAGTGAATTCTCCTATGGTCTGACTCATTTCCATATCTTTGAAACCATGAAATATAATCTAATTGTTCAATTTTTGTTTTTGATGCAATTAAAATGAGAGTATTTGGGCTAGTAGAACTATGTGGGTTTACAGGTAAAGTAGGGTCATTATTATTTTCAGAAGTATCTTTTGTAAAATTCTTAATTCCTAAAATGAACGATAATCTTGCGGGTCTTTGCCCTGGCATATCTATTTCATTATCGTATCCTAACATTTCATAAATCCTATCAATTTCATCAGGCTCAAAACTTTGAGATGGTAATTTTCTTATCCACCCTATTGCTTCAGTAATATTTCCATACAAGTCACCTTCTTGAAGTTTAGAACGGTCTTCATAATAATGAATTCTTAAATCTGTATCCCTTTCTGCCCAAAACTCAATAGTATCTAGCCCATCCTCTCCAAGATTATCATTCCTGATAATTAAATCAACTTCTTCTGGCAAACAGTAACGTACAGGAATATTAGTACAAGGTGTAGCAGAATTTCCGGTAGGGTGGAAAGAAGCATCAATATATGCCATTTCAAGCATTTCTGTCGGGTTATTTCCCGCTGGGTAGTGAACGTATCCTAGTCCTACCGCTAATCCGCAATCTTGTTGTTCGCTCGGTAAATCTCTCTGATCAGGGGTATATTCAACTCTACATCTTGCTTGATCTGTATTAACTAAGTTGAGTGAATAAGGTGAAGCTAACATTGCTAAACTTAATTCTGAACTTCCTTCAAATACATTCAACAAAGTTAGCAGGCCACCAGTAGTAGCATCTAAGGCTGAAAGAGTAGTATCTGTAATATTCAAAGTTACTCTTTCTAATCCTACATTTAATTCAAATAATTCTGGGCTTTGGGTAAATCTAGAGTCTATAGTCCATACATAACTTTCACCAATTTCAGAACCCACTGACAAATCATAAGTGAACCCTTTCAATAATGAAACTTCCAAATGATCTAAATCATCCCATAATGGATCATTAATATTAATTGTACTAACGGTGAAAGAAATTGTAGGTTTTACCCATAGTTGTGCGGGTACTCCCGTAGAGATGTCAAAAATACTTCCATCGTAAGGCCAGGGGTTTCCAAAATTATCAATAATATCCCAAGTATCTCCTTTTCCAAGATCAATATCAGCATTTTCTGGGAAAACTGAAATTGTTAAGGTTACAACAATATCAGCTTCATCATCTCCATCAATATCAATTTCATTGTTAAATGGATTTGGTGGAAATGCAATTAATTGTCCATAGAATGATGCATTATCAAATAAAATAAGACCCTCCTCATCATCTAAAGTAGAATAATTTGTAATTACAACATAATTATCAATTCCCCAAGGGGCCAGTGTTTCCCATAAACTTGCAGGTAAACCTTCTGGTTTTTGTTGAGGATTTTCAAGCATTTGATATGGAAGTGGATGTAATGGTTTATTTGGGGTAGTATCGGTTAGAATTAAATTATTTAAATCAGTTGAATTCTCTCCAAATGGATCTTCTAATCCGCTTTCTCTTTCTCTTTCATTAATTTCATCAATAATGGCCTGTGATGCTATTGGTGCTGCTTCTTGACCGTCACCAATAAAAGTTGAAGAAGTAACTTCATGAAGTTTATCTAAAACTCCAAAATCATTTGTTTTTAATGCTCCAGATTCAGCTGAAACAAGCGGTGAAAAACTAGAAATCATCATTAAAACAATTAATAAAAATGCAATTTTTGCCTTTTTTATTTTTTTAACGCGGGGAAGTTCCAAGATAAGCCGAATTCCCTCCATAATTATAGCAGGTAATGACCTTCCTCATTTACCATTGCCCTTAATGGATGTTTTTACAATCAATTTTTAAAAAAAATTCAAAGGTCAATATCATCATCATTTTGA
>DAGQ01000023.1 GCA_002498205.1 Euryarchaeota archaeon UBA596
GTTTTCGAAACTGATTGAATTAATGTATTAGCATCAAAAGGCATTAAAGTTCTTAAATCAATTACTTCAACTTGAATATTATTTTTTGCTACAGTCTCTGCTGCTTTTAACGCTACATGTACCATTGAACCCCATGTTACTAAAGTAATATCATCTCCACCCCTAATTATTGATGCTTTTCCAATTTTATATGTTTCAGAAGAATCTAGATGTTTTTCTATTTCTGAGGTATTTACAATTTGATTTATGGAATCACCCCAACCTGTTTTTCCTCCTCTTAATCCATAAAGCCCAATATGTTCTAAAAAGACTACAGGATCATCCATTTTTGCAGATTCAATTAGTAAGTCATAAGCATCTTGCGGATTAGATGGTGCAACAATAATTAATCCAGGATCATTTGCAAACCAAGATTCGATCATATTTGCATGAAAAGGTCCGCTACGTGTTTTCCCACCGAGAGGTATTCTGACCGTTAGTGGGACATTTGCACCCCACCTCCATCTTAACATGGCTGCATTGTTAATCAAAGCATTAAAACCTAGAGCAGCAAAACCTCCAAATTGAATTTCTGCAATAGGCCTCAAACCACCTAATGCTGCACCCGTTGCAGAATGAATAATAATTGCTTCAGATAATGGCATATCTAATAATTTGTTATCGTGACCTTTATTTTTTAATGGGATATTCATTCCAAATGCACCTGCAATTTCCATATCTTCTCCCATAAATAATGCTGTATCCTCATAAATTTCAGCAATTCTAACAAGACCTTGTTGAATTGCTCTAGCATAGGTCCAACTTGTTGAGTCATTACTAAAACTAATTTTCATTTCACCATTTGAAATAGAGGTTAATTGATTATTTATTTTTGATTTTTTGATACGTTCAAGATGATCTTCATGTGTATCAGAATCATGAATTTTTGTTATTCCTTTAGTGACTGTTTTAGGTTCAGGCCATTCCATTACTTCAATATCTTTTCTAGCCTCATCTACTCTTTTTTCTTCTTCTCCAATAATTGAATCAATTTCTGATTGAGATACTTTCAGCTTCAAAAGTAACTCTGTATGTAGTTCTAAAGGATCTTTCTTTGACCAATAGTCTAAAGTTTCTCTATCTACATATCCTGGAGGATTTCCTGAAGGAGCGCCTAAATACAAATCATCATGATGATGAGCATGTCCACAACCTCTCATTGTTTCTACGTGAATCAAAGTTGCTCCACCTCCAGTTAATGCAAACTCTCTTGCTGTAGCAATTGATGAAAAATAAGCAGCAGGATCTGAACCATCAATAGTCCAACAAGGAATTCCCATTGCAACCGCTTTATCAGCCCATATTTCAGCAGCCGATTGATTAGTAGAAAATGTATCTAATGCGATTTGATTATTTTGTAAAACATAAGAAATTGGTAAACCTCTTATTCCAGCGAAATTAATTGCCTCCCACCATTCACCACTAGATGATGCACCTTCTCCAATTAATGCAACATGAAATCTGTTTTCATTAAGTTGTTTAGAAGCTAATGCTAACCCCGTTATTGTCGCAGAAGCAATTGGTAATGGAGCGGTTGGAGGTAGAACTCCTTGCTCCCAAGCACCAATGTGTAAATCCCTTCCACCAGCGTAATTTTGCCCTCCATCCATTGGAGATCCTACTTTTCCCATCTGTGCAGCCATAACATTTAGTGGAGTATCTCCCATTGCAAGAGATAATCCCATGTCCCTAATCATTGGGGCAACACGATCGCCTTCTTTTTTATTTAGTGCTGAGGCTACAGAGACAACAGTTTCTTGCCAAGTAGAACGGAAACCTTTACCTCCAAATTTTCCACCATCTGGAGTATCTAAACCTTCCATAAATAATGATTTTAAATGTTCATCTGTAACTCGTGTTCGAATCATTAATCTATGCCATTCTTTTCTTAAATCTACAGAAATAGTGTGATAATGAGCAATTCTTCTCATGATTAGATGCAAATCAATTTCAAACCTTTTTGAAACTCTTTCTAAGTGCAAATTAGTTTTTCTTCTGGGGATTATTTCTAGATCTTCGATTTCTTCTATCCCTAATGTATTAATTTGCTTCTTAATTAATCTAGAACTTAATTCTACTAATTCACTTGAAAATTTATGCCATGATTTCCCATCAAATGAGGAAACTTTGTTTTTTGAAATAATTTTATCCCATGCAGATGAAACTAAATTTAAGTAGCCGTTATGCCGTTCTAAGATAAATCTCAAAAGTTCTATTTTTGCGATTTTAGCATTAATGTTGATTACCAAAGTCAGCGGTTCTGGGGGATTCCAACCTTCACCCCACATATTTGGTAAGCCGCTCATACCTTTGGCAGAGCATCAATGTGAATAAAGTTGACATCTTAATTGTCGATATTGAATTGTGAAACTAGAATAATTATTTCATCACTCGAGACAGACAATCGATAATATACTATTAGTGTTTTCAGAGTTCACAGGGGTATTATGGGAGAAGTAGCAACACGTAGAATTATTCTATTAGTTTCTATTTTATTTATTTCATGTTTTTTTGTCACAGTCACCGCTAATGATTCAGATGGGGATGGTATTTTAGACATAAATGATGACTGCCCATATTCTAATGGTAATAGTACAATTGATAGAGACGGTTGCCCAGACAAAGATGGAGATGGAACTAGTGATTATAATGATTTTTGGACAGCACCTCAAGGTGATTTCGAAGAAGTTGAAGTAATTGATTGGGATTCAGATAACGGCGATATTGAATCCGTAGATTTTTCTCCAGATGGAAAATATATCGTAGTTGGTGATGATTCAGGAACGCTATCTATTTTTGAAACAACTTCTAGAGATTTAGTTTTAACAATTGTAGAAGAAGAAGATAGACCCATATATGAAGTAGAGTGGAGTCCAGATGGAAATAAAATTCTTGCAGGTAATCAATTTGAACAAATTTTTGTTTATGATGCATCAAATATTGAATCAACTAGTTTAATTTCTATTGAAGAATCATTAACCACCGATTTTGGAACAACAAATGATTTGGTATCAGATATAGAATATAGTCCAGATTCAAGTATGGTTGCTGTAACTGTTGGTCGAGAAGATAACTCAGATTCAAACGATGGTGGTTTGGTAATTTTAGATACTACAGATTGGAGTGAAATAGGAAGGTATGACCCCTCATCCAAAGATGATAATTATGATTCTATTGAATGGAGCCCTGATGGTAGTATTTTAGCTCTTGGGGGAGCAGGTGAGGTATTCTTATTAGATCCAAATAATGGATTTAATCAGATTATTAACCCTTTAGTAATTACAAGTTCACAATTTCCAAGAGTTAATGGATTATCATGGTCTCCAGACGGCAATTATTTAGTAGCCTGCGATCAGTATGAATCCACCAATATTGGACATTCCGTTTACATGTTTGAAACTTCAACTTGGACTAAAGTATGGGAAGAACAACTTTCCACTAGTTGTCTTGATGTAGAATTTAGTCCCGATGGAAGACAGGTTGCAGCTGCTGGTTTTTGGTATGGAAATGATGGTGATTCTGTAAAAGTGTTCAATGCAGCCACAGGCTCAATTGTAGATATAATGTCTGGAAATGCGGGAGATGAATCTACTCCTGATCCTTCTGTTTATGATATTGCTTGGAGCCCTAACGGAATTGATTTTGTTGCAGCCCATGGGTATGAAGATGTAAGATTGAGTTTTTGGGAAGGTGATGACGACCCCGATAATGATGGATGGCCTACTATAGATCGTGGTAATGGACAAGTTGATGCATTTCCTGTAGATGGAGATCAATGGGAAGATACTGATGGAGATGGATTTGGAGATAATCCACCACCTGCAAATAATCATGACGATTGTATCACAATTTTTGGAAATTCAACAGAAGATAGAAATGGTTGTCTAGATTTTGATGGAGATGGATATTCTGATGAAGATGCTAATTGGAACGTTTCAGATGGTGCAGATGCCTTCCCCTTAGATCCTACCCAATGGGAGGATTTTGATGGAGATGGGTATGGAGATAATTTAGGTGGAAATAATCCTGATGTTCTTCCTCAAAACCCAACACAATGGAATGATACTGATGGAGAT
>DAGQ01000025.1:0-2181 GCA_002498205.1 Euryarchaeota archaeon UBA596
TTTGAGGTACTGGAATTTGAGGCACTGAAATAGAAGGCAGTGGTAAAGCAGGGAGTGGTGGGATTACATTTGAAATTGGTGCGAGAGGTAAAGGCAGAACCTCTTCAAATTCTTCGTACTCATCTCTAGAACGAGTTATCATTAAAATCAATAAAACAGTAATTATCAACATTAAAAATAATGATGTGTAAATAATTACTTTTTGTGAATCTTCAAAGATACCCCACAATATTGTTTCTTCCACCTGCAAATAAAATGTCTCTATCATGCCATAACATCCAACTTCAATCGTAGATGAACCTGATTCTTCAAATTTAAAATATAATTGAGAATTATCTCTTATGACTTTTCCAATATCAGAGGTTACTATGGCAGAATTTGCATTACAATAAGAAACAAAATTTCCTGAATCATCAACTGCTGAAATCAATAATCTAACTGTTTTTCCTTGCTTTAACTCTCCTTCATACTCAATCCTAAGTTTTGAAATATCTCCTGGTTTAACTTCAATCACAATTTGTTCTTCCATTCCCACTACTGAAAAGTCCATGATTACAAAACCGCTTGCATCTCCTGGTCTAAATTCATAATATCCAATTCCTGTACTACTAGGATTCATTAACCCAGTCCCATTAGTCAAACTCCAATCAACATTCAAAGCAAACCTATTTCCAAATTTATCTTCTCCTTCTGTAAGTAATTCTATTGTCTCACCACTTTTGACTGTTAATTGATTCATACTTGTTTCAGTAACAACAATTCGAACAGCTTCTCCATGAATAAAATCACAAGTTATTGAAGCACTACCACCTTCAGTACTGACTTGAATTTCATATAATCCAATTTCTTCTGTAGAAAAGACATAATTACTTTCTTCTAAAGTACCCGTACTAATTTGACCATTGATTGTCCAAATCATCTCAACATTAGAAATTAAATTACCTGCTGAATCAATTGCTCTTGGATTTAGATCAAGAAAATTATCTACCGTTAAAGTCAATCCATGGCCATCTAATAATATTTGATTTAATTCACCAACAGAAACTAAAATATCATATTCTGCCGCAAAATATTGTCCAGAATCGGGATGGACATATTCAGATAATATTTTCCAAGATCCTACAGTCCATCCTTCAAAAATAGCTATTTCTCCAAAGTCAGTAAGCCATTCAGATGCTTCAACATTGTAAGTACTCCAATTACTTATTACAGGTAAATGATTACCATCAGCATCTACTAAAACGGAATGCATCTCTACATTTTCATCAGAAGTGATTAAAAGATTATCACCAATTATAGATAATCTAATTGGAGCACCATGAGTAATATTAAATGACAACTCTGCCATAATTCCAGATTCTTGAACCGAGATATTTTGCCATCCTATTTTTTTAGGTTCCCATGATATTTGGTCTGAGATTGACAAAATACTATCTTCAGGATAAGTCCAATTTTCTTTTGGAGGAAATACGGTAAAAAGATTTCCTCGTATATCTTCTCCTTGTAAAATAATTAATACTGATTCATCTGAAGTTAAATTTTCTTTTGATGAATGAATAATTAAATGTTCAATATTTCCTTGAATTACATTTACCGTTAATGATTCATTCACACCTCCAGCACAAGCCCAAATTGTTGTATGCGCCAAGATTCCAGGAGTAAACCTCGCTTGTTGAAGTCCTTCAATTGGCATAATTGAACCGTAATTTGTGCTCCAATCTGGATCTATACCAATTATTGAACCGCTAGAATCTTTTAATGTTGCTTGAATTAATAACGTTTCATGTGAAGGTAAAGTAATAATTGATTGTTGGAATTCGATTGTAGCAACATTTGGTGCATCTACACAATCAGAATTTCCACTAAAATAACTCGATTCAATCCCTAAATGGGACTCTTTACCAAAATCAATAATAAAAAAACCTGAGATTAAAATCAATAAAATTGGAAAAAATACTCTGAGTTTCACTTCTGTCAACGAAGATGCTAGGGGTTTTAATTCATCAAAGGCTCGCAAAAAACATCAAATTCAATAACAATGTTCATGGGTTATTGATTGGAAGTCCACATGAGCGAGATGGATGAACTATGGGTAGAAAAACATCGGCCGCGTTGTGTTGATGATATTCAGGGGCAACCATCTGTAGTTAGTCGTCTAAGGGCTTATGCAAATAATGGTAC
>DAGQ01000025.1:2576-6069 GCA_002498205.1 Euryarchaeota archaeon UBA596
ATGGCACTTACAAGAGATATTTATGGAGAAGAATTTAGAAATAATCTTTTAGAAATGAATGCTAGTGATGAAAGAAAATTAGAAAGCATAAGGACAAAAGTGAAAAATTTTGCAAGAACAACCCCTTATGGTAATGCGCCCTTCAAAATAATTTTCTTAGATGAAGCTGACGCATTAACAAATGATGCTCAAGGTGCATTAAGAAGAATCATGGAACAGCATGCGGCAACATGTAGATTTATTCTTTCTTGTAATTACTCATCAAAAATTATTGAGCCAATACAGTCACGTTGTGCAGTATTTAGATTTAGACCATTAGCAAATGATCAAGTTGAAGAACAAATTAAAAATATTGCAAAAGAAGAAAATGTAATGTTAGATGAAGAGGCATGTCAAGCAATAGTGAGGGTAAGTTTAGGAGACATGCGTAAAGCCATAACAGCATTACAAGTTGCTGCTGCGGTAAACAATAAGATTACAAGAGAATTGATTTATGAAACTACTGCTACTGCACCTCCCGAGGTTTTACATCAATATATTATGGCTTGTAAAGAAGATGGATTTCATGCTGCAAGAAGAAGGTTGAAGGATATCTTGAATAATTTTGGACTTGCAGGAACTGATTTTATCAATCAATTACATCGGGCATTATATGATATTGATTTCTTATCAGAACCTGCAAAATTAGAACTTACTAGATTAATGGCTGAAATTGATTTCAGATTAGTTGAAGGAGGCGGAGAACAATTACAATTAGATTCCTTAACAGCACATATATCGACAGCACTTAAAGAAAATTGAATCACAAGACTCTTATTATCCAAACATATTCTTCTGACACATTTTCCCAAGGAATTCCTTGCTCAGACAAAGTTAATCTAATTTCCCAAAAACCCTCAGTTAAATTTTCTAATTCTACGGCATAACCTAAATCTTCGACTCTATTGGGCTCAATGATTTTTTCATTCCATGTACTATTAATTCCGACTTCTGAAATATTCTCAAATGCATCATTACTAGGAACTAAATCAACACCATTCAGAGTAAGGTTCAGCTCAACATTACTCACATCTAAGTTATCTCTAACCGCAAAAATTAACCAAAACTCTTCAATTGAGTCCAATGAAACTTCCAATTCCTTGATATTTCCATCTTCTACCCTCATAGTAGGTCCATCACTCGGATAAGAATGATTACCATTTTCATCAATCATAACTACAGTCCATTGTTTAGCAACTTCAGGGGAACCAATATCTCCAAAAGGTGGATTTACAAGAAGTAAAGTAATAGCCAACCAAGTAAAAACATGTAAAAAACTAGCTTTAAACCAAGTACCTTTTGTGTAATGTTCTACAAATGATTCTGGCATAACTAAACGGTGAATTGAAGGTATTAAGAATACACTTAAAATCGGTAATAACCATAATACAGAATCTCCATGACTCATAGAAGGCATTATTCCAAATCTCATTAATATTGAAACAGATATCGCAAATCCTAAAACTAACCACATTGATGCAGTTTCTGCTTTTTCCTTAGCCACATAATTTACAGGATCAAATGATTCTAGACCCATATCTTGTCCAGAGCGAGAACGTTTTTTCTCGGACTTTTCATCCTTATCTCTACGTTTTTTCCTTTGCCTAGACTCAGCCTCAGCACGAGCTGCTGCCATGGCTGATTTGAAGTCCATAGCACTGCGAGTATAATTCAGCCATTGAACCTAACGGAAAAAATTAACTATTTCCAGTTCCTAAATGGATTTAAATCAATAAAATCAGATTCTTCTAAAACTGGAAACCAATCGTCAGCATTATCATCATCATTCACCATATATCCAAAGGATAATCCTACACCAGATACAACAAACATCGCAAGTAAGTAACTTATCATGTTCCATGTTAATGTGGTGTAACTAATAAACCTAGTGTATTATTGTTACTTAATTAGTGTCGATATTATTCAAACGCATTTGGTAAAAAAGTCCAACGAATATCTTCAGAGGTAATTCCACGATAATGATTTTTAATTCGTTCTTCGTTAGCAACCTTATGATGATAATTTAACAAGTTCTTATAGTCCATTAGCATAGATTTTTCAATTCCATCATAATTTCCAGAAAAGAATGCAAATAATTCTGTAAATAATTTAAGATCTGCGATGCTCATTTCGTCTGTATCTGCTGCCCAACCACTTTTTGAATCTTTGATTTTTTTATCATATAATTTCAAAGCTTTGGTAGCAGCACCATCTGGTTCAAATAATTGTTTTCTTAATCTAATTCTTTCATTATCATCTTGAATTCCAAATGTTGTATCCATGGCTCTGGCAATAGGGCCCATTCCATCTATGAATTCATCTGCTTTGGCTGCTTGAAACGAATCATCTGGGATTAATCCTGCTATTTTACCTGCATAGCGAAGTATAGCAGAGGATTCTGCAATTGTTCCTTTTGATGTTTGAAGAATAGGTAACATACCCCATGGAAGTGTTCCTTCTTTTTTCATTTTACTAAATTCTTCTCCATTTACTTCGACATCTTCCCATTCAATTCCTGAAAGAGAAAGTGCGATTCTACTTGCTTCCGCCCTTCCAGGGACTGAGAAATATACAAGACGATGCATGACACTCGGAATTGATTCTATTTTTCATAATATCTCTCTTGAGTTTAATATTAAATCTTTTTAATTCACACATCATTATTAACAAGATACTCTGGATAATCTAATCTTTTTTCTAACCAAATTGGACCTCCTGGGAACAAGGAGAGTATTCCTCCGACAAATACTGCACGCATATTCCATTTATTTTGTAAAAAACCAACTCCAAGTAAGGCCATGTAAAAGATCCAAAGAAAACCATGAATTGGGCCAATAATCTGAACTAAAATTTCATTATTCCCAAGATACTTCAATGGCATAGCAATAAAATACAAACTGGCTGTAGAACACGTTTCGGCTATTCCAATGATGTTGAATAATCTCATTCAATACGTCTAGTTAGCGTTAGTCTAAAATGCTCGTGTAATGAAAGGTATCATAATTTCAAAATAATTTAATTCGATTCGAGATACAACATTTCATTAAGATGTAACGGAACCAATTACTGTGACCAATAAAAAAAAGATTCCAGATTATTGGGAAAAGGCATGTATTGAATTAAGTTCAAAGGACCATTCAATAGGACAAATTATCAATAAACATAGACAACCTATTCTTTCATCAAAAGGAGATGTGTTTTTTACACTCATCCGATCAATTGTAGGCCAGCAAATATCTGTCTATGCTGCTGATGCTGTATGGGAGAGAATTGAAAAATGTGTGCAAAAAATCACCCCTAATCAATTCCTTAAACAATCAAAAGAAGACTTAAGAAAATGTGGTTTATCTTTTAGAAAAATAGAGTATATCTTAGGAATTGCTGAAACGTGGAAAAAGGATTATGGTTCTCTTGAATGGGATTTACTTAGTGATGAAGAAGTAAAAAGAAAACT
>DAGQ01000052.1:0-312 GCA_002498205.1 Euryarchaeota archaeon UBA596
ATCTTCAACACAACCCGCTAAAGATGAAAAAATTAATACTGAAAATATTAGAATCGTTTTTAGTTGCATGAATTATCCAAAAAGATTTACATTTTAACTGAATCGGTATTCTTAATTCTAAAGTAATACAAACTCTTTGAAAACAAAAACGTTACAATTCCAATTGAAAACAAGATTAGATAATTGAAATTTTTACTTATTTCATTGGATTTTACACTTTGTGAACTTTGAGAATTGTAACTATATCCTTGAGTAGATTGAGGCCCCCCGCCACAACCTTCTGGTGGTGGACCGATTCCTGGACCCCAAGTT
>DAGQ01000052.1:618-9870 GCA_002498205.1 Euryarchaeota archaeon UBA596
ACCGATTCCTGGACCCCAAGTTTCTCCATGCCCTGAACAATCAGGATCATCTCCACCGCCTCCTTGACCACCTCCGGAGGTTTGCTCATTCACATTAGCAATACCATGATAACAAAGTAAAAAGTAAGGGAAACCAATCATTGCCACTTGATTCCCATCTGTATCTGTTACCAAAGTGGGGTCTCCAGAAAGAGGAGTACTCACGTAATGATAAATTCCTTCAGGATATTCAGGTGTAGGCCCAAATCTACCATTACATTCATCTAAATCTCCAAGGCCATCATTATAATTCCAATCATCAATTCCGTTATATCCTTGATCTCCACCCTCTTGAGTCCTTTCAACTGCATAAGAGGATGTTATTGCCTTTACAGTTTGACCATCATCTCCATATCCATACATCCCGTAAATTGGATAACCATCAAATGCCCATCCAATAAGTGGACTATGTTGTGTATCGTCAAGTTCCGAAATTCCATAATTACTCATATCATCTCCAGTTGGAGGTTCCCAAAATTGACATTGGGCATCATAATGATAATGAAAATTACTTCCTGCTGAATGACTTGTACAATACCCCAAAAAGATCGGTTGTCGATCTTCATCAAAATAATCGAAATGTAAAGCCACTGCATCTCCCCCAGGACCTTCTTCTGGGCCATAAATTGGAACACCATTTACTGCAACAGCCACTGCACCTCTATCTGGTGCACATTCCCACCTTCCTTCAGATGCAGGACAATTAGTAGAAGTATGTCCACCAATTGTGTCATTCATTGGATTAAGAGTAATATGCCACTCAAGATTCACTTCATCGGCACAACAACCCATTGTTGAAATAAAGTCATGATTAGGAATCCCGTTAGAATTTACAATCATTTCACCATCTGTTATAGTTACTTCATTCTTACACTGAAACCAAGGCCCTGAATTATCATCACTACCTCCAGCTGTACTTGCACCGTTATTATTAGCACTATATCCTTCTTCTGAATTAAAATCTTTAACCCAAGCACCAGTTCCGTTTTGACATAACCAAGAGTCTTGAGGTGTCCATGTTACTGGTGCTTCATCAGGACAACCATCATCATCTTGATATCCATTATCAGTCTCTGAATCATATTTGCATTGATCTATTTCGTCATTAATTCCATCTGAGTCGGTATCTATAATATCATCACAACCATCAACAACATTGTCATTATCAAGGTCAATATTATCATCATGCCCCTCACATTGATCTTCAGCATCATTTACGCCATCTCCATCTGAATCTATTTGATTTTCACTACATCCATCTGAATTAACAAAACCATTTGAACCTGGACAAAGATCTTCTGAATCTATAATTCCATCTGAATCTGAATCCTCACTAGATACATTTTCTTCACTTACTGGAATTTGATATGGAATACTTACTGTAGTAAATGTCCAAATACCACAGATTGCAATAATATTCCCTGTTTTATTTATTTGAGAAGAAACAAATATGTTAAATGTATAATTCTCAGAATCTACTAATCCATTAATTACTCCGCCAATTGAAGGAAAATATGATATTGAGCAAGATTCAACAAAAATATGATTTATACTTCCATAAATTATACCTCCAATTACCGAGTCATCAGTTACTTCTTCTTCATAAGCAACCAATAATCTTGCTTCTTGCTCGGGAGGATATTCAATTTCATAGATTACTTCTTTCTCATCACCGATTTTACCTTCTGAATCTGTTATTGTAGCTGAAATTAGATATTCCCCGGGTTCTGATAAATTTAAATCAATTTCCCACACATCATCAGTAGGTTTAATTGTAATTTTATATTGATTGGAATCATTATAAATCTCATAAATCGTGAGTTCTATAGTAGTTTGATCTATCTTTTCATCCCATAATGTACCCGTAAGTAATGATTTAGATCCATATGGAATTGATTGATCCCAAATCATCAATACCGGGGCAAGATTAGTAGATTCAGGATTATTTTCAATCAATTCGGGTGAAGGTTCCTCAACATCTCCTCCAAAACAACCTGAAAAATAAGGAGTGAAAATTAACAGAGTAATTAGCAATACAAAGCGCTTCATGAATTAAAGACGAATGCAATTAGCATTTGTATTTAACGTGTTTTTGAACTCTTCAAATTTATTAGCGCTACAGATGGGATTTGAGCACGCGCGGTTAAAAACTCACAAAAAAGCATTTATTCAATGTTTTTTTGATTGGCGCGACAGACGTGATTTGAACACGCGCGGGTGAAACCCACAGGATTAGCAATCCTGCGCAATACCAGGCTATGCGACTGTCGCAGTAAACTTGCGACCAAGAAACATATGATGAATATGACGGTTCAATTTAACTAGATTAAATATCCAACGGACCGAAGAATCCTAATAGATCTGGTGGTATTATTACAACCACAACTAAGGATAAAAACATCCATCCCAAATAATACAATGAGCGGAAAAATGATTTTGCCGCTTTTGGCATTCTTCCATTCTCATCCATTGGTTCATTGGGATCAATGCCCCAAACTGATTTTGAATACCAAAATGTAAGCCCACCGGAGATAAATGCCCATAATAAGGGGAGGCCAGATTCAGGCCAAAAACAGGGCACAGAACCCAATAAAAATAATAAAATACAGTAAATCTTTGACTGGAAAAGTGTATGTTCAGCACCCTTTACTTCATTCATCATTGGCACTTTTGCATTAGCATATTCCCCAGAACGGTATAATGCGAGAGCCCAAAAATGAGGAGGCGTCCATAAAAATATTAATGCAAAAAGCATCCAAGGAATTGGTGACCCTAAATCAAAAGGATTCATCGACTCAATTGTACCTGCAGCTGCAGCTGCCCATCCAATTAAAGGGGGCGTAGAACCAGCTATTCCTCCAATTACAATATTTTGAGGAGATGTTCTTTTTAACCAAATTGTATAAATAAATACATAAAATACTACCGAGAAAAATGACCAAAATGCTGCTTTCCAATGTAATATGAAAAATAGAGATGAGCCTAGAATTGATATAAATATCCCAAACAATAATGCTAAGTTAGGAGATATATATCCTCTTGGAATTGGTCTATTTTTAGTTCTATTCATTAATACATCAATATCTGAATCATACCACATATTAATTGCATTAGATCCGCCTGCTGAAAGTGTACCTCCAATAATTGTAATAAACATTGTAAAAAATGTATCATACCAAGTTCTTTCAATATCAATTAATCCATGACGTGCAATCAAGTCATGAACTAATATTGCACAAATTGCAGTAATTTGTAATAAGACAATGACTCTTAACTTCATTAATTGAATTAAGACAGTGAATAAATTTGGTTTTATCGTATTTTTTTCCATATAATCACCAATTACTCATCTTCTAAAAAAGAATCTTCTGAGACATTAACAATTAACACCGCAATGATGAAACATAATAAAGATAATGAACCACACATCAAATGTAATAATGAAAGATATTCTGGAAAACCATCTGCATCAGCAAAAATAACATAACTACCTCCAATTAGTCCATTTATAACAACTAAAGATAAACCTACTAATGATAATTTTGAGATTAAAGGTGCTTTTTCATTACATAATTCATTAATTTTGTAAACCCCATAGAATAAAAATAATCCAACACCTAAAGCAACAGTCCTATGCATCATTTGAATTTTTGTACCATTTATTTCGAAATCTGGGATAAATTTACCTTGGCACAGAGGCCAACCTTCCATCCATCCAATAGAACAAGCCGATGCAAAACTCCCCCACTCTGAAGTCGCTAACCAAGCGCCAATAAATAACAATAAAAATAAAGATAATACCATCAAATTTAATAGTTTTTTAATTTGAAATATTATTTCTTTATCTAATAATACTGATTTAGGTAATTTCCCTACATTATTAGCCCAAAGTAGATATTGATAAATTGAAGTAGAGATAAATAACATAGCCAAAGTTAAATGAACTGAAACCGACCAATCTGCATTATCAAAAAATACGGTAATGGCACCAGCAATTGCTTGGAGAATCAATAATAAGAATACAATAATACTCATCAAATGGACTTTAGGATTTAATTCAATTTTAGAATTCTTAACCTTGAGAACATTGTAAATACAAACAGGCAATAACACAACCGCAACTAGTAAACGATGGAACCATTCAGTGAAAATTTCGAATGTTGAATACCTATGACTAATACCTCTTGAATCTGCTTCTTCAGGATTTTCTTCCCAATATGCTTCTTGCTCACTTTCTGAAATATCAAAAGACCAACTTCCAAAGCATTTAGGCCAATCTGGACAACTTTCACCAGCATCATTAATTCGAATAAAACCACCCGTGGCGACTACTAAAATAGAAAGTAAGGCAATAGCTAGGGGGATTAAGTAATCGTAATTTGTGTTCTTATCTCCACCCATGTTTGGGCCAATAAATAGACATGCATAACCTCTTGCATTCACTCGTCACTGTTAATAATGGCTTGTAAGTGGCGCTTAATGTCCGAGGGGCAGGTGACTAATTTGGTAAAACCAATAAGAACACATACACGTTTTGAAAGAGCAAGAATTATTGGAGCAAGAGCTTTGCAAATTGGAATGGGTGCTCCTATATTTGTAGATGAAGTAACACTAAGAGAAGAATTCAAAGATGAATTAGTATCAATTTATGGTATTGATGAAGCAAATATCAGATTTGTATTAGATCCTCTGAAAATTGCAATGTATGAGTATGATAATCATTTGATTCCAATTGATATTGACCCTCACGAGGATTAATCAAGATAGAATTCGATTAAGATTTCCAGTCTCTATAGCCTTCTTAATACAACGGGAGATTCTTCTACCAGTTGACATTCCTTTCTCATTAATATCTGAATATGATGAACCTGAGACGAAAGGATTAGACCCTGCTACAATTCGAGCAGAAATTTCAAATACTCTAAATTCTAATTTGTCTGTAACGATTGTTTCTAAACAAAATGCACCGATCATTCCACGAGAATTTTCTTCCAATTCAAATGATGTTGAGACAACCCCTTCTGCCATTCTAAATGCTTCAGGAAGTAGACTCTCACGCAAAACAACAGGCATATTGCCTGTTACTACAAATGAGGGTTCTAAAGCCATTTCACGCAAATCTCTAAGTGAACCTAATTTGTAAAACTCGTCTACATTAGACTCATCTCTTCTATCCATTGACATTAATTCGAGTCTTCCTAGGACCTTACCTGCATTTGATTTTATTCCATGTACTTGATACCCATCTTCTGCTAAAGGATCGAAGAAAAAGTGAAGATAATATCTACAACCTAATACATACTCTTGAATTGTAAATTCTTCATCTAAATTTACATTTCTTCTAAAATCTCTATAATCTCTAGCAATAAAATAGCCTCTTCCACCTTTAGCACCTGCATATTTTACAATCACGGGACTATCAATATCTCTAGGATCATTAATTACTTTTGGAGTTTTGCAACCAGAATTTTCTAACCACTGTCTTTGTTTTTCTCTACTTGATTCCCACCTTAATATTTCACGATTTCCAAATGTAGGTAGCTCTAATTTACTATAATTATCAGCACCTAGATACTCAACTAATGAACCATGTGGAATTATGATTACTTGCTTCTTTCTAAGCCATTCGACTTGAGTCATCAAATCCTTGTAATCATCAAGCATTAACCATTCATCTGGTTCTGCTCCAGGAAATGCAGAATAAAGTCTTCTTTTATCAGCTCCTACTGCAATTGCTAATGTCCTAAAACCTTCTAATTTCGCGCCATGTAAAATTTGTAATGCGGAATGAGATGCAACTGCACCAATCATGACTTGAGAAACATCATACCCGGACAGCCACCAACGTAAATCTGCCTCAGTGATTCCCATATTGAGTCTCGGCAATAGACACTCTATGACAGTTACGCATTCTGAAAACAAAAAATTATAATTTTATTACTGCAATTTTTTGAAAATATTTCCACAAGAATAAAAATTAAAGAGATATTGGGATATTTTGTTCTGGAATAATTATGCTATTTAATGAAGCCAAATTTATTGGAGATGTAATGTATAAATTACATCCTGAAGATGTGTTCCCGTTATGTAATCTAGGGAGTTCTGATGAGGATCTAGCCAAACACAGACAACCTTGGATAGATGAATATATTTTCAAACCCGCTAGAGAAAAAGGATACAAAGTCATTAATGTCGACATCAAGGAACACGAAGGTGTCGATTTAGTAGGTGATGTAACTAATCCAAAGTTTATGGAAAAACTGAAAAATATAGGTTTCAAATCTGTAATTTGTTCTAATTTACTAGAACATGTACCCGAAAAAAGCCGAAAAGAAATTTGTGATTCATTGAGTGAATTAATTCCTGAAAATGGTTATTTTTTCATTTCTGGACCCTATAAATTCCCTTATCATCCTGATCCAATAGATACTATGTTTCGTCCAAATATTGAGGAAATGGTAAGTCTATTCCCAAATACAACTATTGTTGAAAGTTCCATAATTACTAGTAATGACCATAGAAAACCAATAGAATTAGCAAAAAACATTGCTAGAATCTTTATGCCATTTTACAAACCAAAGGAGTGGTTATTTTTTCCAAGACAATTTCCATGGTTATTTAGGAATTATAAAGCAACATGTATTATTTTACAAAATTAATTAAAAAAAACAATACGACTAAGAGTTGAGACCTATTGATAGAGTCATGTCATCCTACACTAGTAGTAGTAGACTCACATATTCAGAATATCTAAGGTTGAATGAATTATTAGAATTACAATCTGGAGAAATAGGTTGTGAAAGAGAAATAAACAATGATGAAACACATTTCATAATTATTCATCAAATCTTTGAACTATGGTTTAAATTAGTATTAAGTGAATTAAGATGTGCGCGTAATTTATTGATGAGTTCACATGTTGAAGAATCTGATATCCCTAAAGTAGTAGGTCATCTAAATAGAGTCACAGAAATTTGCAGATTAATGGCAAATCAATGGAAAGTAATGGAGACTTTAAGTCCACAAGATTTCCTAGTTTTTAGAGACAAATTAGGTACAGCATCTGGATTTGAATCTTGGCAAATGAGAGAATTAGAATTTTTAATGGGGCTTAAAAATGATGAACGTAATAAAGGAATGGATCCTCTAGCACATTACAGAAAATTAGCAGATGAAAACCCAGTGTACCTCCAAGGGTTAAAAAAATTAGAAGAAACCATCAAAGAGCCAAGCTTAGAAGAAGTTTTACAAAAATGGCTTGAAAGAACACCGATTCAAGGTTCATTTTTAGGTGGAGAAAATGATGAAGAACTAGTAGAAGATTTTGTTGAAAAATATCTAGGTGCCATGGATAATTTAAATCAAAAATTATTAGAACAAATGATTGAGCATTCAAGTGTAGATAAGAAAACCTTGGAAGAACGATTTAATGCAAACATTAAATCAGCTGAAGAATACTTACGCCCAGAAGGAAAAATAAGTAGAAGTAGAGCAGGGCTTTTATTTATTGAAGCATATAGGGAATTACCACTATTAGCTTGGCCAAGAAAACTAATTGATTCGTTTGTAGAACTTGAAGAATCAATGGTTCTTTTTAGGACTCATCATGCACGAATGGTAGAAAGAATCATTGGAAGAAGAATCGGTACGGGTGGCTCTTCTGGTGTTGATTACCTTGATGCTACTACGAAATATAGAATATTCAAAGACCTTTGGGGAGTAAGGACAATTCTAATTAAAAATAGTTCATTACCACCAATTAATAATTCGGAGATGTATGGTTTTTCAAAGACTAAATAATCTAAACAGACATTTCTTAATTTTCAATTAATTCTGTATGTGACAGTTGTTCTTCTCTTTGTCTTCTTCTTTGTCTTAAAATTTCTATAGTAGATAATTGAGTTCCTTCTTCATCTGTGGTTTGAGACGCTTCTTTCTCTGCTTCTAATTGTGCAAGTATTCTATTCCTTCTTTCAAGTCTTGAAAAGACATCTAATCTTTTAGCTTCTATTAATTTTCTATCTAAACGTAATCTTGCTCTACCGAATTGAGTATGTAACAATGCAGCACTTGATCTAAAGTCTTCAGAATCGACCATTGATAACCTAATATGTCGTCTAAAAATTACTGCAGAAACGCCATATGCCATAGCACCAACCAACATTGTTGCGATAACCCAATCTGCCCACATCTGTTACAGCGAAGGGGGTCATGACTGTTAAGTTTCCCTTTTCTTATCATTGAGACAAATCTTTGATTTTCTCTACAAGATTCATTTTGTAAATTCTCCTCATACCTAGTGGAGTTAGAGCTACAGCCATTCCCACTACAATTCCACCTATAACTGAAATATGGTAAAGTGTGGGCTCAATTGTAAAATAAAATGCCCATTGAACCATAGATTCAAGCATTAAATTAGCCATAAATACTGATGCAAAACATGCAATTATTCCTCCTATAATCCCAATAAATAAATGCTCACCAAGAAGCATTATTCCTAATTTATTCATAGGGGCGCCCAAAACCCTTAATGTAGATAATTCAAAATCTCTTTCAGCAATATTCATGACTAACGTATTGAATAATACTGCGAAAGCAATCAATAATCCTAATCCATTCATCGCAAATAGTATCCCTTGTTGTTGTTCTAAAATTGTATCCATGGATTTCTGTATATCTTCTGTTGTACTAATTCCAATAGACATATCTTCTAAATCTGAACTTATTACAACTTCTTCAGAAAAACCAAGTAATACAGATGTAGCATTAATATTAACAATTTGAGATAAATCTTCGCGGTGAAGATAAATAGTTCGTTGCATTTCACCTTTCGTGATTCCAGAGATTTCTACTTTAAGGGGTGATGAAGCCAACATTATAACCTCTTGATCACCAATTTCCCAATCTAAAAATTTACTTGTCCCTTCATCAATTAATACTTGTGTTGTTGAAGAATTCATTATTGGTAAATCTCCGTCTTTCAAATTTATCCCCATCATAGTTAATTGTGATTCCTTAGTTTCAATTTTATCTAATCCATAAATCAAAAATTGTCTATTATCTCCTTCTGGAGTTCCTGGATATTGAAGAACCAATTCATAATTTACACCATTATCTTGTGCCCAATTAATAACATCTCCTTCACCGTCAATAGGTACGAAAACTTGAGCATCGTAATCATTATTAGCCCCAAAAATATCTTCCATCGAACCC
>DAGQ01000101.1 GCA_002498205.1 Euryarchaeota archaeon UBA596
AGGTGAACAGAAAGGGGCTTACTCTTCACTCCCTCAACCTTAAACTTCTTTCCAAGAAGTACCATCCCACCATTTTGCAGGATTATTGCCTTCAATTCTCCAGGTGTACCCCTTTTCGTCAGTCCACTGCCTGATTGAAACATCACTTACGGGAAAAGAACTTGTCACTGGTTGTACTTGTGGTACTACTGGATTGATATTTGGAGGAGGAGGCAATGGAGGGAGTTTTAAAGTTTCAATCTTTTTTTCTGGAATTAAAATTTGATCTTCTTCATCATCAACAACATCTTCATAATATTCTTCAAAATACTCTTCATCGCCCCCATACAAGATAAATAATAAAGAAATTGCAATTATAATTAAGATGAAAATTCCTGCAAAGATAGGAGTTGTTCCACCAACACTAGAAAATAATGAGGATTCCGGTTCAGAAACAGACACCAAAGAACCCTCTCCGAGATATTCATCATTCCAACGAATTTCAATCCATTGAATTCCAGTTTCATCAGGCGCCCAATCAAGAGCTACAGAGGATTTTGAATTCACGTTTACACTTATTGGTTCTCTAGATATAGTAGATTCTCCATTAGCTGTTTTTACTATAACTGTCAAATTAGTTTCAGCATCTGCATTTCCTTGATTTTCAACAGTAACAACTACCTTAATTAGTTCACCTGTAGAAATCCCCCCATATTTAGAATATGTTATGTCATTGATTACTAACATAGGTTGATAAGGCAATATTACCCACGATTCAAAAGGTGATGAAACATCATTATCTTCACTTGAAATTATATTCCCAGATGCATCTGAACCCTCAATCCAAATATTGAAAACTAATTCCTCATCACTCGAGAGTCCTATCATCTGTTCACTTAGATGAAATAGTACAGAAATAGAATGACTACCAGCCACTGGATCTTCAAACTCTAAATTCTCAAGTATACCTGAAATTAGATAATTTTCTGGATTTTCATCTAATGAATTAATAGACCAATGAACCATTATTGAATCTGGAATAAGTTTTATTGTCTCTTTGATCTTAAAATCAATTATTAAATTTTCAATTTCTTCTCGAGATAATGAAACATCAGGCCTTGGAGAACTAATTTGTTCTATTTTTGGTGCTTGATTATCAACAATTATCCATGTCGTTAACATATTATTTGAATCAAAAATTTCTTTATTCAGATCAATTAAATTTATCGAAAGTGGATAGTTACCTGGCAATGAAGGAGTAATTAATTCAAAGTAAAAATACCCATCCTCAGTCAAATTTGTCTGTTTATTAAATCCAATAGCCATTTCTACATTAATTGCAGTCATAACTTGTACGCCAGTCCTAGAAAATGAGAATAAGCCCCTAATCCCTAGTGTAGAATCTGGTAAAACGTAAACATTATTTTCTATTTTTGAACCTATTTCAGTAGTTAATTCTAGATCATTAGAATCAATCCAAATTTGATTAGAAAATCTCCATCTTAATTGTGGAAGAGTCATTATCGAACTATAACCTGCCCTATCAATTATTTCTATAGATGGCTCATGTACATAAGATTCATCAATTAAATAACTCCACTTAATTTTAAATTTGATTCTAAATTCCAACTCACTATTAAATGGTCCAAAATATGAATTTCGAGAATATATATTACATGATAAAATAACTAATAAATTCCCATTTGATTCACATCTAGATTCTGTAGAATTCCAGATAATCCTCATTCCATCAGAATCTGTAAACTCTGCTAAATCAAAAATGATATAATCGATATCACTTATACCATTTGGTTCATTAAAGGGCAAATTTAATTCATATTCTACATCGGGGTTTAACCACATCACTCCGGAATTATTCCAAGAAATATCACCAGACAATATCTGAGAAGATCCATCATACTTCACCTGATACACAAACAATTCGTCACCTAAAGTTCCCCCACCACCACCAACTAATATATTTCCAGCTGAATCAGAACCACTAATATACCCATAAACAAGACTTCCAATTGGTGCTTCTGAGTCATCTAAAACATAAGTATAGCGACCAATAGAAGACGAAAGATTTGCTGGGCTAAACATAGTATTAGACCAGTATTCCTCTAAAGAAGGCTGCCCATCTTGATTAATGTCATCAACCCATTCTCTCCATAGATTTATATTCAATTTATTAGGTAAAACGGGCCTATCAAAAACATCAAAAGCAAGTATTTGATTTTTAGAAGGGAGGCGATGATCATACCTTTCAATTGTGCTAGATATTAATTGAGGAGCTAACGAATCAGCAGTAAAAGTTCTATTTGCGATAATATCTGTAACATCCATTTGTGTCGATAAAGGATTCAATTTAATTTCATATGTTAAATTTCCAGGTCCAAAAGGTATCGAACGAATAAAATTAACCTTTCCATAAGTAAAATTACTACTTCTTGCAATCTCAAATTCATTTTCCATCAAAATTATTTCTAAATCACCTGATTTTGGGAAGTGCCCAATAGATGTAAAATCTTCAAAACCAACATTAACTTCTATCATAATATCTGAACCAGACTTAAGATAAGGCATATCAGAAGGTATTATATCACCTAAGTCATTAAGTACTGACCAGGACTTAATCTGTACATCATTTTCAACAGAATTTATTCCATTCTGACCAATTTTAATTATCTCAGGAATAGCCCTCACTCTATCGTCTCGTACTAACCTAACCTTGATTTCAAGATTATCATCATCATCCCAATGAGGTTTAATTCTAAATCTAAAATTTGATGTGTTTTCATTATCTTCATCATATTGAAACGAATGTGCATTTAATTCAATTAAATCATAATCACCAAAAGCTTGGTAAGGAGTTCCATCCACGGGGAAATCAAAATTAAAATTATGATTATCAGAGCTAAATTCATAATTAATTGAATGAATACTACCAAATGAAACTGAATGTTTTGATTCTAATTCAATCCATTTTTCACTAGATACGAGAGGTTCACTTTCATTAGATATTGAAGTATCTTTAGTTACTAAACCTGGTGTTGAATGCAAATCAACCAAAGTTACAAGGAATTTAGATTCATAAAACGATTTAATTGTGATTGGAATTTCATAATTCCCATTAACAATAGATGAACTAGATGATAAATCATTAATTGTATTAATGAGTTTTGTGTCATAGTATTCTCTAAATTCAATTAATGGATCATATGAAATATCTAAAGCAGCAATTAAAATTCTTTGAGAGGACCCTGATAATTTTAATTTCCCTTGTACAAAATTTTGACCTTCAACACCCCAAATACTGGAACTAATACTAACGTTTTCATTCAAACTTATTATCTCAGACTTAGAAAGACATAATCTAAATACGCTCGAATTAGTTGTAATTTCTTCACCATAGATTACTGAAGAGCCTAATCTTATTTCAGCATTTAAATCTATAATTTCACCTGATTCAGGTATTAAATCCATACATACACCATTTATCTCATCTAATGGTATCCAGAAATCAACATATTGAGGAGATCCTGCTGATAATGTAATTAATTTTGAACGACTGCAATCATCCCAAACATCTTGTGAACCCCAATAACCCGTTTCGCATCTATTTAAAGCCCATTCATTATTCCAATCATTACGAACATCAATAACGGGAAGCCAAGGGAAAAATCCAGTCTCAAATTGAATATTTACAGAATTAAAGGTCCAACTTCCCAAATTAGAAACCCATCTAAAATTAATTACTTTAGTAGGCTGTTCTAAATCAATAATTCCAATTGGAGATATATTTAGCCAATTATCAAAGTTAGTTGACATTTGTAATTGACCATTCCCAGATACGTCAATCTCTAAATCAACAGAAATAATGGGTTTTGTTGAATGAATTTCTGGAAACTTAAGTTCTCCTGCACCTTGGATTTCACCTTTAATCCAAGTACCATTCCCGATCCATCCATTTTCAAAGGGGTTTTGATTAAAATCAATATTCCATCCCCCACCAAGACTAATTGAATTAATTATTGGAGATGTAGGACTTTGACTCCACAAATGAACCTTTATCTTAATACAGGGATGTTTTATCCAATCAATCCTACCTAAATCCGCAAATAATTCAGTTCTACCCTCATAGCCTAAAATTGGTGAATATGTATTACTACAATCAATCACAGTCCAATCTAATCCAGAGTTTTCTGGAATTTCTGCTAAAATATTCAATAAGCCATATGGCCCTTCTTTATTCTGATGAACTCCAAATTTATGACCTATTGAACCAGAAGTCCAATTTGCGTGACCTGAACCATCTACTTTAGCCGCACCGATACCAGAACCAGAGACAGGCGTAACTGAAATATCATCGATATTCCAGCCATCATAAGTCACACTGAAATCGGTAGGACCCAAACCGAACCTGATTCTAAAATCACTGTTTCCAGAAATATAAGAATCAACTCGATAAGATTGATAAGAATAACTACTATCACTTACAGAACCAGAATTTTCCCATATTGTGTTCCAACCATTTAACCCTTTTACTTGGAAATATGCATGATCCCAAGAACTACTCTCTACACCCAATAATTTCCAAAAATTAACACTCCAGCCTCCGCTGCATGAAGAACAATCAATACTTGGAGATGTAGCATAGTAAGTAGTAGACATTTGATTGGGATATTGACCTAAATAAGTGTATATGGCTTTTGATCCTCCATGAGCTCCTGCAGAATCAACACCCCAAGCCCAACCTCCAGCAGCATCTAAAGTCCAACCATGATTCGATTGCTCAAAATCCCAGGAAGGTGGAGGAGAATTAATTCTTAATCCCGTTTTATTATAATCAACATTGTCCAAGACATTCACGAATGTTGACCAATCATTTTGAGATTCCCAGTTATGGTCATTAAAACTAGAAGGAGGAGTATAGACCAAGGGTTCAAGATTAAATTCTAAAGTATCTAAAGCGTTATTTTTCGGAATTTCAATTGTGAATTCATCTGAAGAAGGAAAGGGATGTCCCAAAACATCGATAATCTTAGATTCTCCTATAGAAATAGATTCATTTCTAATTTCTTTAGATAACTTCAAGTCATTTTCAAAAAAAATAATTCCAGAAAAGGGACTTAAAAAAATTAAAAATACCAAGAAGAAAGCCAAATAATTTCTAGACCTTAACTCCCTCGCCATAATACCTCGACATTAATGGAGGTTTGTCAAACCTTTCACGGCCCCTAAGGGGCCGAAATTAGTAATTAATATCACCTGAGTTCATCTCCAAGTGTTTGTGAGCAGTAAAGAAGAACTAAAAAAAATGGCAGGAATACATGCTGCTAATTATGTAAAAAGTGGAATGAAAGTAGGCTTAGGAACAGGTTCCACTGTAAAATATACGATTCTAGAATTAGGAAGAAGAATTATTGAAGAAGGTTTAGAAATAAAGTGCGTTCCAACAAGTATTGCGACTGAAAAATTATCTATAGAAAATAACATTGCACTTTATGAGTTGTCTTCATTGAACGGTTTAGATCTTGTTATAGATGGTGCTGATGAATTTGATAAAGACTTGGCATTAATTAAAGGCGGCGGCGGGGCTCTTGTACGTGAAAAAATTATTGCTCAAGCATCAGAACTAATGATAGTAGTTGCTGATGATTCAAAAAGAGTAGAAAAATTAGGAAAATTCCCCCTACCTGTAGAAGTTATTCAATTTTCTTGGAAAGAAACAAGAAGAAAAATTTCTGAAATTACAGGTTTACCAGAATCAAAAATTATTAAAAGAGTTGTAAATGATGACTCATTTATCTCTGACAATGGAAATTATATTTTAGATTTACATCTTGAAATTATAGAAGATCCAAAAAAACTAGAAAATGAATTAAATAGTTTAGCAGGTGTTTTAGATTGTGGATTTTTCTGTAATATTGCCAATAAAGTAATTTTAGCGGGCTCAAAAGGGATTGAAATCATTGAAAGATAAAGACGGGCCTGACGGGGTTCGAACCCGCGGCCTACGGATTAAGAGTCCGTCGCTCTACCTGACTAAGCTACAGGCCCATTTTGGCGTAGGCGAATACTTCTTTATATTATCCCTTAATGATATTAGTTCCTGATTCCCATCTTAGTGTTTTTAATGCATTTCCGGGTGAACATAATACAACTCTTGTTTTTTCTGATTTTTTGACTACAGACATCATCGCTTCTACTTTAGGACCCATGGAACCTTCTGGGAATTCTCCATTTTGAAATAATTTATTTAAATCTTTTAATGTAATTTCAGTGATTTTCTTAGAGTTTTTAGTACCATATCCAATTTCAATATTTTCTACTGCGGTTGAGGTGATAAATACATCTGCTTCTAAACTAATTGTCAATAATGCAGAAAATCTATCT
>DAGQ01000100.1:0-659 GCA_002498205.1 Euryarchaeota archaeon UBA596
ATGCATATTCATCCATGGCTTAATTTAACTGTTAGAGGCACCGAAATACCGATTCCAGAAAATATGGGAATTGATACTTCTGATTGCCCAAACGCAATGCACCTTTTACATACTCATGATGATACAGGAAAATTACATATTGAAACGTATGAACCTATTACACTCAATCTTTCTTTATTCTTTGCAGTATGGAATATCTCTCAATCAGGGGATTCTACATTTGATCCATTATTCCTAGATCCAGATAATGTTACAATCACGATTGAAGGAGTAGAACAAACAGTGGGAATTGATGAGATTATCTTTGAAGACGGTATTTCAATCCATGTTATATTTGATGATTCAGATTTCAATCAGACCGGAGATGATGATGTGCCCTGTGGTCCTTCTAGTGTAGATACAAATGAGAGTGATCCTAATCTTCCAGACGGCTCATGTTGTAATAGTGGAGGTCAATGTGCGTCAACGAATTGTAATTATGAAAATTGGACTTGTGAACCAATGCCTGAATGGACTGATTCTGATGCAGATGGGTGGGAAGATGAGTTCGATGCCTTCCCCTTTGACCCTAATGAGTGGATGGACTCAGATAATGATTCAGTAGGAGATAATTCGGATGCATTTCCTTACGATTCGAATGAATCCAGTGATTCAGATGG
>DAGQ01000100.1:1000-9996 GCA_002498205.1 Euryarchaeota archaeon UBA596
AGATAATTCAGATGCATTCCCTAACGATCCAAATGAATCAAGTGATTCAGATGGCGATGGAATAGGAGACAATTCAGATCAAGACGATGATAATGACGGGTGGAATAATACTGATGAAATAGATTGTCAAACAGACCCAGCAGATCCAAATTCAATACCAGAAGATACTGATGGAGATGGAATTTGTGACCCATTAGATCCAGTCAATAATCTGATGTGGACGAATAATTCCGCTCATTTCCTTTATGTTAAACCCGATACAATTGCAAATTCAAATATTGAAAATGCTAAACCATATCAAATAGAATTCGTAGCTAATCCGATGGCCCAACAAAACCCTGTAATTCTAACTCAGATTTGTGATAAGGGACAAGGCCATGTTGCTGATGTATGGAGTGCCTTTGTCTTAGGACCATTTCCTTATGACATAATTTCTTGGCATATTTACAATACTAATGGGCAAAGTATTGGTATGTTTGTATCTAGAGATAATTTAACACAAAGTAGCAATATGACATTCCCTACTGTTATTTCTACTCAAGATACAGAGAATCAATCAAGTGGACATTTAGAAGCTGAAGTTATTGATTCACAATATTATACTTGCGAATTTGATTATACAGATACAGATGGCGATGGAGTATTAGATTGGATGGATGCATTCCCTGATGATGAATGTGCTACAACAGATACAGATGGTGATGGGCTGCCTGACAATATTTTAGATGGCGCAAATGATCCGATTCCTAATTGTCAAACTAATTTAATTGAAGATGATGATGATGACGGTGACACTTGCCCCGATAATATGGATTGGGCACCATTAAATTCAACAGAGTGTTTCGACACAGATGGTGATGGAATTGGAGACAATGGTGATCCAACACCTTGGATTAGTAATGGCGGAAATGGAACATTTACAATGAATTATACAATGATTGGTATTGACACTTGTCACACACTTTATTGGCTAGGCCAAAATTATAACGCTTATTGTTATTCTACATCTCCCGACATGGTTTGGAATGATGGTCCAAGAGCAGAAGTGTTTTCACAGGAGCATATGCCAAATGTCGATGCAGTTTTAGCATTAATGGGATATACCATAGACGATCTTAGCGTATCTACATATCCAGTTAATCTAGGGACAGATACAGAAAATGTAGAATGGGGATATGATGACAGTACCTATATAGAGTGGAGAGCTTTATCGTCTAATTTATCAATTTTGTATCTTGATGACCAACCATTATTTTCAATGAATGCATCCTTGATGCTTTATCTTGATTATTCAGATACAATTTCATCTTGGGGTGCAGACCCAGTAACAATGTGGGGCAATTCCTCATTTAGTCCAATTACAAGTATGATTCCAGTGAATGCTCCGTGGATTCATCATCATTTATTTTCTGCATATATGGAAGATTTCGGAGGAAAAAATATTAATTATTCATTTACATCACAAGATGCAATAATTACCACAGATTATTCTTTTGATAATACAGATAATAACCTTACAGGATGGCTTACCTCATTAATTGCAAATGAAGGTAGTGTATTGGGAGGTTTATTCGATAGCGTAGTTTCAGAAGTTAATGTTGAACCAAGTCAAAATGGAATTACAATGAGTAAAACAATACAACCCACTGAAAATAAGATGGCCGTATTGTCTGAAAGAATTAAAGAAGATGAAGATCCATATTTTAATGAATAATTATTTTGACAAATCTACATAAGGGATTTTTTCCGTTTCGCCTGAATCCCATTCAATAATTTCTTCAGACTCAATTTGTTTTTCTTTGGAAAAAGTTGCAACATTTATTTCTTCCAGTGGGTGATAGTATTCTTCATTCGGTCCACCCTTTCTTGGCCATTCTTTATTTTGCATTTCGGTTGATAAAATAAACAATTTATATTCTTTTAAATTTGATAATTGATGCATTAAACGCCTTCTTTTTTGTAAAAACCTTCTAAAAAATCCAGATTTAATGTTATTTACTGGAATTACTTCACCTACTAGCATTTTAAGAAATACTAAAAATCGATTTAAAAATAAATTAAAGAGACTACTTGTGTTTAATTGTCCAAGTTGTGATTTAATTATCCAAAGACTCCACCATTTCCTTTTTGGAATAGCGATTCTAAACCCTGCAGAAGTCAAGGAAGAAGCTAATGCAGCACTTCTTGTGAAAGCGACTAATTGACATGGTAATTTTATTTCATTTTTATCACTATCATCAAAGATATTAATTTTTCCAGCAAAGGATTTACCATGGAGAATAGGGTCTTGTTTCCATCTTTCCCACGCAGAATAAACTAATTTATGTGAGTGCCCTTCACCTCTAAACTTTGGATCAATAACTAATGTATGTAATTCAATAATATTGCCAAGTCTTTGCATATTCGCGTATCCTAAAATACCTTTACTATTTCTAATGAAAATCCCAGGTTTTTGATTTAATTGTAAAATCAATTTTTTCAAACTCTTAGGTTTACGTAGATCTAAATTTGCATGTTGCATTTTTAACAACCATGTAGCCTCTTCCTCTACCACATAAACGCTTAGAATGATTACTCCAATAAACCCATTTGTTGACTAACAATGTAGAGAAGACATGAAAACAGTGAAGCGTACCCGCTTAATTCATGAGCGCTTCCCCAGATTCACCATCTAAGAAATGGTTGATGCGACAATTTTGGCGTATACAACAATCCCAAACTGTAATTTCTTTGTTATTTTGGGCAACAACACTAACTCTTTTGATTTATGCTAGAATAGAACATAGATGGGAAGTAGGAGATGAATATTTTGGAATACCAATCAGTTATCTAGTAATGTTATTTTTGTATGTTGGAGTATTTTTATTAGTATTGTTTATTGGTTGGCTTTATGATAAAATATTCACTTTATGGAAAGAACATCAAAATGTGGTGTTAGAAAGAAACCCTTGGGCAACATATCAATTAACTCCAAGAGATGCAATGATTGTTGGTTATTTAAGTAAATTAATCCGCTCACAAAATTTAGAAGACGAAAAAATTCAAAAAGAATGTGATTGGGTTGATAAATGGGTATCTGCTACAGCAGAATTAGAGGTGTTTGATAGGATGGTTAAAGAATTAGATATTATCCTTGACGAACCTGTTCCAGAATTTCATTTTTTACCAGAGGGAACTGTAAGCCGTGTCCGAGAAAGAATTGAAAATAAAGAGGAATAATTATGACAGATTGGCCAAGTGAATGGACATCAATATCTCAAGAATTCTCTCAAAGATTATCTAAATTAAAAATGGTAATCTTTGATGTAGACGGAGTTTTTACCGACGGTACAATTTTGAGAGATGAACTTGGGAATGAGCAGCGTAGATTTTCAGTATTAGATGGCCATGGGATTTCAAGATTAAGAGATTTAGGAATATTCGTAGGAGTTGTATCTAGGGAGCCTTCAGAGATAACTAAATCAAGAATGGAGAAATTAAAAATGGATGAAATACATATTGGCTCTAGGGACAAGTCAAAAACATTGAAAGAAATATTAAATCGAAGAAAATTAGATTCTAATTTTGTAGCATTTATGGGAGACGATATACCGGATTTAGCGGCTTTTTCAGAAGTAGGGATTAAATTGGCTCCGGCGAACGCCCAACCACAAATTCGTAATCAAGCAGACTGGATAAGTAAGGCATCTGGAGGAAATGGAGCAGTTAGAGAGGCTTGTGAAGTAATTATTTATTCAATAGAAAATAGCAGACAATCTGATTAGTATAAGACGCGGAGGGTAAACCATGGGGAGCAGTATTAAAGACATCATAGATTCAGGAAACGTATACATTATTGCTGAAATTGGACAAAATCATCAAGGTGATTTAGAACACGCTAAAAAATTAATTAAAAAGGCGGCTGAAGCAGGAGTTAATGCTGTAAAATCTCAAAAGAGGCATACAAGAACTTTACTCACTCCCGAAGAATACGATCGCCCTTATGAGTCGGCTAATGCTTTTGCAGATACATACGGAAAACACCGAGATGCACTCGAATTATCCGTTGAACAACATTTAGAATTAAAGAAAATTGCAGAAGAATACGGATTAGATTACTTTGTATCTCCATGGGACCCTGTATCTGCATCTCAAATGACAGAAGTTGGAATGCCCTTGATGAAAATTGCATCAGCAGGAATAACAGATAAAGAAACCATAGATGCAGCTTGTAATGGTGGAATGCCATTGATTTTTTCTACAGGAATGAGTACCGAAGAAGAAATAGAACAAGCAGCTAACTGGGTTAGAGATGCAGGAATTGAGGTCAGATGCATACTCCATTGCACCTCTACTTATCCTGCAGAATTCAATCAATTAAATTTGAATTATATCCCCGTTCTGAAAGAAAAATATCCAGATTTTATTATTGGTTTTAGTGGTCATCATAGAGGCATTTCAATAGATATTGCAGCAGTAACTTTAGGGGCTCAAATAATTGAAAGACATTTTACATTAGACAGAACACAAAAAGGCAGCGATCATGCGGCTAGCCTCGAATTCCCTGGTTTATCAAAATTAGTTAGAGATATTCGTGCATTAAAACTTGCAATGGGTGATGGTATTAAGCGCGTTTATGAGCAGGAATTACCAATGATCGAAAAGTTACGTAGAGTTAAGTGAGGTATTTACTTGACTTCAGAATCTGTTGTTGCCATAATTCTGGCAAGAGGTGGTTCAAAAGGAATACCTAAGAAAAATTTACGACTCTTTGGCGGATCACCCTTAGTTGAATGGTGTTTGAATGCTGCCATAAAGAGCCAAAAAATAAACTCAGTAATTTTGAGTAGTGATTCCGATGAGATTTTAGATTGTGGTAGAAAATTAGGATGTGAACTCCATAAGCGGTCAGATGAACATTCTCAAGATACAACAACAAGTGAAGAATCGATGTTGGCCGTAATTAATGAGCATCCTATAGCACAATCAGCAGAGGTATTGATATTAGTTCAACCAACATCACCCTTTACTAAACCCGAAGATTTTGATGCAGCATTAGAATTATTTGAAAATGGAAATTTCGATTCATTGGTTACTGGTGTTTCAGACCACTCATTTAGTTGGGAAGTCGATGAAGCAGGCAATTCAATGCCTAAATATAACCCTAAGTCGAGACCCCGTAGACAAGATATGAAATCATTGAGAAAAGAAAATGGAGCATTCTATATCACTAAAAGGAAAATTTGGGATGAGGAAAAATGTCGATTGGGCGGTAAAATTGGATTTTATGTCATGGAGCCATACCAAAGTATTGAAATCGATTCAGAATTCGATTGGATTTTACTTGAACAATTAATTAATCATAATTTTTGAAATAAACAATTTCATTATTCGATACAATCTTTCCATTGTTCGATAGGTTTACCTAAAGAAGCCCATTTACACAAATCATAGATACGCTTACCATTTTTCCCATCAGATTTATATCCAACCTTTTTGAAAATATTTACAATTCTTTCAGCGTCAAATTTAGGCGGGTTTTTTATCCATTCATCTATTTCAGAAACTTCTCCAATAGTTTCACCCAAGAGTTCAATCAAAGGTAAATATAGATGCGAATCTTCAATTCCAGAATTCGGGTCTAGTAAATTTACAAATGGTATATTCATGGCAAGAGCAGGAACAATTACGGAAGTTGCTGGAGAGATGATAATGTCACTTGCCCCAATTAATGCATGTAAATCCACATCTTGTTCATGAACTTTAATACCTTTGTCAAATTTTATTATTGTATTTGTTCTTGATTCTACAGGATGCGGTTTTACATGAATTTCGATATTATCATCAAATTTTAATTTTTTACAAATTTCATTGAAAATATTATCACAATGCGTTTTCAAAGGCTCTCTGTGGGTAGTCATTAGTAATACCATTTTTGAATTTGGTTTTGCTCCAACTCGTTTTCTTAATTCTCTTTTCCCAAGTTTAATTTTTGCAGGAATATCATCTAATGTTGGTGATCCGGTTATAATTTGTAATTCTCTGTTTGCACCTTGTTTCGAATTAATTTTAGCTGCAAATTCTCCCCATACAGCATTAGCATTACATCCCATCATAGAACCTCTATAATTGCCAAATGGGAATACTACAAGTGGACATCCATGGTCTACAGAAATTACAGGAATTTCTTGCTTTATTGCCCAGGGAATTAACTGATATTTTGTATGGCCTTCATGAGGACTTACACATAATATTACATCGGGCTTCCAAGGTAAAAAGCCTTTAATTGGTGGACACTTGAATTTATTTTCCAAATCTCCCTGAGAAACATTCTCCCATAAATTATTTTTAAATTTACACCAATCCCATCTTGCTTTTTGAAAATTATTTTTTGAAAAAGAGAACCAATCCCAACATATATCTCTAAACTTATGTAAAAATAAATTAGATGGTGTAAAATCTGTGGCCTTTGCATCTTGATTAGAAATCAACATTAAACCCTCATCTTCTGAGGTAAATGAGGCTAATATACTCGCAAATGTCTTTGAATGGCGAGGGTGTTCACTCCCATGAATTAGCATCCGCATGTACCTCCGAAGCATCAACTTTGTATGAATAGTACGTTTAGGAGTGTGCGTGGAAGAACATAAAAAAAGTTTATTTGGCGATACTTTAGATGAAGAATCAACTCTACCCAAGTCATCCGAAAAGATGTTTATTAGTGGAGATTTAAGTTCATATAGCCTACCTGAACAATTTTTGAAAGAAAAAAAGACAATGTCTGATTTTCTGAAAGGATTTTTATTTTGTTGTTTTTGTTGTTTTTTATTTTTTGTATTAATCATAATAACAGGATCAGTCGAGGAAGAAGATGAAACAAATACTGAGGAATTTTTTACTTCAGATGGCGAACAAAAAAACATTAGTTATGTTTTGAATCCTCTATGGGATATTGAGGAAGCATGCGATCTTGATATCCGAACAGATAATTATGAATATAATTTTAATCGAAAATGTTGGAAAAATGAAGTAGAAGGTGTATTACCAATCACTTTATATCAATCAGATATTGAAATTGCAACTTTTGACTCAGGAGATGAATTTGTTGAAATTAATCTCCCATTTTCTATTTCAAATAATTCTTTAGTAGAATTTGAAGTTTACAAGAATTGGGATGAACCTGGTAGAATAAGTAATTTTTTTGTTAACGAGTCGAATTTCAGAACAAATTTTTCTGTAGAATTAACAGAATATACCTATGTAAGTGAATTAGGTTTTAATTTGAAAATCACTCCAGAAAATGGAAAAATTGAAAACTATTGGATAAATAAAAAAAATAATTGTTATTACTCACAAAGCTCAAAATGTACGTTAACAATTGGATGGGAAAGTGAAGTGGGGTTCATAGATATTAATTCTGAAATTATTATTATTTCACTAGAAGAGCCTTTATCAAAGGGGACATCTTTGGAAATAGAATATTATTCTTACGAATACAGTGCTATAGAAGATTTAATGATACTATTCTTGTGGTTACCTCCCATAATATTTGTAGTAGGGATTGGAAGCATGATCTATAATAAAAAATCACAAATGGTTGCTGGTGCTAGTGCTGCAGTGTTACCTGCCATAATAATTACAGCTATAATTAGCTCAATAATTTTTGAAATTCTTTATTGATTATTTTATCTCCATTCCATATCATAATGTAATCCTATGGGCTTAATTTCAAAAACTTCGGAAACTATTTTGAAATCACATCTTTCGTACATTGTAATTGCCTTTATTCGAGCATTACACCAAATACCAGTACCCTCTTTTTTTACGATCATTTGTAATTTTTTAACAATTTTTGTACCGATTCCCTGATTTCTATAATTAGGCTCAACAGCCATGCCCCTTATACGATATTTACAACCATTTTTTGGATCTACTTGCAATGTCGCACATCCAACTAACTTATTTTCAATAAAAGCACCTAGAAATTTTGTTCTTTTATCGTCATCAATACCGGGATAATGTGCAGACTCTCGGGGCTGATTTTCCCTTAAGACTCGAAATCTTAAATCAAGGTGTTCTTCTGTAATAAAACTCATCCATTTTAATTCACACCCCATATGATGTGCTGAACATATCCTTCCAATTAAATCATCTAATCAAATATTCATCGCGTGAAACATTTCATATACCTCTCCAGTCGTTCGAATAGTTAGAGGGAACAGTGGGTTCTCTAGAACAAAACGAGTGAAAAAAGAATGAACGGAGTTAACAAAAGAAACAAAAACGTTGTACCAGAAAGCCAAATTGGCCAAAGTTTTAACACTTCAGAGTGTGCGTACGCGTTAGATTTAACCTCTTCTAAATTGATAGATATCTCCCAATTAGTACTTCACAATGTGGATTCAATTGGAAAGAGAGAACAGAGGGTTTTCTAAAACAACAATATAATGGTGAAAAAAATGAATAAAAATAGAAAAATGAGTGTGCTAATTGCAATTCTTATGGCACTTTCAGCTTTAGCTGGAGTTAGTGCTACAGGATCAGATCCTCTTGACCCATCAGATGGTGGAGAAGATTGGGATGGTGATGGTTTAACGAATGCAGAAGAGCAAGCAGCAGGAACGAATATGAATAACCCAGACAGTGATGGCGATGGACTCCCCGATGGTTGGGAAGTAGCGAATGGACTAGATCCTCTTTGGTCAGGAGATGCAAATGCTGACGGAGATGGAGATGGATTAAGCAATACCCAAGAATACAATGCAGGAACAAACCCCTGGAGCGTAGATACTGATGGAGATGGTCGAAATGACAATATTGACCAATATCCAACAGACCCTAACGATGGAGAACATACAGATTCTGATGGAGATGGAATTCCAGACGTCTATGATCCCGACAGTGGTCAAAGTCAAGGAGGTAATGGAAACGGCGGCGCAAATGGCGGTGGCGGTTCTAATGCTGATGGCGGCCAAGGCGAAGGTGAAGGCGGAGAAGGTCAAGGACAAGGACAAGGC
>DAGQ01000097.1 GCA_002498205.1 Euryarchaeota archaeon UBA596
ACTTGGTGTACTCCTTGTGTTGAAGTTGAACATGCAATTGAGGATGTTGCAAATGAAACAGGTACTGTAATGCTTACTTTCCATAGATTTGCCGGAGAGACTGAAGATCCCTTTGGAAGTGAAAATGCTGAAAATTGGTGGAAAGAATGGTTTGATGAAGAAAGACCATTACAACCAACAGCAATTATTAATGGAGGAGATTCATTAATTGGAGCTAGTAAAGGAAGTTATGACAATCTTTACGCCGAAGCAATAGAAAAACCAAATTTAGAATCTGTTGAACAAAATGAACCATCAATGATTCACACTTATTTTGATTCTAATTCTTCAAAATTTACATGGGAAGTTCTTGACGTTGATGGATGTGATGATGTGAAAACATTCGTAAATTTTGTAGAAGATGTAGCATATTTCCCTAATGGTTCAAATGGATTAGATAACTATACACATATTGTTCATCATGTAAAGGAAATACCTGGAGGAAGTGGAACTGCTGACTTAAGTCAATCATTATCTGAAATAAATGCTTATGACGGAGATGATTTAAAACTAATAATTACATTCGGATGTATTTCAAATTCAACTAATAGTGAAGAAATAAGTAGCGAAGTGGTTGATGAAAAACCTACAAGTATTCTCCCATCTCTTGGAGTTATTCCAACAATTATGACTATCTTAATTACATCATTAATAATTTCAAGAAAAGACGGCTTTGAAAGCTTTTATTGAATTTTTGATATCTTCATCAGTGATATGAATATGCGTAACTGCTCGTAATAAGTCATCACCCAATGCAAGCACATGTACATCATATTGTGCTAATTTTTCAACTACTTGATTTGCATTTAGAGTTCCAAGGATTTTAACATAAACCATATTTGTTTGTACGCCTTCTAAATCCACTGAAAACATTTCCATTTCATTAATTGCACTTGCTAATTTTTTAGCACGTTGATGATCGTCTATCAATCGAGAAATATTATTTTCTAATGCATAAATTCCTGCTGCAGCTATAACTCCTGCTTGTCTCATCCCCCCTCCAAACATCTTACGCCATCGATGAGCTAAGGCAATAAACTCAGTAGAACCAACCAATAAACTACCTACGGGAGAGCCGAGACCTTTTGATAAACAAATAGAAATTGAATCATAATCGCGAACTATTCGGGCTGGATCTGTTCCAGTTGCAATGGCTGCATTGAATAAGCGGGCGCCATCCATATGTGCTGCACAATCATTATCATGAGCTACCTTTGCAATTGCGTCCAAATTTTCTTGTGTGTAACAAGTTCCCCCGCCTCTATTAGATGTGTTCTCAACACAAACTAGAGAACCATTAGGGAAATGTCCAAGACTACCATCACTTTTTCGAATTGCTTTTTCAACATCTTTAGAAGACATAATTCCGAGTTTGCCAGGAACTAAAGCCACAGAGCATCCCGAAAGAGCCGCATAACCTCCTCCTTCGTAAATGTAAATATGACTAGTGCTTTCTGTAATTATCTCATCACCAGGGTTTGTATGAGCACGAATTGCAATTGCATTGGACATAGTTCCACTTGGAACAAAAAGAGCTGCTTCTTTATCAAGAATTTCTGAAATCATATTTTGAAGTGTAATAATTGTTGGATCATCTCCTAATACATCATCACCTACTTTTGCACTTGCAATTACCTTTCGCATATCATCAGTTGGCTTGGTAACTGTATCACTACGAAGGTCTACCATGACAAGTCCACGGGGAAATAATACTTAATGTCATAGATAGATGAAAATTTAGAGTAAATGTAGTAATTAATAGTTGGTGTAATTTGTAACACGGCCATAATTAAAAAACCTTCAAAATAAGGTCATTAGAGGGGTTTACAACAAAACACTTGATATATGGTACGGTTACCGAGATATATCGGCTATGCCGGTAAAAAACAAAAAATGGACGTGAAAAATGATGGGCATGAATATGGATAAGAAAAAACTAGGCATGGAATTTTTCGGCGTTATGGTAATAGTGATGGTTGCACATTCTGGTGACCAACACCCTATGTTAACTGGTTTAACTGCTGGTTTAATGTATACTATGGCAATGGGAATTTCAGGAGGCCACTTAAATCCGGCAATTACGATTGGATTAATGGCAACGAAGAAAATGGATGCACAAGAAGGTGGTCAGTATATTGCTGCCCAAATTCTGGGGGCAATGGCAGCTTTCTTAATGGCTGATATTGTACTTGGTGAATCTATTGCAAGTGCTGCCGAAACCGGTGGACAAATAGAATTATGGCAAGACATGGCAGCTATGACCTTTGCAGGTTTCATACTAATGGTTGTATGGATTACTACTATTGAGGATAATAAAACTGGTTTTGCAATGGGCGGTTTTGCTGTAGGTATGATCTACTGGATGCTAGAATCTTCAGGATTTACAGCATGGAATCCAGGAGCACATCTTGCTCAAGGAATTTGGACAAGTATAATGGCAACTGAATTAACAATTGATCTTGCAACATTCTGGATTTTCTGGATTTTCCCAACTGTAGGTATACTACTTGGTATGGTTCTATGGGATTGGTTTGAAGCAGAAGAAGATGCTAAAACTGATGTTGTTGAAGCTGACGAGTAAACAAGAACTGTGTACTTTGAATCAGATTTAATCTGAGACTTACCCTCTAGGGGCTGAGGTCCCTAGGGGGTTTTTTTATTTACATTAATTTCAAGTGTTTAGTTAATTCATCAATTTTTTCTGAAGGTGCTGGTCCTATTCCTCCAACCGTTAATGAATTCGCTGGTATTTGCGTTTTACCAGCATCTCTGATTAAACAAGTGGGTAAATTCAACTCTTTTGCATTTTGTATTATTTCCTCTAATTCCAAGGCTCCTTGTGCCTTCAAAACGACTTTTTTTTGACCATTAGATAACCAAGATTGCATTTCAGCAGGATGTTTTTCTGATGCTAATAATGCCGCTTTAACTGATGCATGACCAACTTGGGCAGCAATTTTCCCTTTACCCATTTTTAATTCATTATTTACAATTAATACTAGTTTCACTTTTTTCAATGAATAGTAATAAGATTCAGAATATCTCTTTGGAGATGTTAATGAATGGATCCAAGAACGTATGCCCACAATTACTCCGGAGTAGTAATACACTTATTTGACTAAAGGTAAAGTCCCTGTTAATTCATCAATTACTCTTCTTGGACCTGGACCTATTCCAAGTAAAGTAATTGTTCCTGCTGGAATTTCAGTTCTTCCAGCATCCTTAACCATCTCTGAAATTAAACCTAATTCTCTTGCTTCACCATACAATCTTTTCATCGCTTCTAAATTACTTACTTGACAAACAATTTTTCTAGATCCTGAATTACGCCACTCTTCTAAAAGTCTAGGTTTTAATTTTCTTGCAGTTAAAACACAATTTACAGCTGCATGTCCTGCTTGTGCTGCTAATTTACCGGAAGATAATTTCAAATCTTTTCTAGTGATAAGTACCATAGAAATTTCAGAAGGGTTTCGGCTCATATTCACTAACCTCAAAATTTAGATTGTTTTCGATTTTTCTAGACATTATTTCAGTAAGAGGGTTAGATAACCAAATCATAAAAGTAATATTTCCTACTACATGAAGTAAATCATAAGGTATTCCAACAATTAGATATGGAATTAACATATCAAAACCAACAGAATGTAAAATAGAAAGTGATACGAACCAATTGAATAAAACTCCTGATACCCCTGCAAATAAAATTAATTTCATTGATGTATCAAGTTTATTAGAAAATAATGCTCCTGAACAACCAATTATTGACCATGCCGCAGCCTGATAAATTGTCCAAACCCCATTTCCTAAAATTAAGTTTGAGAATAAGGCAATAATTGTCGCTAAAAATATTGATTCTTTGGCCCCCATTCTAATTCCTGCAAGTAAAACAATTACCGTTACTGGTTGTACATTCGGTATTGGGCTCATTAAAATTCTTCCAACGATTCCCAAAAGTGCTAAAAGACCTAAAATTACGAATTTATGGCCATTAGAATAATTTTTTTCTATCTTCAATAAACTCCAACAAATTATCCCAAGTAATGATAAATTTAGCAATAATGAAGCTACTGGATTCAAATCAAATACATGGTATGCAACCATCTTTCTCAACCTCAAGAAAAGGCATTCATACTTGATTATTCCTCAGAATGGTTTCACCAAGTAGCTATTTGCCAGACAATTACACTATTTTCTTGCATCACTAAGTCTCCAATCCCAACATCTGACATTGCTCCATTGTGATATAATGCCCAATAAGCACCACTAAAGTTACCAGTAAGCTCATTTGCATTTAATCCGCCGATTGTATGTACGTAAGGACCCCAATCACCATCATCATACCCTACTTCTAAATCTCCATTAGTAACATTAGTTGCTTCCAACATAAAATTAAATCCGGCTGAATAATTCTCAAAACCACCAACACAAACACCCGTAGTACGACCTTCGGAATAATTGACCATTCCTTCGGAATTTTCATCTATTAAAATTTCTGAACCACTCATATCAAGATAGGTTCTACCTTCCGTAAAATTAGAAGCTGTCATATTTGATGTTACATCGTCAACTGGAAAATGAATACAAATTACTTGTTTATTTTCCCATTCACTTGGTAAACCATAGTGTGTATTGTTTTCTGTAGTGATTAAGCTTGAACGTACTTCTTCTGTTGATTC
>DAGQ01000064.1:0-1785 GCA_002498205.1 Euryarchaeota archaeon UBA596
AGTCATAGGGAAATGTGAATATACAGCTTTCATCTTGTAAGTAAAACCTTCTGATACACCTTTATTCATATTTCTCAAATGAGCTGCCCAAGTCCCGCACATTGCCTTTTCCTTCCTTCTTGGAAGATCGCAAGAAACGATAAGCGTATCATCTGATTGTGTAACTATAACTTTAGAATGAATGAATTCTCTAGAAACACTTCCCATTTCACCATTTATTGTAACTAAACCATCACCTGATAATGATGCATTAACACCATCACTCAATTTTATTTTGTGAACTATTCGATCCATTACTGCCATATCATCACCTCAAAACACATAAGCAAGTAACTTGCCACCAATTCTAGAATCTTTAGCATCATAATGAGTCATTATTCCTTGATTTGTTGTTAAAATTAATAACCCGAAATCTTGAGCTGGAAGGAATCTAGATTCCCATTTTTCATAATCTGTTCTTCTTACAGAATATCTAGGTTTAACTATACCACAACGATTAATCGCACCTAATAATTTGATATCGAAAGAACCTCCACGGCCATCGTCATTTTTATTGAATTCACCTATATATCCTGATTTTTGCATTATTTCGAGTACTGAACCTAATAATTTACTAGCAGGAGCCACACAAACGTTGTATTTACCTGATTGTTCAGCATTATATAGCTTAATTAAAGCATCACTTAATGGATCAAATTGCATTTCATATTCACCTCTCAACTGTATTTCTTAAACCCTATATCTGGAGCAATTTCTCTAAAGCATTGCCTACACAAATTCAACCCATGGCGTCTTATCAATCCGCGTTTTCGGCCACATCTTCTACATCCGATACTTCTTCCAATATACTCTCCATGATCTTTTGCCATTTTCACTCCTCCACAATACTTATTCCAAATTCTGACTTAAAGAATTCTATTGAGTCCAATTTACTAACTCTATGTGATTTCCCAACCTTTGATTTACTTCTTCTTCTACGTGAGATTCTATGCCCTGGTCTTTCCAAAACAACATTAACATCCATACCAAATATTCCAATATCTGGATCATATTTTTGATTAGGAAAATCGGTATAATCTCTAATACCAAATGAAAGGTTACCTTGTGAATCAAAATTCCAAGAAGGAATTCTATTTTCCCGAACCCAAAAAGCATCTTTTAGGAATTGATTCATCTTATCAGAATTACGTAATGTGACTTTGCAGCCTATTGGTGCACCTTTACGCACTTTTAAGTCTCTATTTTGAATTTTACCTAATGTTCTAACTGGATTTAATCCTGTTAGTAAATTGATTACTTTTTCGGCTAATTCGAGTCTTTTTCCACCTTCACCAACACCAATATTAAGTGTGATTTTAACCACTCTTGGCTTAAGCATTACATTTGTAGATTCGCTCATTATTTCACCTCAATTCCTGGTAATCCAGTCTTCTTATTTACTAAGAACACATAACTTTCGATTGTACTAAAGTCTTCAAAAATAACTTCATTTGACATTGTAGAACGCTTTACCACATGTTGTTTAATGTGTGAAAGTTCACCAACATGGCTACCACCTATCAAATAAGCAGTAGCTCCTTCTTCAAATGAAATATGATCTAATACCTTTTGATCAGGTAAACTAAGTTTCAATGTATCACCCGTATTATATTTATTAGGATCTTTGATTAAGATATTACGTCCATCATGTAAATTTAATTGAGTTTGACCTCCTTTAATAGTTGTCTTATTCTCAATTCTACAAATTTTCCAAGATGAATCTTTTTTGGTGATTGGTCTGTATCT
>DAGQ01000064.1:2117-2525 GCA_002498205.1 Euryarchaeota archaeon UBA596
AATTTACCATTCTCGTCAAGAACACATCTATAATTTTCTTCGCCTAATGTTAGAACATCCATCAATCCAACACCTTGGCGTGAGTCTCTTACAATTTTACCATCGATTTTTACATGTCCATTATGTAAAATTCTTCTTGTTTCTCTACTTGTGTCTGCAACCTCTAATATATCTCTCATTACTACTGAAAGTGCGATGCATCTTTCTAATGAATGAGCACCTGGCCTAGGTCTTGCAATCCAGACTGTTGTTTTTCTTGGCAATGGCCAACTTCTCGGCATTGCTAAACGTTTTAAATGATGACTAGAACCCATAATTTCAACTCCTCTCTGTTATTTTCTTCATCCTTAATGGATCACTTTCTTCTAGACTAGTTACAACTACATTTGAAACATGTATTGGAATTCC
>DAGQ01000029.1 GCA_002498205.1 Euryarchaeota archaeon UBA596
AGCAAAGTCATTCATTGATTTTGGCACCCTAATTGAAACAGGATGAGGAACACCCTCAATATTTCCTACAATTGTTTTTCCACCCCTTAATGCTTCATCGATTCCGTATCCAATTGTATTATCAATTCTATCAATTGTCATATTTAGATTCATTTGTGAGCCAGATAATTCTGAAATTATATTTTCACGATCTTTGCTCATTACTGCTTTATCCAAACGTTCCAAAGTATCATTTAATTTTGATAAACTATCTTCTAGAGATAGAAGTACTTTTTCTTGAACTTGTTCCATTTGTTTGGAAGATTCGACTGCAACATCTTCAATTACTTGTTCTGTTTTTTCATCTAAATTTTCTATTGTATCTTCAACAGTACTTTTCATTTCTTGGAATGAATCTGTTGCTTTAATTTCTTCAGGAAGTTTTTCTTCTACTTCTTCCATCTTTTCTTTAATTTGTTCAGACATCTCTTCTTTCTTTTCTTGGGCTGCTTGTTTAATTTGCTCTATTTTATCTAGTTCTTTTGGATCTTCTTTAGCAATTGTTTCAACTTGTGCAACTGGTATTTCAGAAGTTGTTGTTTCTTCTAATGACGAAGTTTTAATCGGTTCGTTAACGACTAATTTCAGTTCATCTTTTTGAGGTGTTCCCTTGATTGGTCCACCATTATCTCTAGATTCTCCATGCCCCCAAGAACCGATTAAAAGTCCATTCTCGATAGTCAAAACGCCTCTTCCAGATAAATTTTCATCTGCTTTGACCCAATCAAAAAAGAATTTTCTACCAGTAACATGACCTTGTAAATCAGCACCAATAAAATTACCAACCACATCAATTCCATTTTTTATGAGTTTAATTTCCCCCCATTCAGAATCCCACACACCATGAAAATTAGAATTTGGTTGGATTTTTTGAGGGTTATTAACTTGCATTAGTGGATTTGTTAAATTTGTATTAGGACCAGCTTGAACAACATTAAATTGAGATACGTTGTTTAATTTTCCTAATTCATTTTTAGATGTAGAAATCATTAAAAATCCAATAATCATAAGAAAACAAGGAATACCAATTAAAACATCTGGTAAGAAGATAAATAATCCAAAAGATGTAAAAAGTACGAAATTTCCTATCTGTCGCATTTTATTATAGCGTGTTTCTTCGTCATCAAACAGGGGCCCTATTTCCCTTGGCTGCATAATACCTCCAAAGTGACTAAGTATTTTATTTGAAGGACAAAATAAACTATTTACTATAGCAATATTACATTGATTATGGATAGAAGTGAAAACGACCATCAAAAAGTTTGGTTATCATTATTGTTAATTATTCCAATCCCAACATTATCAATACTGTATTCACTGGAAATTAGTCAAGGTTGGTCTGGAAATTTGATGTTTGTTTTATCAAAAACATTACTAATTATAATACCACTATATTGGTATTTTAAATTAGAAAATAGAGAATTCAGTTGGTCCCCAGTAAAAAATAAAAATGATCTTCTAGTTGGTTTTGTATTTGGAATTGCAATGAGTGCGGCAATAGCAATTGCATGGTTCTTATTTGGTGATAAAATTGATCAAGAGTCTTTAAGAGAATTATTAGAAGGAAGTGGATTGACCAATCCAATAATTTATTTGTCCTTAACATTATATTGGATTTGTATTAATTCCCTACTGGAAGAATTCGTTTTTAGATGGTTTATTTTTGAAAAATTTGAAACGGCATTAGGAAGTAATTATGCATTATTTCTATCTGCAGGAGCATTTACATTACATCACACAATAGCCATGATGTACATGTTCCCACTATCACTAAACATTCTTGCATCAATTGGGGTGTTTATTGGTGGATTATTATGGTCTTGGTTATACCTAAGATACAGAAGTATCTGGGTGGTTTTTTTATCGCATGCAATTGTTGATGTAGTAATGTTCTCTATAGGTGGAATAATACTACTAGGATGAGAATTACCATTCAATTCTAGGCCATTTCATGTAGTCTCCATGCGCCCAAGAGATTGTGGCTAAAATATTCCATATCTCATCTAAATTTACAAGATCTCTTTCAATTTGTAATCTATGTAACCACTCTTTTAATCTCCCCAATTTTTCACCTTTTCCTAATCCTGTTTTTTCCATTAACCAAATTCCGTTAACCAAAGGAAGTCTTCCTGCTCTTAAAGGAGGTAATTCATTTAATTCATCAATTAAGGAAAGTGTCTCTCTTTCATGATCTAAATGTTTTGATAATGATAATTCTAATAATAATTGTGTTTCATACGTATTACCTAGTATATGGCGCCATAACCTTAACATCCCTCTATCACCATAAGGAGGGGGTTTTCCTAAAAAATGATGAGCTTTTAAAGCATTTTTCCTTTGATTATTCGATAGTAATAATTTTTTACAAGATATTTCTAAACTCTCTGACGTTCTATCATAATTTAATAGTGCTAATCGGTATTCTGGAGTGACTTTTTCATCAAATAAATAAGATGCTGATTGAGCCATTACACCGATGTCATCCTCACTAAATTTCTGATCTAATAATTGATCTAGCATCTTATGCTTAGTCATTAACCAAATTATTTCTCCCGCATTCTTACCTTGAAAGATCTTTTGAAGTTCCATCCAAATTCGCTCTTTAGAAATTTTTCCGATCATCCATTGTTCTTTTATTAAAGCATCATGCAAATCTTGGTCTAAACTCAACAATCCACTATTTCCTCTTTCAAGAAATCTATATGCTCTAAGCAAACGTAATCCATCTTCAGCAATTCTTCTTCTTGGATTTCCAACTGCTCTTAATTTGAAATTTTTTAAATCATCTAAACCATTATGTGGATCATATAATAATCCACGAGAAAGATCAATTGCCATTGAATTTATTGTGAAATCTCTACGTTCTAGATCATCTTTAAGTGAAATTCCAAAAAATACATTTTCAGGTCTACGGCCATCAGAATACACTGAATCTGTGCGTAAGGACGTTACTTCAATTATCACTCCTGACCAAATAATTGTAATTGTACCATATTTTATCCCAGTATGAATGACTTTTAGATCCCCTTGATTTAAGGAGTTCAAATGTAAACTTAATTCTAAGGGTAACAACGTAGTGGCTAAATCCCAATCTTTCACATCATTATTAGATAACAATTCTCTAACGGCACCACCAACTAACCAACAGCCTCCATCTAAGATTGCTATTTCGGAAATTAGTTTTAATACTTCAGGAGGTATCTTTGAAATCCATTTGAAATTATCCTCTTCAAAACTAATTCCTTCTAAATCAGCCAATAATGGCAAACGAGGAATTTTTATCGGCCAATCTTGGGTCACAAACACAAGGACAATGGCCTAAGTTATCTTGATTTTGACTAAAAAATAAATTACAACGGGTTTTGAGAGTAAATTAGGGGGGCCAAACACAATATGCAATTTGAACGTGAGGATGTTGAAATTATCGACATTAATTGGTTAAAAGCACATGAAGAAGTTCATCCAAAAAAAGTAATTGAGTTATTTGAAATGACTTTGAAGTGGGGAGGATATACTAAACCACTTCTAATTGATAAAGAAACTGGAACTATTCTAGATGGGCACCATAGATATGAAGTTGGTAAAAAATTGAAATTAAAATATATTCCAGCGATAGTAATTGATTATCTTAATGATGAGAGAGTAGGTGTAACAACCTGGCCTAATTCAGGTTTAAAAACAATTGAAAAATCCGATGTAATCAGTATGGCATTATCTGGAAATTTATTCCCTCCAAAAACAAGTAAACATTCATTATCTGAATATTTGCCACCTATAATGATAAAATTAGACGAGTTGGAATAAATTATATTCTGGATTTTTTCATATCTTTCCAAAAAGCATTACCTTCTCCTTTGAATAATGTAGGATATTCTGGTTCTAGACCAATTTTCACAGTAACATCGGATAATTTACCTTGTGAAGAAATTGTTATTTTACCTATTGTATTTGCTCTTCCTGTCAATATTTTCTTAAGTGATTTATTATCTGAAACTCTTAGTCCATCTACTGCTATTAATTCATCTCCTGTTTTCATAGAAGTTCTACAAGGAGAATCTGTTTGAAAGTTTCTAATTTTCAAACTATTATTTCCAAATACAATTCCCAACCAACCTAAATTTTTAGTTTTATCTTTATTATCTGAAATCACTTTAACTCCATAAATATCTGCAGCATCTTCGATTGGGGGTCTAATTTTTTTATTCACTAATGTATCAACATATTCGACCATATAGTCTCCACCTAATTCTCGTAAGCCGTCACATAATCGTTTCCAATCAAGTCCTTGAAGTTCTCCTTCTGAGTTATCGATTCCGTGTTTTTTCCACAATAAAACCATTAAATCATCCAGTCCAAATCCACCATTTGTCGTTTTTCTAAATTCGGCATCAATACAAAATAATGCCAACTCTCCTTCAAGATAATAGGAAATCTGAGATTCTCTAGAATGTGAATGAGGCCTATAAAGATGTATCCATGCCTCATAACTTGCCATAGAAAGACATTGATGCTGGTTTCCATTCCCCGTAAAATGGCGTTCTAATTTTCTCTTCATGTCTGCAACCCAATCTGCATCACTCCAAGCACCTGATCTCCAACACAATACATCACCTAACCAACTTGTTAAACCTTCAAACCACCAAAGTAAATCTGTATGTACTTCTTCATTTAAATCATAATCTAAAAATTCAACTGGACGTAGTCTTTTTACATTCCATTGATGTAAAAATTCATGGGAAAAGAGTGATAATAAATCTCTCCATTCTTCAATATTATCCGTGATTAATGATAATCTAGGGACCATGCTAGTCTGTGATCTAAGGTGCTCTAAACCGCCCCTAGCTCCATCTGTCAAATGTAATATTGTAAGGTATTCTTTCCATTCGGGGGTTCCAAATAAGGCATAATGTTCAGAAATAATTAATTTCATCTTTTCAACTAATTCTTTAACATTATTTTCAGGAATCTCATGATTTCCTGCGTCCCATAATTTGAGTTTATGTGAACAGCCATTTACTTTGAATAAAATAGCTTTATTTCCATTAGATTCTATAATCCCATCTAAAAATTCATCTCTGCCGCTCGGAACCCATTTTGTTGTTTCTAAATCCTCTTGGATAAATTCTAAAGTTAATGGATCAATTTCAAAATCTACAACAGGCATTTGTGATTCAGAATTCCAAGAAGCAGGGTGTGCAAGTATTATTTTATGATTTGAATTAATTCGATCTTTGGAGATTCCTTTTGTTACTTCCATCCAAGTAAAAGGTGGCATCAAATGTAAATGTGATTTATCTAAATGATTATTTCTTACTGATAATTGAGTACATAATAATTTATATCTAATTCTAATTGTATCATTATTATCAAAATCTTCTGGTAATTTAATTCTAATTCGGTTATGAGAAAATCTTTCTACAAATACTTCATTGCCATTTGAATTAATAGCCAAAATATCTTGCATAAATCTTATTGGTTCTCTAATAAAATAAGAACCTGGCACCCATCTAGGGAAAGCTAATTCTAATACATCATCATTAAATGGCCCATCAATCTGAATTTGAACACTTAATAATTGATGTTTTGAAAATTCGCAAGATGCGGCATACGTAATTCCACTACCATTCAATTCATTCATATTATACCCCCTTAGTTTGTTCCAAATCGAGAAAGGGTATAATTTAATTCAAGGTATCATATCCTCATGTTGTCCAAAATACTCATCATCATAATCATCAAATGAAGAACCTGGTCGTTGAATTTCTACTTCACTCAACATCAAGAATAATGGCCACAGCCTACTCATCCAACTACCTGATTTTTCAAGTAATTGTATTAATTCATCTGGCATTACGTGTTCTCCAATAGTACTAAATTTTGAATAATCCTCAGGTAATAATCTTAATTCGGTAATTAAGTCTTCTAATTTCACAGATTCTTCTAATGAAATTAAATCTAAATCTTTTGCAAGCAATGAAATTTCCTCTAACACATCTGCTAATTCATATGAGCTAGGAATCACGGGTTCACTATCTTTAATATCTAATGGACCGAATACAACACTGCCTAAATCAGTATCAAAAAATTCATCTCCCTGCTTTTCTCTCTTGATTAATTTTTGATTAATCCTACCACCACTTGGGAATATGGCAAATCCGCCATCCACGATACGTGATTCTATCCAAGAAGGTAATGATTCTATAGCACCAGTAACTAAAACTCGACTTAATTTAGAAGGTAAGTTTGCAGGGCTTCTTCCATCTCTACGTAATTTTCTACGGTTAATAAAATCAACATATCCACTGACTTTATGACTTTTTTTTGCATGATTTAAGACTTCTAGATCATAATCAAGTAATGTCACCCCACCCTGGTCTCCTACAATTTCCGATGCTAATGCTGAAACATAACCTCCTTTAGCACCCACAACCAGTACTTCCATTCCTTGATTCAATTCTAAATGATGTAACATAGTAACAATCATGTGTGGTGCTGAAATTGTTTTAACTCCGCCATTTTCATTCTCTAAAAATACTAAAGGTCGGTCTTGAAAAAAGGATACTGGGCTGTTACTAGAAAAACAACGAATATCTACATTCATCATTGCTTCCCTAATTAACAAACTAAATTCTACCCCTGCTAACGAAAGACGGGTAAGCAATTCATCCATCTCCTGCATATTGCATCGATTGAGACCGTCAGTTATGAACTCATGCATTATCAAGATGGGCCTGGCCAGAATCGAACTGGCGATCTTCGCCTTGTAAGGGCGACGTCATAAACCCCTAGACCACAGGCCCTTGATGTACTGGCCACTATGCAGTCATTCAAATAGAAGTCGGTGATATTTTACTAAATTATTTACCTTAGAGATATAACAAATATCCAAAAAGCATCATAAATGATAAATCTTGGGAGTACCATGGGAGATGACTTAATCACCCTTGCTTCTCGTTTGGAAAGAAGATTGCTAAAGGCGAAAGCAACAGTAAGTGCTGCTGAATCATGTACTGGAGGTTTACTTACCTCAACTCTAACAGATATTAGTGGTTCAAGTGCTTGTTTTAATCAATCTTGGATTACTTATTCTAATGAATCAAAAGTCATAGAATTAAATGTTAACCCAAATACATTAGCTGAACATGGAGCAGTAAGTGCAGAGGTCGCATTACAAATGGCCTTAGGTGCTAGGAAAAAATCTAATTCTGAGATTGCGATTTCAATTACAGGAATTGCAGGACCAAAATCTGACGATACGAGAAAAAAAGTTGGAGAAGTGTATATCGGTATTTCTTCTACTATGTATGAAGGTGCTAGTTCTAAAATTTTCTCAGGAGACAGGAAACAAAATAAATTAAATTTTGTTACTTTAGCATTAAGAAAAGCAATAGAAATTTGGGATAAGTACCATATTATTAAGAAAGATGAAGAAGAAAATATTGAAGAAGA
>DAGQ01000051.1:0-15076 GCA_002498205.1 Euryarchaeota archaeon UBA596
GCTGTAGTAAATCCACTAATTGTAACACCTCCCTTAACTTATTTCATAAATGAATCAATGACAGAATCTACTGCCTTTTTTCTTTGTTTGGTTCCTTTTTCTACAATGCCTTGGATATTTTTATCTCCTTCTTTTGTTACTATATCAGCTTCAGATTGAGCGTTGGATCTAGCTTCATCTATCATAGATCGAGATTTAGAATTAATACTTTCTTGCGATTTTTGAAGAATTTCGGTTGCTTTTACTCTAGCATCTGATAAAATTGAAGATGCTTTTGACTCTGCATTTTCTAAGGTTTTTTCAGCTTCTTTTTCTGCATTTTTAATCGCTTTTAGAACATCTGCCTTACCCATTATAATCCCCGTTGTGATTCTCCAAAAGAATTAGGTTTATGAGTTTAACATTTTAGGCACTTTTATTTAATTTTAAAAAATCAAATAATTCCGAATTTCGCTCTACACGTCACAGCACGCCAAAGTAGCCTTTTAGTGAGCCGATTAAATGCTAAATTCACTAAGAAATCTGGTGAACGGAAAAGTAAACTTCCTATTGCTAATGATCGTTTAGAATTTCTCATGATTTTGCCCATTTGAATTTTCCAAATCCTTTCATATTCACTTAATGGTGAATCATTTAGTATATGTTCTGCAACTACTTGTCCTGCAATTCTAGCACCAATCATTGAAGTTGAAATTCCAGCACCGTTTGAGGGTAGAACCATTCCCGCAGCATCTCCAACGATTAGTTTATTATTTTTCACCATTGATTTCAATGATCCAGACATTGGTAATGCTCCAGAACCTTGAAAAATCACTTCACCTTCATATTTAGAATAAAACTTAGTGGCAAAAAATTTCAAATTTTTCCCTTTACTATATTTTTTTTGTATACCTAATCCAATATTAGCACCATTTTTTTTAGGAAATACCCATGCATAACCTCCAGGAGCACTAGAACCAAAATGTAGTTCTACGGTAGATTCGTCATAATCTCCGTTAATTAACATAAATTTTACAGGGATGTTTAATGATTTTTCATTCCAATAATCTCTTCTTATGGGGTCATTAACACCTCCACATCCTAAAATCACTTTTGCAGAAAAAATCCTTCCATCTTTAGTGTGTACATTATTTCCTTCAACCTTTGAAATATATGTCTCCGTTTGAAATTCCACTCCTTTTGCTTTTGCTAATTTAACTAATGCCTTATCATGTTCTACTCTATCAAGCATTATACCATCAAATGGAAATTCTAGGCCTTTCCCAGAGGGTGGGACTAATTTTAATGTTTCAGTTCTTAATGATATAGCATTCTCGGGAGTTTGGAATAGATCTTCCATTTCGGGAACATCAGGACATAATCTGCGTAATTCCTCTACTGAAGGTATTAATTCGCCACATTGTAATGGTTCGCCAATTTCTTTTTTCCCATCGAGGACTAATACAGAAACACCTTCTTTAGCAGAATATCTTGCAGCCGTACTTCCAGCAGGACCGCCGCCAATAATAATTACGTCCCATTCCTTTTTCATTAGAATCCCTCAATCATATCGAGATCGAACATAATGAGCTAATTCTAAAACTAATTTTTTTGCGGGATTTTCTTCAATAAAACTAATTTCTCTAATTGCGGAATTAAGGTGTTCATTAACCAAAGTTCTACAATAATCGATGCTTCCTGAAATTTTCAATAAATGTAACACTTCATTTAAATCGTGTAAGTGGAATTTTGAAACAAGATTCAAAAGATTTTCTTTTTCTTTACCCTTTAAGTTATTAATTCCTAAGAGTAAAGGTAGTGTCATTTTTCCTTCTAGGATGTCTAATCCCCTAGGTTTTCCTAATCTGTCATCTCCAATTAAATCCAATAAATCATCTACTAGTTGAAATGCTAAACCAAGTTGCATTCCAAAATTAAACAATGCATCTTGAACTTCTTTTGATTGATTGGTCAATATTGCCACTGCTTTACAACCATATGCAAAGGGTCCTGCTGTTTTTCCTTCAATAATCTTGTAATAATCATCACTAGTTGTTGAAAGATTGTGAATGTGTTTAATTTGTTTTAATTCTGCTGATGCCATTTTTGAACACGTTTCCGCCATTAAATCGACAATTTCTTTTTCATATTGGCCACCCAATCCAAAACCTAATACAAATAACCAATCACCCGTAATTTGTGCTTTTACTGAATTTTCAATTTCATGGATTGTTTTAACTCCTCTTCTGATTTTAGCATTATCATTAATATCGTCATGAATTAAAGTTGCAGTGTGGATAATTTCATATGCTGTTGCTAAGGGTAGAATTTCATCAAGATTTTTACCCTCTAACATCTCATAGCAAAGCATCAGTAACATGGGCCTAATCCTTTTTCCACCCGCCATTAGGATATGCTCAGATAAATCAACAACTTCGTCATGACCTTTATGTCTAGAAATTTTCATCAATTCTTTAAGATAATCGTCAATTTTTGATTTGTATCCTTTCAAATCACGGAGGTTTCGAATATTCTTTAACATTGGCCCCATATCTCTTCGGAATAGAGGCGTATATATGAACGAGTGTCTTAACCCATAACTGCTTGCGAGTGAATGTAAATGAGTGAAGAAAAATTTGTTGTTGGTATTTGTAAGCAATTTGATGATGGTTCACAACAACATTTTATGCGTTTATTGAATGGTTATGATGTAGAATTTAAAGAATTTGAGAATCCTACAGATGTTTCAAAATCATTGTTAGAGGGAAATATAGATTTGGCTGGATTAAGCGGATTATCAGCTTTTAATTTAGGCTTTTCAGGAACCTCAAGTATTTCAGGATTAGAAATTTCTACTTTTTTACCTAGGAGGGAACCTACTTTAATCATGGTAAGTAAGGATAAAATCAACCATTTGCCAAGAAACGGTAAAATTTTCGCGGATTCAGAATTAATACGTAGACAATTAAAGAGATTTAGGCCGGATTTCAAACTCCTAGGGAAAAAAGATTTAGATTTAAATGAATTAGATTTATCTTCAATTGTTGAAAAATTAGATGAATTACATGAAAATAATACTATTGATGGTTATGTTCTTGAAAGATCAGAATGGAATATTTTCAAGAAAAAAGGACGTAGACATACTTTGGGTATGCAAATAGAGCATGATGAATCTAAGTATCGTTTTATCCCACCACCCTTGCGTGGTTTTAGTTTATTGATATCTCGATTAGGTTTTCCAAAAAATATTTTTGAAGACTTAAATGACGAACAATCTATGATTTCATTTAATGTTGAATCAAAATTATTTTTAGAATTAGAAAAGAATGATTTACTGGGGCTAAATGTTTCTATTAGAAAAATTTCCACTATCGCAAGATCCTTGAACGAAGAAGGGGGTTTAATTTCAGATATTATCTTTGAAAAACTAATCAATCTTGAAAAAACAGATGAATTAACAAATTCTATACAGATGGTAGAAATTATTTTAGAAACATTAAATGAGAATGGTAAAAAAACATTTAGCCTAGAAAAAAAATATCTTCCTAATGATGATGAGTTTAGAATACTTAGAATCTTGGTAGAAGAATGGAATAACATCCTTGAATTAACTACTTAAAATTTATAATTCTTCATTTTTTGATGTTTTATCCATTAAATCTTTTAGTTGTTCTTCAAAAGACATTAGGTCTGTTTGTTCTCTTTTTCCAGCACTTAAAAGTATTGAGATAGAATATTCTAGGATGATATCTCTTGTTTGTTGAAATTCCGAAGGAATTGATGTATCTGCAATATCTTGATAAAAAATACTTAAATCTCTCGCACTATTTTCCCATTCTGAACTTCTTGTATGTAATAGAGTAACAATTTCGCTAACAGACTTTGTAAATTTTAACCATTCATTCATTGATTTCTCTAATTCTTCCCTCTTTTCTTCGTAATCATTTTTAATTTGACCATGCTTTGTTGCAATTTCAATCAGTTGTTCTGATGCCGTATTGGTGTTATATTTCTTTTTAGAAATCAGTCTTGATAATTTAGTCAACTTTTTTTCCATTTGACTTATGTCTAACATTATTTGTTCTCTGTTCATAGAATAATTATTTAGGGATGTCTCGGCATTCCTCTTTAAATCATATAATTGTGATTTGAATAGTTCTTTGCTTTGCTTTAAGTGTTCTGAAAATAATTTAATTAATTCTTCTAGGTCTTCAGATGCAGTTCTTAATTTTGCTTTTGATTCTCTATCTATCTCACCCATACGTGCCGACCAATCTATCTCATGAGTCTATACTGCTTGAATATACCTGCTTCCGAAAATTATTTTTATCTCGAAAAATATCCTTTTTTGCTCGAAAACATTAGTAAGATACTTAGGGGCTGAAAAATGACCCGTTATTATTATGGTGTCAGATGCAGAAACTCAAACACTTTTGACAAAATTATATTCTGCTCGTTTAGAATATTTAAAATCATTAGCTATAGAGAATGACATATCTAAAAAAGGTAGTGTAGAGCAATTAAGGGCACGCTTAATTCAAAATTTAATACTTTCAGAATGGAAATTTGATTGGTCTTCAATTCAAACTTATTCTAAACAAGAATTAACCCAATTTCTTAGTATTTTTGGAATTAAACGTTCGGGTTCAATTAAGGGTCAAAGACAAAGGTTATGGCTGCATTTAAATTGTGATATTAAATATCATTCATTAGACAATCTTGATAATTTATCGAGAGATGAATTACATGATTTATGTTTACATTTAGAATTACCCCGTTCAGGGTCTAAATCTCAGTTATTTGGCAGAGTTGCAGGTGTTTTATCTAGTCAAAGCGGAGGATGGGGGCAAGTAAAAAGAAGTTTGAGGAGGCCTAAAGGTGGAAAAGCTAACATAAAACTCCCGCAAATCAAAACTCCTAAATTAGAAGAAGTAGTTGAAATCGAACCCAATGAAGAAATAATATCTGAAGTTTTAGTATTAGATGAACCAGTTGAAGATGAACCAGTAAATGAAGTAATGAATTTAGATGAACCTGTTAAAGAAATTATATTAGATTTAGGTAAAGAGATTGAAAATTTCATCAATTCTATTTCTGAAGAATGGGAAGTAAAACATGAATCTGCATTATTTTCACATCTTTCAGATTTAGGATTTAAAGTATATTTGCCAGAAACTTCATCTGAGATTTATGATTGTATCGATACATATTTTGGACCAAATCAAGACGAAAAAATAGAATTTAATATTCCAGTAGAATCTGTCGAAGAAGCTCAAGTAATTGCAAATTTAGAATCTAGGAATGCAGAATTAGATAATGCAATTCGAGATTTTCTTGAAGACGGAGATCCCCATGATTCTTTAGATCTTAATGCATTTATTAACTCTCTAGAATCACAAGATATGCGTACTGATATGCCAATTGTAAGACAACAAATTCTTAAGAGAATTTCAGAAATGCAAGAAAAGATATCGATAGAAAAAGAATCACTTTCCTCAACCCCACAAAATTGGCGCGAAAGAGAGGCATTAAGAAAGTTAGAACGTTTGAGGCCTCATCTTTTGAAAAAATTAGAAGATATTATTGGAAGTAATAATGATAACTTGGTCAAGGCACGTGTTGAATTTGAATCATTGGCAAGTATAGAAGGTCTTGATTTAAGCATTAGTTCAATTAGTGGACGTTTACATGGTTTATTTGATTTACATGTTGAATTAAATGCTCACCTTATTAGAGAAGATCCAAGAACTAAAAGGAGAGAGAAAGCATTAGCAATTTTAAATCATAATTCTGTAGATTTGCCGGAAAGTGGAAGAAATACATTACTTAGAATTGAAAAAAACATAGATGGGTTTGAACAAGTTATTGATGTAATCTTGAGGAGGAATCCTGGTAAATTCGATGAAGATCAACAAATTTTGTTAATTCGTTTTCTTGAACAAAGAGGTTATGAAGCGAATCAGGAATCAATTAGGCCTAGAATTTTGGGTGCAGCAGGAATGTTAGCAGTTGATATGGGGCATATCTCGGCAGATCAAATTCCAACGCTTGGCCCCGAAAATTTAGTAGCTGAAGCGCAGGTTGATTCTGTAATTTCAGAAATTAGGAGAATTGTAACCAATGTACAGGAAGAGAGAGGGATAATTTTGGAAAATGTAGAACAGGATCCTGTAGTTCCTCAACATCATTTAGATAAAATTGAATCCATGAAAAGTAAAATGAAATTAGCAAATGAAATTTTAGATAAAATCGGTGGAAGGGGACTTTGAATAAACAACTTTTCTTAATCAACTAGTGATAATTTGTCATTGTGGTGTAGGGCATAGTGCTAAAGATCAGCATGGTGTAGATTTTGCCACCGAAATTGGCAAAAAAATATTGATTATTTCTTCAGTTTGGCGTAAAAACCTTGAATAACGCTTGTAACGGTATTTATGTCTCTAATATTTCTCTTAACCAAATCTGCTAAAATTTGCATTCTTTGTTTGACATGATTTTCAAAATCAGCAGGTGTAATTCCTGCGGCTGTACAAATTGTTTCTCTAAATTTACTAGGGATTCCTGTTTCTTCAATTTTACATTTTACAGGATCATATTTCCAAATCGCATTTAATCTTGGTTTATTTCCTTCCATCCCAGCAACTTCTGCAACTTCAATAATTTTCCTGGCAGTTTTACCATTTTCATGAAGTCTTGCTTGGACAATAATTAAATCAAGTCCTCCAAGCATGATGCTTGGAACATTCATTGGAGGATTGATTAGACGAGTGACTGTTTCAGCAGCAGTATTTGCGTGTAGAGTTCCGAAGGAACCATCGTGTCCAGTATTCATTGCGGTAAGTAATGTAGCCGCTTCTGAAGATCTTACTTCTCCCACGATTATTCTATCAGGTCTCATACGTAGACTTGATTTAAGACACGCATTCATATCAATTTCAGAAGTACCATCAGGTCTTTCAGAACGAGTTTCCATTCGAAGCCAATGGTCGTGATATACTTGTAATTCAGCAGTATCTTCTACAGTAAGCATTCTTTTATCCCACGGAATAAACATACCCATACAATTTACGGTTGTTGTTTTACCAGAACCTGTTCCTCCAGCTAAAACAAAATTTGCTGGCCTGGAATCTAAACCTTCGATCCATATCCACATCATTGCAGCAAGTCTTAGATTAATTGTACCAAAGTTGATTAAATCCACAATCGTGAATGGATCTTCTCTAAACTTTCTAACTGTTAATGTAGGTCCATCTGGAGAAACAGGAGGAATTGTTCCATTTACACGGCTTCCATCTGGTAATCTTCCATCAAAGATGGGTACCTGATTTGGACCACTTCCTAATGGGACATTTGTGAATGCTGCAATATTTTTTGCAATTGTTAGCCCTTCATCATCATCAATCCAAATATTTGTACGGCACATTCCATGGTCTCTATGTGCAACTTGAACACATTGTGCTCCTCCGTTATACATTACTTCTTCCAGGTTGTCGTCTTCAAATAATGCTGCTAATTTACCATAGGGGTTTGGTTGCACTCGCCCTTCTACATGGTAAGTAGGGGCTGGATGTTTTTCGTCTCTGTATATTGTTACTACTCCATATTGTTCTAGTACTTTTTCTGCCATATTTTTTCACCTTTTTTTTTAACTAATCAAATTGAAACCAAGAATGTAAACTAACATCGACAATAAGGCAAAACTCGGTACATACCAAAACCAACTCATCATTCTCCCTAACATTCTGCCACTAATTAATACTGAGATTCCTGTTGCTGCACCAAAAAAGTATGCCATAATTGTATTTAGATCATCTACTACCATACCTGAAGATTTTGGAGCAAAAATTCCAATCATGAAGGCTATAATTGCAGGTAGCATTAAACCTACAAAGAATATTATTAAGAAAGCACTACTTTGTAATTCAGTGTCTCTTTTATTCATCAATTTATTTAGTCTTGAATATTCTTGACTCATATTAAATAACACGTCTTGCATGGGAGCATCTCCTTCAAGGGATGTTAAAATTAGATTAACAACTCTTTGAACTTGTTTACTCCTACTTTTTACTGCCATTTCAGCCATTGCAGCATTAAATGAAGTTGCTTTACTAGCTTGCATTGCATCTCCTATCAATTTACCAAATAAATCATTTCTAACCTCGGCAACTCTTGCTAATCCTTGCTGTATTCCTTCTCCCGCACCGATGTTGTCTGACAAAAGTTCTAAGACTTCAGAAATTGCATTTTCTAATCCTCTTCTTCTCCTTCGTTCTAGAATTGGGGGTATACCTCCACCCATTGTTGCAATTGCAATAATAATTAGTAACAGTACAGCAGGGTAATCGTTAAGAATTTCAAGGAAATCTAGAATCAAATTTAAACCCCCGGATCTTTAGTGTGTGCTTTCATTCCAATAAACGCCATACCTAAAAGAGTGATTCCGAGACCAACTCTAACCATATTCATCATTGTTGAATTTGAAGGTAATGTCCCCATAATTGCACCCGCGTCACCCATTAATTGAGGTGCTAACCCAACTAAACCAAGTAATATTGGTGAAATCATACCAATTGATAGTAATGACTCTGGAAGTCCTCCCAAGTCTTCAATATATTTTTTCATTTTTTCATTGCGTTCTTCTTCTTCAGCTTCCGCTTGCATTTGTAATGTTTTTAGAACGTCTGTATTTGATTTTACATTATTATACATTGTTGTTAACAATTTTTTATATCCTTTGCTTGAAGCCTTTTTCATCAAATCTCTAAGAACAATTTCTAATTTTTTACCCTTTTTTTGTTGTTTAATCATTTTCTGAAAATCTTCACTAATTATTCCGTATCCTCCACCTGCAATTGAAAGAATTGCGGCTTCTAAACCAACTCCTGAGGACATCATTATTTCCAAAGCTCTTATTGCATAGAGTAAATCTCTGGATTCTTCTTGTTCTCTCATCATTTATCCACCCTAAACTATGTCTTCAATAAATTCAAATGTAAATTCTTTTGATTCTCCATCAAATTCAAATTTTGAGAAAACTACTTTTTTCTCATTTTCTTCGTATGGTTCATGTATGTATGGTTGTCCACCTCTGAAAATTAATAAAACTTCTTTATATTGATCTAAATCTAAAGTTCCTCTTACTGTATAAACAGCGCTTTCAGAGCCTTCATCAATTAAATCATCTCCTTCTCCACCATGAATTATAGTTCTAGTTAGTCTTCTAGAGATAGCTACTTTTACACTACAATTACTAAATTGAATCCATTCTCCATTTGCCGGCCGCAGGAAGAATACTTGATCGCCCATTGTCATCCTCAGCACACCACAGCAGAACTGGAACTTGAATGTAATGGGGATTTTTATGCTTAATTGTGATCAGGTGACTAATTTATACCATCCAAATTTAACTTCAAATAATTCTCCGTCATCAACCATATTTTCTATTGTAATTTCTGAAACTTCTCTTTCACCTTTATTGTTTAGGCAATGAGTTACAATAGATTCAAAATCAGTACCATTTGGGGAATTATTTTGTTGAATATATTCAGTAATTATTGTTTTATAGTCGATATCATTGGATTGTTCTGAATTTTCTTCAAGAGTCATATCCTTTTCTGGTAATTTAGTCTGAGGAGTATCTCCTTCAGCTATTGCTAATGATCTTAAGACATTCAATTTATGATATTCAGAATCAATCTCTCCATAATGTTCTCTAGAAAGTAAAATCCCATCAATTAGATTTGATGGTATTCCTGCTTTTTTATAAGAAGAAACATCATGTTCTAATTTTGATGAATTCCTATATGATTCTATTCTTTTTAAAGTACCATCACACGCTTCCACTAAGAGATTTGCATATTGTTTAGGGTTAATGATTACAATTTCTTCAGGCCTTAATCCCGTAAATATTGATCCATCATCGCCTTGCCTCATTGACGATTTTGCTACCATCATAATTAATACTGGTTCTTCTTGTTGAAATTTTGCTAATAATTCATCGGCTTGAATTTGCAATTCTTCAGGTTGGAAAGTACCAATGCTAAAAAAATGTAATCCCGTTGGATCTCTAATTCTTCCAGTCCAAAAAAGTCCTGAAGAACTTTCTCTTCTCTCCATTAATTCTAAGAGTCCCATTGCTACCAATCGATTGACTTTTGCTCCAAGTTTTGTAATTATGAATGCAGGATCAAATTCACCGCTTCCTTGCTGTTTTAGTGTTGATTCGGAGAATTCCTGTGCTAGAATTCTAATTGCAGGTTGTCTTTTTGCTCTATTAAAGTTTGATTGCATCTAAATACCCCATTTTGTTTTAATTTCCATTGCATAAGATTTAGGATCTTTTTCTTCCACTTCTAATTCTTCAGCTAAAAACATTGCACCTTGTTGGTCAACAATACTTCTACCTTTCAAATTTACAGTAAAACCTAGTAATTTAGTTCTAAGTTCTTTAATGAATGATGCTTTATTTGTTTTATTTAATTCTTCACTTAATTCTTCCATAGATTTTTGAATAAATTTTTCACTAGATTGTCGATTCATTATGACAGAAATACAATTTTCTCCATCGTCCATTATCATCCTAATTCTCAAATCTTTAACAGCATCAGTTCTGTCGTCATCCTCTCTTAAAACTCTTCTATTTCCATCTCTCCAAATAATTCCCGAATCATTTCGAATTGAAATAATAACTCCTTGAGTTTCAATATTCGCTCTAGAGCCTCCATTAACTATTTCTTCGTTAGTTACAGAATTAAATTCATTTGAATCTTCAATCGATTCCCAAACTGCTTCATCATGTTTTTTTATTTGCTCAAGATTATCTATGGTAATGTCTGGTATTCCTTGCCACGATCTAACTCTTACTTTATCTAGGCTTAACCAAATAGGTAAATCTTTTTCTTCTATTCCTAAATCTTGCCAACTTGTCATTCTGCATTTTCCAGTTGGGTCAATTATTTCTCCTGACCACACAGTTTTTTTGTCACCTTCATCATTAGTGAATTCTCTTTTAATCCACTTTTTAATTTCTATTGTAATGTCTATTTCTCTCATTCCATCTCTTAAATTAGCAATATTCTGTTTTGAAGAGGAATTTAAATCCTCTAATGATGGAAATTTTGAATCTCTAAAACTTTCTACCTTTGTATATTGACCAATATTTAATTCTGGAGTTTCTCTAAATCTTTTAATTTGTGATTTTTCAATTTTTATTAAATCACCAACATCGTGATTAAAATCTACCCAACTTACGAAACCGATTTTCCCAGTTGAATCTGCGATTTGACCTTTGACCATGTCTAGGGTTCCACTTCCATCTTTTCTTTCGATTGTGTTTTTATTTTTACTGACAACTCTACCGATCAATGTAACTACTCCATCTAGGTTATTTATTTCTGAAATGTTAATTGGTTCATCTAATGTTGGAATACTTTCATTACTTTCTTGTAATACAACTATTCTAGAACTTTGGTTAATGTTCAGTGAAAGTTTACCTTCATATTCATTCACAGAAGCACCTTCAATACGAATTATTGAACCTGGTTTCATTGTTTCTGAATGATTGCCCCAATCTGTATATTTCCACCTTTCGCGGGAATTTGATTTACCCCATGGGTCTTCTTCAATCATGCCATAGCCCATTTGTCTTTGTTGTCCTCTAATTTCACGAGACCATGGATTGAAACTAATTACTTTAACTTCAATTTCAATATTTTTATCTTCTCCACTCAAAGAATTAAAACCTTCAACTTTTTTTGATTCTCTAGTAGTATTTTGTGTCGTAATTTTAATATCTCCTGAGGAAAATTTTCTTAAAACCGATCTTAAAGCATCTTTTGGAGGGATTAAGAAATCTCTTTCATACCGTTCAAATTCATTTTTAATATCATCTTCTGAAGCATCAGGACATTGTTCTAGTACTGTATTTATTGCATTTTTTAATTCTTCATTCATCCTTAATTCCTCCGGTACCATGTGCACCTTTATTCCATGGCCCCGAAATCTTGGAGATGGCATTACGTGCTGGTTGTGTTAGTATATTCACTTGCTCACCATAACCTTCCTCTAATCGGAGGTTCTTGAATTAATTGATTAAGATGTTAGGGCTGAACGAGCGATATGCCCAATGAATAAATCATCATTTATCGAGTTTGTATCACCGGTGAATTCAATACCTAATCTGTCTAAACCTTCTTTACTTGGTTTTGGTCTTTCAGTCAATAATGAAGCATCAATTAAATAAATTATTTTTTGAGCAGATTCAGTAAAAGATGTTATGGAAGTTTCTGGCAAGGAATTAATATTTTCCTGAATCTCTGGCAAATAGATTAACCATGCTTGATTATCATTTTTGTTTAATCCCGCTCTAGAAAATGCAGTTTTTAATTGATTTGTGCCAGAAATAATTCTTATGAATTCGGCATCAGGATTTTTTGATAATGCTGTATGGTCTGAGAAGTTTTGCTCCATCTTATACCATACGCTCCATAAATGATTTTCACTTGCTGCAGAAAATTTTGATATTAGCAACCATCGGTTACTTGGCCTAATTTTTAGAAATTTATTGACTAAATCAGGTATGGACAAATCCTCATTTTCAAAATTTATTCCCCAACAAGGGAACCAAGGAGTTGCCCTCTCCATGGTCCTTCGCATTATTCATTCATTTTGATGGTTTTCTATTTTTCACCAGGTAATGGTTCATCATCAGGACGTTTTTCATCAACTTCAATAATTGCAAAATCCTTTTTTATTCTTTGAGTTAATTTTTCTAATAATTTAGGCCCCCATCCAGGTAATGATAATAATTTATTTTTATCCTTGGATGTTAATTTTAAAATATCTTTGGGAGTTTGTAATCCAAAGTTTACTAAATCCCTAGCTCTTTTTCTACCAATGTTTGGTAATGTTACAAGATTTAATAATTCTTTTTTACAACCATAACGAATTCTTTTTCTTAAATTTTCCATTTTTTCCATAACGATAGATTTTGAATTTGAATATGTTTCATCAAATTTTTTATCATAATATAATATCTGTTTTGCTGAAAAAAGTAACCATTCTGCTAATTCAATTCTTGTTCTTAAATCACCCGGCATTACATTATGTCTTTTTTCTAATTCTCTGTGTTCAAATTCTTCTATCCAATCACTAAGTACTCTAGTTGATTTTATTCTACTTAGATGAATATCTTCTAATTCTTTTTTATTGAGTAACTCATTTTCAATGATTGATGCTTTTTCTAAGAGGATCTCATATTCTGAATCTTTCCACCAAAAATTCATAAAATCGTCAGTAGATGAGATTAGGTACAATAATCCTTCATCAGTAAGAGGTAAGTTTTCTTCGTTTCTGTAAACTCTACGAACAGCCCTTCTTAAGCCATCTCTTAATAACAATCCACTGGTTGGATCTAAGTACATTCTGTTAACCAATCTTCCAAATTCACTTGCTTCATAAGTCATTACTAGTGGTTCAGATGTTTTTGGTTCGATAATGTCTTGTTCCCAATTACTTGCTAAATTGAATCCTAGACTTTTTGGGGCTTTTGAAACACTTTTAGGGTTGTTTTCGAATGAGATTCCTTCAGAACCTTTTGCAATATTTATCCATGTGGGTACTTCATCATTCCAACTTTCATTCTCATCCATTGTAATTTCAATTGGAATTGAATCATATAATTCATTATTACATCCAAGTCTTGTTATTAATTCATTTTCGGAAAGCCATTGAATCCATTGTTCAATCCTTTCTTCAAGCATTTTTACTGGTTGAGAATGTCCTAAAAATGTATTTTTAAAAAATTTGCTAATGGAATATCTAGTATTAATTCTACCTGTTGAAACCATTGCTAAAATATGTATTCTTAATGCATTTTCGGAAGCTAATTTTGAAGTGACATCTTCAGGATTTCCATGAATGAATCGTTCTGATATCTCATCTGCATTTTCAAATGATCTTTCGCCTTTACAATGCAACCAAGCTTCTCCAATGGAATCATATCTCGGCCTTCCTGCTCTACCTAACATTTGTTGTACTTCCATAACAGAAAGCCAACGAGACATTCCATTTTCGTATCTTTTTAAATCTCTAATAATCACTCTTCTAGCAGGTAGATTTACTCCTGATGCTAAAGTTGGTGTGGCTACAATACACAATATTTTTTTATTTCTAAAAGCCTCCTCAATAAACTTTCTTTGCTTGCTATTTAATCCGGCATGGTGGAAAACAACACCTCCCAAGATAGTTGATTCAAGAGAGTCTGAAATGGAAGAATCATCTCCCAATAATGAAATCTCTTTTTTTAATGATTCAAGTTCCTTTAATCTTTCATTATTCTCACGAGTCCATTTTTTCCTAACTCTTTCAGAAAGTTTTCTTGCTAAACTTTGAGCGGACCTTCTAGTAGAAACAAAAATCAACGATTGTATGTTTTGTTCTAATGAATCTTCTAATGCTGCAATCATTGGCTGTGATGCAGGCCCCTTTAGAGTTCTAGGTGGTGGCAATTTTGAAGTTTCTTTTGAATTAGAAATTCTTTTTCTTGGTTCAAGATCAATATTTGCCAAGGTAGATTGTTCTAATGTTACGGGCCTCCAAGATGAAACAATTAGTTTGGCACGTAACCATTTTGCTAAATTTTCAGAATTTCCAACTGTTGCAGATAAAGCGATAATTTGAACATTAGAATTAGAATATAAAAACCGCGTTAAATTTATTTCCATTGTTGGCCCTCTAGAATAATCATGAATTAAGTGAACCTCATCAGCAATTATTATGCTTAAACCCTCCATTAATTCGGGTTTATTTCTCATCAAAGAATCGAATTTTTCACTAGTGCATACAATGATGTCTGCATTGTTAATGTTGGTATTTTCGCCATCTCTATCTCCTAGAGATAATCCTATTTTTAGTCCTATTACATTCCCAATTTCCGAGAGCTCAGTAAACTTTTCACCAGCTAGTGCTTTCAAAGGGACAATATAAACTGCTTTACTTCCCTTATTTTTTACAAGTAAATTTTGGATTATTCCGATGTACGCAATTAAGGATTTACCGCTTGCAGTTGGAATTGAAATTAATGTATTTTCTCCTTTTA
>DAGQ01000051.1:15452-19655 GCA_002498205.1 Euryarchaeota archaeon UBA596
TCTTGAATAAATTTTTTAGCCGAAGTAGGTATTTTCAATTCTGAGATTGAGTTTGATCTACTCCCCATGGATATGCTCTAATGACTAAGGCTCAAAAGTACTTGGTTTGTTCTTTTTTATTCATTTAACCAGTATAAAACAAACTTGTTGTTGTGTTAAGTAGAAGGGCAAGGGTAATGAGCGGGGACATATTGGTAGTGTTAGGACTGACTATGGATGAAGACACTGAAGCTATGATTTTAGAGAGATTGGCGGTATTCGATGATGAGCCGGATATCAACGACTGGGCAGAGATATTTTCTGGTGCATTAATGGCATGTATTGGTATCGTATACATGACACATCCAGGTGATTTTATTGATGAAACTGTGATGTTATGGCTATCTGCAGCAATTACTGCAGTTGGTTTAATTTGGGCAGGGCATGGATTGAAAGATATGTCAGTGAAAGAAGTAAGGAGAAGCATTGTCATGCTAGAACTATCCAAAGAACGTGAAAAAGGAGTTGATTATGGTTTGATTAGAGACGTATTATTACACCCGAATCAATATACAGGTTTCTTGATGGAAATTTATGAGTCTGCATATGAGGATGGAGTCCTTGATAAATCAGAACTTGATGAATTAGAGGCTATACGTTCAGTATTAGATTTAACAGACGAACAAGCAGCATCAATTGCATTGAAAGCAGCTATCACAGTAGCACTTAGAGATGGTAAAGTTGAAGATAGAGAAATAGAACTAATTGAAAATGCAGCAAAAGATGCTGGAATAGATGCATCTGGTCTAAAGAAAATTCATGATGCTCTTGAAGATGGTCATTTAGATGATGATGAGAAAAAGATGCTTGAAGGATTAATTTACGGGAACTCCGAAGAAGAATAAGATTTAGATTGCTTCATCGATTAATTTACAATTACATTTTTTACAAATGTATTTGCCTAATGATTTCCTTTGTCTTAATACATTCATATTACATTTTGGACAGATCCATTTCCAAGTAGAATTTTTTTGTTTAAGAGTTTGCATGAATTTTTGCCCCTGCTCCTTTTTTTGGTTTATTGTAGGCCAAAGTGACTCTAACTTATAGAATTCTTTGTTATGTCCAAGATAGCCTAAACAATGAATGAACTCATGGAAAATAATTATTTCTCGATAAATACTCCATTCAGGTTCAAGTAATAACGGATGGATATCTACAATTTTCACACAATATGGATTTGGTGTACTTGTATTCCATTTATTTCTTGGTAGGAATCTAGTCACTCCATGCCGATATACAGAATTTTTTCTTAAAAGCCCTAATCTAACATGTTCTAGGTCGCTTAAATTTTTTTTTGTAAAAAAATTAATATTTGACATTGTTCTTAAAACAGAACCTTTTGATGAATTTAATATAGAATTTACATTATTCACCGATATTCACCTTAAATCCAATTAAATTAGTGCCATCTATGGTATGCAGGATGTCCTTCTTTTACTGAAACAAACAAACCTTTTCCTTTTGCGCATAATTTCTCACCTGCAAATAATTCCATAGATATAGAAGCTCTATCTTCTAATAATTCTTCAACTTTAGATGTAATGACTAATACTTCATCTTCGGGTGTTGGGCGAAGTAATTTTACAGAATAATTTGCAGTGACTGTACACGATGGTTTTTCTTCTCCCCTTTTGTCCATGATTGCAATTGCAGCAGTCCAATTTCCATGACAATCAAGCAAAGTCCCAATTATTCCTCCATTAATGATTCCAGGAAATGCTTGATGTTCTAAGCTAGTTTCAAACTCAGTTCTTAATCCTCCTTCTATTCTAAATGAATTAATTTTCAAACCTTTTTCATTTGCAGGTCCACACCCAAAACAAATTGAATTTGGAGCAAATTCTCTTTGAACGCCATTTAATTCTGACATGTGTTGGCGATGTTTAGAGAGGTTTATGAATCAATAGTATGGTTTATTTGACTTTAATATTAGAAATAGATTAATCAGTCTCCTCCAACTGTATACTAATTGTTGGGAATATGGATAAAAAAGAAAGTGACCCCGGAAAAACAGGGAGAACTAGAAAAAAAATACGAATATCTCATGAAATGTCACCAGATCGGAAAAAGGCTGTAAAAGATGCAATGAAAGCTAAAAAAGTATCAAAACCAGAGTGGGATCGTATTAATGAATCATCAGCACATAAATTCAATAGGAAAAAAGTAAAGCCCGGCGAAATTAGAACAATAAAATTAAATTTATTAAAAGTTACAATTGGTGATTCTTGGCCAACATCTGTGTGTATTTTACATGGTAATCGCCCTGGACCCGTAGTTACAATCATTGGAGCAATTCATGGAGATGAATTGACGGGCCCTAGTGCCTGTTCTCATCTTTTATCTGAAGCATTAACCTGTGATGGAGGGCCTCTAGACCCTAAAAAAATAGCAGGTACTATTCGGATTGTTCCTGTAATAAACACTCCTGGTTTTAAATCAAATTCTAGATATTTTCCGGATGGAAGAGATCTAAACCGAGAATTTCCAGGGCGTAGGACTGGTAATACTACCCAAAGAGTTGCGCATAGAATTTATCATTCGTTAATTAAAGATTCAGATTATATTATTGATTTACATTCTGCGGCTAAAGGAAGATCAAATATGCCTCAAGTACGGGCGGATTTAACTCACCCAACCTCTCAACGCCTTGCTAAATCATTTGGATTAGAAGTTATTCTAGATAGTAAACCGCCAAAAGGATCCCTTCGTAGAGTGATAAATAATTTAGATATTGGAGCAATAACCTATGAAGGTGGTGGGGCAAGTTCATTAGATCATGAAGCAGTTCAAGTTGCCGTTAATGGTGTTTTAAATTCATTGAAAACATTACATGTAATTCCAGGTTCTCCGAATAGGCCTAGATTTAGATTACTTGCCTCAGGTTCAACTTGGTTAAGGGCCCATGGAGGAGGTTTGTTAGATATGCTTGTAGGTCCGGGATCTTTTGTTGAGGAGGGTGAAGTCATTGCTACAATTAGTGATCCACAAAGTCCAGGGCAATCTATCGAATTAGAATCTCCAATTACTGGTCTTTTTATTTGTGCTGCAACTCATCCTTTCGTAACTGCTGGAACTCCAGTAGGTCATATATTACCAATTACAAAGTCTAAAGAATTAATTTTAAATCAATGTGATGAGAATTCAAGGTTTATTGTTAATGGTTCATTAGGTACTCCTGTTTGGCGTGAAGAATCTGATGTTGACGAAATTTCAATTGAAGGTGAATGGTCAGGAGGTAATGTTGATTCTGAGTGGCAAAGAAATTGGACTAATGAAAATACTAATTCAATTCAGAATAATATTATTGCAGCGGAAGAAGAAGAAGATTAAACTTAATTTGTTAAAAATTCTTTAACTACATTAGTTACTTCTTCATCCGACATTAATTTTCTTTTTGATTTTGCAACATCAAATAAATGTGCTACTAAATCCTCTTTGGCTTCAAAACCATTATTTTCAAGCCACCAAATAATATTTGATCTGCCACTCATATGACCTATTCTAATAATTTGTTGTAATCCAAAATCTTGAGCAGGAACTCCTGAATAGACTCTATCTGCTAACCAATGATCACCTTTTTTCATCGCTTTAATTACTGCCGAGGCATGAACTCCTGTTCCCGTTTCGAAGGCATCTTCACCAAATACTGGATAATTTCTAGGTAGAGCAACTTCTACGTATTCATGTGCTTTATTCATGTATTCATTTAAGAGAGTTAAATCATTATCAATTACTCCCATTAAACTTAGATTTACTAGTGTTTGATCTAGTGGCGCATTACCTGCTCTTTCGCCAACTCCTAATGCAGTGCCATGAAGAACATCAGCACCTGCTTCTACTGCGGCTAAATTATTGGCAACTCCAAGTCCTCTGTCTTGGTGTCCATGCCAATTTATTTCGATATCTCTTCTTTTAAATCCAGCATCAGGTATTACTTCATCTTGAATATATGTTAATAATTGCTTAGTTCCATTTGGTGTTACATGTCCACATGTATCACAAACACATAATCTATCAGCACCTAATTCTAGGGCCCTTGTGTAAATTTGTTTTACATCTTCAGGTCTACTTCTAGTGGTGTCTTCAGTGACAAACATTACAGGTATGTCGTTATCTCTGGCAAAACCTACAGCTTTATCCATTGTTGAAATTAATTTTTCC
>DAGQ01000103.1 GCA_002498205.1 Euryarchaeota archaeon UBA596
ATTTTGTAGTGCGAAAGCTGAAATAGAATATGTAGCACAAGAACAAAGTAATTGTGTAAAAGAGTCCAAGGATGCTGCACAAAAAGCACAAGATGGGGAAAAGCAATTAATGAACATTGAAGAAAAAGTAATCGCAATTGAAAAACAAATGAGAGAATTACTGGGAGATGAAAGTAGTTCTTTAATGGATAAATTAAATCAATTAAGATTAGACATAGATAGAAGAACTGACAAAATTTCTGAAGCAGAACAAACCATTGAAGAAAATTTGGAAAATTTAGAATATTACCACGAAGATGCAACTGAAGCATCAAAGAGCCTAGATGATCATATATCCAAACAAGAACAAGCCAAGAAGTCTTTGCAAGAAGCAAAAGACGCATTTAAAAAGGCAGAAAAAGATGAAAATGACGCAAAAAAAGCATTAATGGCAGGAGATAAGGAAACTAACTCACTTACAAGAGAACTAGGTAAAGCAAATCAAAAAGTAAGTGATTCTGTTGCCGAACTAACAAAAGTTCAACTAGAATTTGATAGAACCGAACAAGCATTTGATTTGTCATTAAAACATTTAGCAACCCTACAAGATGATGAAGAAGAGGCAAGATTATCAAGAGACGATTTATTGATGCAAGGTGAAGAATTAAAATCAGAAGATTCAGGCGAAGATCGAGAAGGTTTAGCAACCCAATTAACTCAAAGACAAAGAGAAGAGCAAAAACTCAAAGAAGAACATGATGCAATCAACAGTAAATTAATTTCTGCAGAAAGGGATTTAGCAAAAGCAAGAGCTGAAATGGAAAATAAGAGCGGTATTAGAGGAGGAATGGCAATGGCCGTCTCCGCACTTCTAAATCAAAGAGATGAAGGAAACATTAAAGGGATTTTAGGCACATTAAGTCAACTAGCTAAACCTAAAGACTCGACTCATGAAAATGCCCTCGCAACTGCCATAGGCGCTGGAATGCAAAGCATAATTGTTGAAACTGATGAAGTAGCAGCCAGGTGTATTGCTTGGCTAAGAGAAAATAAAGCAGGAAGAGCAACATTCCTGCCATTAAATAAATTACAAGTCAGAAGACCTAGTGGAAAAGCACTAATGCTAACAAAAGAAGACAATATAGAAGGTTTTGCTTGGGAATTATTAGATTATGATCCAAGAGTTGAATTAGCAATCAAATACGCACTAAAAGACACATTACTAGTCGCAAATCTTTCAACTGCAAGGAAACATATGGGCGGAGTTAGAATGGTCACATTAAAAGGTGATTTGACAGAAGCTGGAGGAGCAATGGTAGGAGGTAACCAAAGAAGAAACAGAGTTCTTTTCGGAGGTCAAATTGCAGGTAGTGGAGAGGTAGACAGATTAGAATCTGAAATCAATAGATTACAATTACTCAGCGATACTGTTCAATCCGCACTAATAGAATCTAGAAAGCAGCAACAACTAGTCCATCAAAAGATTAGTAATTTAACTGCAAATGATGGTATTGCCAAAGTCAAACAATGGAATATAGAGATTAAAGCCGCTGAAGATAAATTACAAAAGATTACTAAAGACCTATCTAATGCCCAAAATGCACTAAATCAAGCAAAAAAAGATAGAGAGAAAAATGAAGAACATTTGATTTTAGCAAATAAAGCATGTCAAGATGCTGAAGAACAAAGACAAAATGCAAATTTAGAATTACAAAAAGCAAGCCCTGAACACTTACAAAAAACATTGAGAGATGTTCAAGAACTTAGAGTAAATGCTCAAGGAATACAAGTGAAAGCCGAGGCACAATTGGCTGGTGGTGAAGAACACACAAAAATCCTAAAAGACAGAGTCGAAGAATTAAATTTAAAAATAGAATCATTCAAAAAAGATTCTCAAAATAAGAAAGAATCAATTAGCGAATGGAAAAATGAACAAAAATCACTCAAACTAGAATTAAAAGAACTTGAAGAAAAATATTCTACAATTTCAGAAGAAAATAAAGAACTCGAAAATTCTAGAGTTAAATTAGTAGAAGAAAGAGGAAGTTTAAGAACTACAGTAAATCAATTAATTCAACAATCTGAATCTGCTAGGAGAAGAGCATCAGAACATACAATTACCTTGGAAAGTAAACGCGAACTATTATCTTCATTAATTGAAGAAATGGAGATGGCAGGAGTTAAAGCACCAGAATCAGGCGCATCAATACCTACAGTTGCTCAAGCAGAAAATAAAATCAGAGGGATAGAAAAGAGATTAGAATTCATTGGCAACGTAAACATGCTTTCTATAGAACAATACGATAAAACAGAAACTAGACTAGACGAATTAAAAAATGACAATAAATTATGTCAAACTAGGAGAAAATCATTAATTGATATTTCTGAAAAGTTAGAAAAGCAACGTAAAAAGCGATTAATTGCTGTATTTAAAGAAGTAAATAAAAATTTCAAAGAAGTATATAGACTACTCTCAGATGGAGGAAGAGGCGAACTAAAATTAGAAAATCTTGAGAACCCATTCAAAGGTGGTTTAGAAATGTGGTGCCAACCAAAGGGAAAAAGCTCCAGGGCTAAATTAAACGGACTCTCTGGTGGAGAAAAATCAATGGCTGCACTTTCATTAATTTTTGCTATTCAAGACCACGACCCATCACCATTCTACTACTTTGATGAAGTAGATCAAAATCTAGACGCTTTCAATGCGGAAAGAATTGCAAGACTTTGTAGAGCTAGAGCTAATAGTGCTCAATTCCTAATGGTTACGCTAAGAAAAGTAAGTTTACAATTAGCAGACCACCACATTGGAATCACGCACGCAGGAGATGGATGTAGCAGAAGAATAGCAGATTTCAACAGAGAAAGAGCAATTGAACTCGGTGAAAAAGAAGAAAAGATTCGTGAAACTGCAGATAAAGCAATGAAAGAAAAGAAAGAAAAATTATCACACTTACCTACAGAAAAAGATATGCCAGAAGTACCTGAACCATTATCTGCACCTCCAAGTTTAGGTGGTTTAGATATTGAAATAGAAGGAGAAGTTCCATTAAAAGTTGATTCATCAATGTCAGCACTTTCTGAAAGAGCAGGAGAATTGAAAGAAGATATTGAAGAATTACAAGATTTAAGAGAAGCCATCAGAGAAGTTGATTCCATAAATAATGAAGAAATTGAACTTGAACAGTTGGAAAAAACTGAGGAGCCCTGAGAGGTGGATGATTGATGCAATCAAAACTTGACTCATACTTCATTAGAGAAGACATAATTAACAACCTATTAGAATCTAGAGAAGAAACTAGAGAAGAAGCAGTAGACTATGCGGATAGATTATTAACAATTGCAGAAATGGAAAATGCTGAATATTCATCATTAGTTGATCCTTTTGATAGATCAGTGGCATTAGTATTTGAATTAGTAAAAGACGCTGATTTAGATCCATGGGATATCGATTTAAGTTCTTTTGTTAATCTATTTAGTGAAAGAATCAAAAAAAATTCAGATAATATAGACTTACCATCATGTGGAAGATTACTGAGGTTAGCTTGGGCAGTTCTAAGAGGACAAGTTGAAGATTTATTAGATAGACAAAACAAAGCTGACATGGATGATGAATTGGACGATTACTTTATCGACGAAGGATGGATGACTGATTTTGACGATAATGAATTCAACTTTACAAATAATGTTATTTCAGGTGAATTAGAAGCCGATTTAAATGGATTATTTGAAGAAAGAGTACGGAGAGAAGAAGGCCGACCTGTTACTTTAGGTGATTTATTAGGAGCTTTAAGAGGGGCTTGTGATGACGCTGAAATAAATAAAACAAGAGAAGAAAATAGAATCAAATACAAATTAGAAGTTGAAGAAGCATTAGGAAACGTAGGTGCTAGAATGCATGATGAAAATCTAGAAGGAGATATTGAATTATGCTGGAATATAATGAGAGAAATGAATCAAAATGGTGAAATTGATTTACAGACATTATCTGAGGGAGTTGCTAAAGAGATTAAAAAAGAAATTGATGAAGATGTTGACGTTTCTGCTGAAGCAAAGGTCACTGGACTAGTTTCTATGTTATTTTTAACACACAGAGGCTTTACAGACATTGAGCAAGATGAAGTACCTAATGGAAAAATAAAAATCAAAGACTTATGGCCAAAAATGGAAAATTGGGACTCCATTAAAGAAAAGTTTAATGAAGAAAATGTCAAATTTAGTGAGGTGATTGGAGTTGACAGCTGAACTTCAGACATTAATTGAAGCAACTCTTTTCGGTGTTGGTAAATCCATGAGTGTAGAACAACTATCACATGGATTAAAAGAAGAGATTTCCTTAGTTAGTGAAGCCTTACTTGGATTGCAGTCATCATTAAAAAGAAGAAGAGGAGGAGCACTTCAACTAGTTGAAATTTCTGGAAAATGGGCTTTAGAAGTAAAACCATCCATTGCTGAAAAATTACCCAAAGATGCGAAAACTGAGATTCCTACAAGATTACTCAAAGCTGCAGCATTAATTGCATACCATCAACCAATGGAACAATCAAGTTTAGTAAAACTACTTGGTGAAAAAGCATATGGCTACGTAAAAGAATTATCCGATGCTGGATTAATAGATAGAAGACGTGCTGGAAATACTAGAAGATTAACAACAACAAGAAGATTTTCTGAAGTTTTTGGTTGCCCACACACAAATCATAAAAAAGTAAGGCAATGGTTTAGAGATAGATCAGAACAATTAGGAATGACTGATGGTAATTCTACACCAATTGCTCTAGAAGAAGATATTGATTTAGAATCAAAAATAGATATTACTATCGAAGAATAAGTCACTAAAGAATGTTATATTAAATATCTTCAAGCATGTACGAAACAGATGAGCTTTTTCAAGTCGATTTTTTACGGTGTGAAGTTATATTTTTTGGCTTCACTGGCAATTGGACTTAGTTATTTTATTGAGATTCAACGTAATGACCTAAATGGCAACATAGAAGACAGTATGCTAAATATAATCCATTCTATAGAAATTCTTACATTGGTTTTTCCTTTGTTTTGTTTCTATGTTGGATCCAAGCAATCTAACTTAATTAGAAGAAAAACTGATTCTGGTTTTGCAGCTGCAATTAGTGCTTCAATTGGTTTTTTAATGATTCTTTATATGAACTGGATTATTGCATTGGGTAGTTTGATGATTGCAGATGCTGTAAATATTTTAGATAATATAAATAATTGGTATTTTGATTCTGAGATTAATAATATTAATGAAATATTAAATGAACAGATTTGGAGAATCATTCCTGCAATATTAGCAGGTTTATTTGCAGCCATAATCAACAACAAAAATGAAGATAGTAAACAATTAGAGTTAAAAAATTCATTGCAAAATGATGTAAAAGAATCTTCACCCACACCCTGGCTATATTCCGTAGGAGTAATTGATGAACACGGTTTTGAATGGATTAAACACAATAACAAGCAATGGTATAGAAATGCAAATAGTGGAGACGAATGGAAAGAATATTCATAAAATTAATTTGATGAACGGTATTTAACCAAACTATCTTCAATTAATTTTGCAGTAATTCTTTCACCACTTGAATGTGCCAAACTTACTACAGCATCTACCTCATCATCAGTAGCTCCTGCTGTTACAGCCATATTTCTCGCATGTAATTTCATATGTCCTGCTTGAATACCTACAGTTGCTAAAGCCCTTAATGCACCTAAATTTTGAGCTAATCCAGCCGCAGCCATTACTTTAGCTAGTTCATTAGCTGATTTAATTCCCAATAAAGCAACATTTGTCTGCGCTGCAGGGTGAACTCTGACGGCCCCTCCAACTAATCCAACAGCCATAGGTAATTCTATCGATCCAACTAAATCTCCATCCTCATTTTTTTCCCAATGAGTCATTGAAGTATATTCTTTATTATATGCTGCATAACTATGTGCTCCTGATTCTATTGCCCGCCAATCTTGACCGCAAGCGAGTGCTATTGGGGATATTGCATTCATAATTCCTTTATTGTGGGTTGTAGCTCTAAAAGGATCTGCAGCTGCGAAATGATATGCTTGAATTACGCCATCAATTACTTCCCCCCCACGAACAGCATCATCACCTTTTTCAGACATTTCCTCACGCGTAAATGTAGCATGAACTCTAGCAAGTCTATGTACTGCAAGATTAGAAATAATCCTCAAAATAACAGTCCCACCACTAATTGTTTCTACTTTATTAGCTATTGTTTCAGCCATTGTATTTACAGCATTAGCACCCATAGCGTCCCTACAATCTACTAAAAGATGTAAAATTAGCATTTCACCAGATTCAGTTTGAATAATTCTAGCTTCAATATCTCTACATCCCCCTCCAAATTTAACTAATATTGGATCTACTTGATTGCATAAATCAATTAAATGCTCTTTTTCAGATAAAATTGCTGCTTTAGATTCATTTATATCTGGACAATCAACAATTTGTATTTGGCCAATCATAACTGGATCGTCATTTGCAGATACAAATCCTCCTTTAGTCTGGCATCTTTTGGCCATATTACTTGCTGCAGCAACTACTGAAGGTTCTTCTAACACGAATGGTATGAGATAATGTTCATCGTCAATTATAAAATTTGTAGCAACTCCAATAGGTAATGAATATGTTCCAATTACATTTTCAATCATTTTATCGGCTGCCGATTCAGATAATTCGCCGGAACTTGACCATGCTAAAACTTGTTCTTCATTTAATCCAGCAATTTTTGCTAACAAATCTCTTCTTTCAGAGACGCTTAATTTGTAAAATCCTTGAAGTCGACTATTGTTTACCGCCATGTTGCTCATCATACGCTAATGACTATATTCCTAAATCATTCCGCTTTAAATCGTACTTTTAACGCATATTAACGCGTTAATTATGTGTTAATTTAGCGTTAATTTAGCGTTAATTGATGTGTTTTTTAAAAATTTATAAATTCCAAAAATGCTCTGGGTACTGCGTTTTTACTCGTTAATTATGCGTTAACTATGCGTTATTAACGCAACCTTGTTAAACCCTATTGAAGTCTGCAAGGATATGGTAGATACAAAATCTGTTTCTTTTGATTTACCTAACATGAGAATTAATCCATTCAACATAAAACCACTAAATTCTAATGATAAACAATTACTAGTAGGCAGGAAAGAAATTATTTCAAAAATAATTGGATGGTGTAAACATAGATCATCCAGAATGATTCTATTAGTTGGAAATAGAGGAACTGGAAGAACCTCATTACTAAATTTAGTTGGAAATGAAGCATATAGGCACTTCCAATTCAACCTATTCCCAACAAGAGAACCAATGAAGAACTTGTTGGAAGAATTATACATCACAGTAGTTTCTGATTTTGAAGTTCCAAGAATGTCTCAACAATTACAAGAAAACTTGATTAGCTCACTACCAAATACAGGAAGATTACCAATATTAAGTTTTGATTATCCAAATATCCCTGGAAGTGATATTGCTGATGTATTCAAGCAATTATCTCAAATTTTGAGAACTTTAGATGCTGTTTCAATAATAGCATTGACTCCAGCTCAATTAGCTACTTGGCCACAGGAATTAATCGATGAATTTGATGAAGAAATTAGAATTAAATCATTCAAGGATTCTGAAATACATGAAATGATTGCGAAAAGAGTACGATCTACCAGTAGAGAGCACTGGAATCCCCCTAAAGGTTTAGTCCAGGAAATCGAAGATAGGACCTCAGGGCATCCATCTGAATCAATAAAACTAATGAGAAAAATAGTACACTGCATAAAAAATGAAGGTGATTATGATTCTGAATTAAATCAAGTATTATCAAACATTAAATCAAAGATAGATAATAATCAAGACTACATTGAAGAAGAACCCGAAGAAATTATACAAATTGAAGAAGAAATACAAGATTTTTCTGATTTAGAAAATCCCGACATAGAAATCATTGAAGAAGAAACAAAACAAATTGTACAAATTGAAGAAGAAATAGAAAAGTCATTCTTTGACGATGGTTTCATTGATGAAGAAATACAAAATCAAGATGAATTTGAAGAATTAGAATATAACGAAGAATTAAACAATATATTACCTGAACAAATTCAAGCACCACTACCAAAGGGAGGGTTTGGCAAATTAAGTGGCAGAACTAGAAATACAAATGAATCTATGAGAAAAGACGGTTTCGCAGTATTCCCTTCTGATTTTGAGGCTATGAGAAAACAACAAGAGCCCCCATCTTTAGAATCTCCAGTATTAGAAACCGAAGACATCGCATTATGGATTGATGATCAAATTATTTCAAAGACAACATTTGGAAATGAACAAATAAGCAAAATAAATAATAAACAAATAATTCAAGAAAAAAGCACATTTGAAGGAGCACTAAAAGAAATTCAAGATAATAATTCAATAAATCTGCCTGAACAATCATTTAATTTGGATATTGAAAGATTAAGATCTTTAGAAGATAATGAGATAAAAGTAATTCAATTATGTTCTAAACGTGAAATTTCCCCATCTGATGAAGAAATGAGAGATATATTAGGCGGAATAGGTAGAACAAGAGTTTCACAAATTTTCAATGGTTTAAACAAACATGGAATATTAAGTGTCAAAAAAGTAGGA
>DAGQ01000126.1:0-1317 GCA_002498205.1 Euryarchaeota archaeon UBA596
AAGTGTTTTAGCAACACCCCCTACTCCTCGATTTATTTTATGTGAAATTAATGTTGCACCTGCCGCTTTTGAGATTTCAGCAGATTTATCTGAAGAACAATCGTCTATACATACAACTTCATCAGCATGTTCTAAGCATGAAAGGATAATGGATGCAATAGTTTCTTCTGAATTATATACAGGGATTCCGATAATTGTATAATTATTATCGGTTTGTCTTTCATTGCCCCCTTCTTCCATTATTACTTGCAATGCTAATTTGTATTTGGTCTTGCCTAAAGTATTGATAGAAAATATTTGATTGTAACCATTAGTAAATATATTCAAAACAGAATGTGTACTCGGAAACGCATAATGAGCCGTATACTTGTAACTGGCGGGGCTGGATTTATTGGTTCACATTTAGTTGATGAATTAATTAAAAAAGACAATGAAGTAGTTGTCTATGATAATTTTTCTAGTGGAAGAAGAGAATTTTTGGAATCTTCACTTTCTACTGGTAAAGTTGAGTTAATTGAAGGAGATTTATTAGATTTGGAAAGTTTAATTAGGGCAATGAAGGGAATTGATGTTGTGTATCATTTAGCTGCAAATCCAGATATTAGATTAGGAACTTCAGTAACTGATACAGATCTTAAACAAGGTACTGTTGCAACTTACAATGTTTTAGAATCAATGAGAAAAAACGGATGTAAGAATTTGGCATTTTCTTCATCCTCGGTAGTTTATGGGGAGGCAAAATTGATGCCAACACCTGAAGATTACGGCCCTCTATTTCCAATAAGTTTGTATGGTGCTTCAAAATTGGGTTCTGAGGGATTAATTAGTGCATGGGTTGGAACATTTGGAATTAAAGCATGGATTTTTAGGTTTGCGAATATTATAGGAACTAGAGGTACTCATGGGGTAATCTTTGATTTCATTCATAAATTGAAGAAAGATTCAAGTCGCCTAGAAGTATTAGGAAATGGACTTCAAGAAAAATCATACATGGAGGTTATTGATTGTTCAAAGGCAATGATTCATGTAGTAGAAAATTTTAATGAAAACTTAAATTATGTAAATTTAGGTTCCACAGATACTTGTTCAGTTACTAGAATTGCTGAACTTGTAATTGAGGAATCTGGCTTTTCCGATGTCAATATTGAATTTACTGGTGGAGATAGAGGCTGGGCAGGAGATGTTCCAAAAGCAATGCTCGAAGTTAAAAAATTGAATCAAAGTGGATTTAAATGTAAATTTCAAAGTGATGACGCAGTAAGGTTCACCGCAAAATCCTTGATTAAAGAGATAGGTTTAGGTGTTTAAATTGAAGAT
>DAGQ01000126.1:1713-4213 GCA_002498205.1 Euryarchaeota archaeon UBA596
CTATTAATTGTTTCATTTATTTTTGTTTTTGCCAATACTAATGGAGTTAAAACAGGAATTGAAAGAGGAGATATGGCGCCTGATTTTACAGCATTAGCACATCTTCCTGGTAATGACACCTCCGATTGGTTTTCCTATCGTTTATACGAAAATCTTGATTTTAACTGGTCTGGGAATCATTCAGAAGGAGTATTTACTATAATTGAATTTTTAGATACGGATTGTCCTTATTGTTGGGAAACAGCTCATAAGTTAAGTTCTCTGGATACTCAATTAACAGATTATGGTGTAAGGGATAGAGTGCAATTCGTAATAATAGCAGTTCAATTAAATATTCCAGGGCATTCTACCTCTATAGAAGAACTAGTAGCATTCCAAGAAAAACTATCACATCCTGGTTGTAATGGCGATAGTGCAGATTGCTCAACCCGTCCTGGGGGGCCTCATCCTGGAGTTTATATTGATGATAGAAGCACAGAAATATTCCAGAAATATGGTCCTCGAGGAACGCCTCATTATATGATTTTGAAACCGAACGGGGTTGTTGGCTGGAATGGAATGACAGATTCTTTAGACGAAATTGGTATTGAATTGGCGAATTTAATTTGTAAAGACGGTGGAGAAAACCAATTATGTACTGAGATAAATGGTGAATAACATGGATTGGCCTCTTTATATTTATATCTTAATTATCTTTTTCGGATTCTTTATTTCATCACCTCTGGGGGTAAATTTTCAATCATCAAAGTTTAATAACGATCAATCTAGAATTATTTCAGGATCTATAATTTTAGCATTTGGCGGATTTTTGGTAAGCACGCATACCTATTTTATTCATGAAAAATTACATGAAATTGGAGGGACTTCTGGTTGTTCTGCATTTAGTGTATTTGATTGTGGTGATGTTATCTCTAATGGAGATTACAATACTGATCCTATTTTTGGAATACCTTGGGGTGTTCTTGGAATGTTATCATTTGCAGCAATGCTGTTTATTCTTATGGTTTTAAGAAACTCTCCAGAAGACCCGAAAATAGGTAATTGGATTAGTATTATGTTGACAATACCTGCTTTAGGGATGGTTCCTATATTATGGCTTATCTATGTTGAATTCTTTGAATTAGGGGTGTTTTGCCAATATTGTACAGCAGCACATGTAGCAAATTTATTTTTATTAATCTCTTCGTATTGGATCTATGATATTCATCATTCAGGACTATGGGATAAAACCAAAAACAGTGATTAAAGTTCATGGAGCATAATCTTCATGCGTATTAAATAAATCAATTTCAGCATTGTTTTGGACAATTTCTAACATTAATATTGTAACTTCAATTCTAACTTCGGAGGGATATTTGTCCCTTAGTTGAGAAAATAGTTTAATTTGGACTTCCTTAATTCCAATTGCTTCTATAACATCAAGATGATGCTCTAATCCATTACTGGATTCTACTTTGTATTCGATTAACCACTCACTTAGTATTGGTCTTGCTAAACTTTTTTGCTCCAGACGCTCCTTCATGTTATGTTTACTAACATACTAGCACATAATACATTCGTATTAAAACATCATTTTGTGACCGTTTTTAAATTTCATTCATTTTCATCATTTATGCTCTTGGAGTTTAGTTGTCCCAATGATGCAAAAACACCCAAAGAAAAAATTATTAAGAATATTGGAATGAAAAGTGAACTATCTTGATTTGATGTGTCTCCTTGGAATATTTTAACAGCCCCAAGTACGGATGTAGTATTTTCATTCTGAATTTCATGACTTGCTAAAAAACCTATATTTTCAGCATTAATTTCTCCTTTTATGTTGTATGTTGCTAAAATATTAGTTTTATTATTTGAGTTATTTTGAATGAAAAACCAGTCATTTGTCCCAGAAATCAATGATTTATTATCTAAATTAATACTGATCATGTCTACTAACACATTGTCAAATTTTTCTAAATCTCCAACATAGTTATTGGAAATTAATTTATTTTCAATAATCATAATATTTGCAATACCAGTTGATTCAGAATCCAAAATCATTTCAAAACTAATTGAATTATTAATTCTTTTAGCTGAAAAGAATATTGATGTAAATTCTGATTTTTTACTTTGGGTTTGCATTATTTTTGAATTAAGCATATTTATTTGTTCAGCACCTTCTAGAACAATGTCCCCATCTAGCAGGAATGTTGGTGATTGAATTATTGGTGAATTATTGAATAAATAATTTATTCTTTTAGAACTAGCATAATTACCAAGATCGTCAACACCATCTGCTGGATGAAGTGCGATTAAAGCTACTCTTTCATCATGCATTGAAGCTAATTCTTTGACTTCAGGATCAATCTCAGCACAAACTTGGCACCATGTTGCAGTATACTCTTCTAAAATTATTGTTGAACCTCCATTAGATTCTATTCCTTCAGTTAATTTTTCAGTGAAAGAATCAGAATTAACTATTGTTCCATTTAATGTAAAAATCAAAATAATTAAAATTGAA
>DAGQ01000126.1:4518-4708 GCA_002498205.1 Euryarchaeota archaeon UBA596
AAATCAAAATAATTAAAATTGAAATTAATGCCTTATTGTAATTCAATCTCATCCGCTTCATTATGTCCGAGACATTACGGGTCTTTTATTCGCTTGTTTATCTTCGCAAAGATATGGCGGACAGATGGGCGGATTCTCACAGGCGTGATGCTTGGAGGAAAATGGCTAAAAATTCTGGATACCGTGCACG
>DAGQ01000126.1:5036-5684 GCA_002498205.1 Euryarchaeota archaeon UBA596
TCTGCATTTAAGTTATTACAAATTCAAGAAAAATTTAATGTCATTAGAACTGGAGATTTGGTTCTAGATGTTGGAGCGCATCCTGGAGGATGGTCACAAGTATCTGTTGAATGTGTAGGTGAAAAAGGAAAAGTTGTAGGTGTTGATTTAGAACCTTGTGAACCTATTGAATTTTGTACATTTGTTGTGGGAGATATTACTGAATCTGAAACGCAAGAGAGGGTTATTCAAGCATTTTCAGGTTCAACGGTTAATTCTATAGTTTCTGACATATCTCCGAATCTTACAGGAAATTGGTCTATGGATCAAATAATATCACTTCAATTAGTAGCATCCGTTTTTGATTTCTCATTACCTTTACTTTGTCCAGGTGGTAATTTTGTTACCAAGATTTTTCAAGGAGAGGGTATTGAGAATTTAATTAATTTAATCAAACCGCGCTTTTCCACAGTTAAAAGATACTCTCCTGATGCTAGTAGGAATAGTTCTTCAGAAGTATATTTAATTTGTAAAAATCATGTTCCTTGGAAAAATTCTGAAATGTCTATACTTTCGTCTTTGAATTCATTTTACAAAGACGAAGATGAAGAAGAAACTGAAAAAGCCGCCATTGGTTTCAGATTACATAAAGCAAAATAAATCCCTATA
>DAGQ01000096.1 GCA_002498205.1 Euryarchaeota archaeon UBA596
AGATAGATGCACAGGCCCCAGCACAGAAAGTTAATGTGTTAACTAGAACACCTAAGATTCAAGGTTGGACAGATAACTATTATCAGTTACAGTTTAAAGCCACAAGTGACTTTTCAGTTAGAACTGAAGGAATCCCAAATTACCAAGTTCAAATGGTAACTGTTTATGTTAGAGGAGTTTATCTGCCAGGTTTCGAAATTATTCCAACATTATCCATGCTAGCGTTTGCAGCGGCTATAGCATACAGAAGAATGGATGACGAAGAAATCGAGTTAATAGAAGAAGTCTGATATTTGGGTTAATCTCACACTATTGACAATTCATTTGATAAACCTTTAGCACTAGAGAGTGTTTAGAGAGGGTAATACACATGAGTGGGTTATTAGATAAGGCAAAAGAGGCAGAAGCATCGAAGACAGTGAGCACTGAATCACCAAATATATCATCAGAAATTTCAGAGGCAGTAACTAGTTCAAGTGCAGAAGCAACAACTTCAGTTTTCAGCAATATGTTGTCCGATGGAATGGGAATGAAGATAGGTGCAGCAGTAGTTGCTTTACTAGTTCTTTTCGTAGGATACCAAGTTGCTATGGGTTTTAGTTTTGGGACAGGATCTATGACAATTACTGACCATTCAATCGAAGAAGACAATGATGCTTTAAAGATACAAATAAGATTTGGTAACCCTATGTTTTCAAGTGCTTCTAAAGATGTTGTACAAATTAGTGTTAGTTACGGTGATGAAGAAGTATATACTACAACTTCAACCCCTACGAGTAATTTACTGAATCTTGAAATCCCCTTTTCTGATTTTTATCAAGGTAATTCCAGAGCTATGGGTTCTTCTGGTTCAGATATCTTATACAAGATAAATGCGAATCAAGGTGATCTAAAAGCAACCGAATATAACATCGAACCTGCTAGTATTATGGATAGAACAATTACAAAGGGTGACGGTGAATTAATTGTGATGAGTACCAATAGTAATACCGAATGTAATGGAGTTTGTCATGATGGTGTTTCAATGAGAGTATCCATGGGTGTACAAGATGCAGTTAATACAGACCTTATCTCACATATTGATTCTGACTATACAATAAATGCACATATTATTTATGAAGGCTCTCAAGTAGTATTTTCTTATCCACAAATTACAGTAAATGGATTTTTGGCTCAATGGTCTACATCAGGTCAAAATCTATTGTCTGCAGCTGGTTCTGTAGAAGATAGCTGGTTACAATTAAGTGGTTCAGATTCTGGGAATTTTGGAATAGAGTATATTGCAAGAGATGATTTTTATCAAGATGATGGTTGTTATCACTTAAGATTCACTTTGGATATGGATTCTACATACGATGTAGATGATGTGGGAACATTAACTTTTGAATCACCTGGATATGATCTTCATTGGAATGCTAATGAGGGTGCAAATGATGGGGACAATTACCAACCAACTGGTGAATGTTGAAATATTCCTACTAGATTGAATAATCTATTTTCAAAGGTAATTCTATGGACAAAAATGCACTTCTATTGCCTATGTTTGCAATGGTCAATGTTATATTTTTCATTGGAATCACAATGCTTCGAAGAAGGTTAAAAAGTGTTAAAGAGGGATTTAACTGGAGATATTATATTACTTTTGAGGGGGAAAAACCACCTAGAAAGTCACTTCAAACAGATTTACATTATACAAATCAATTTGAATTCCCCGTCTTATTTTTCTTGACATGTATCATTATTATGGTAATTGATGAATTAGATTGGATTGGCTTAACCCTTGCTTGGTCTTTTGTAATCTCAAGATGTTGTCATTCGTATGTTTCTTTAACTCATAATAAACTTAAGTGGAGAAGAATCTATTTTGAAATTGGCGCCATTATCGTCTATCTGATGTGGATTTGGGTAGTATTGAGAGTTTTTATTTACAATTAATCGAAAAGAATCTTATTCTTCTAATGGATCTGATTTACCTTCTTTATCATAATTATTTTCGGTTGATTGTCCTGTTCTATTTAGGTACGTAACTAATGCAATCATTCCTCCAATTAAGATAAATAAAACAATCAAGGTACTTGCAGTAGTATCTGAAGAATCGATTAATGCATTCCATGTAACTAATTCACTCGTGGCAGAATTACCTCCTAAAAGATTAGAATTTTCAAACCCAGAAGGTTTTAATGGTTGACATGTTAAAGAATCTTCACCGTCTTTATTATTTCTCCAATCAACTAAAACGACTCCTGTTTCGCCTGCTCCAATAATTACCGTTTGTCCAAAGGGTGTTACATCAGCATCACTACCATCTGATAATTTACATTCAATAGGCACAATAGCTGAGGAATTTCCTGTGTTTTCTAATGTGATTGTTACCTCTATTGGTTCATCAACAGCAGACTCAACTTTATTTAATTCAATTAAGTTTACATTTACGTTTGGAATGTCTATTTCAATTTCAACTATTGGTTCAAAACCTAATGGGATATTTGATTTACTAAAATTACCCCATGGGGAATTCCACCATACTGATTCAATGTATGCATTTTCTTGCCAAGAGATTCCTTCACTGTCTACAATTTCTACCATTCTCCAACCAGTATCGCACATTCCTGTAAATTCGAATTCAGAATCTTGATTAGCAAATCCTTGTCGATCTACATAAACACCACTATTCATATATTGTAGATCTTTTACAATAATGAAAGATTCAGGTGTTGGAAGTACTATTTTTTGACAATCTAAGGTTTTAATCCATCTGTCGCTATCTCCAGTACTGGATGCATTATCCCATAGAATTTCAGCACCCCATGGTGCTTCGATGTATTCATCAGTCTCACTTCCATCCATTCCTCCACCTTCAATAGAAAACTTGGAAGTTGGATACAGTTGGATTGGTGAACTTAAGTTGTAATGACTATTTACCGCATTAAATGTACCATTCCCTGAGATTTTAGCACCTATTATTTCTGAGTCTAATAAATTTAACTCACCTTCATTGTTTAGATTCCAA
>DAGQ01000047.1 GCA_002498205.1 Euryarchaeota archaeon UBA596
CCATTCGAATTAAACGTCTCAATAAAAATTTGGGATGAGTCTCCATTATTAGTTGGATTTGAGCAATTACCTTCAATGATAACTGACTATAACATACAAGATGCTAATGGGTTTAAAGGAAATCAAATTGCATTTAATTCAGATGGTTCGATGATTCATGCAAGCTCATATTTCGGTCAAACCTTTTCAGGGGAACTATTCTCTGGGATTCCGGTTTTACCAACACATGATTCAGATGATATTTTTGTGGCGAAAAGAGGAATTGATAAAGAATGGGACTGGGTTCGTACAATTAGATTATGTTCAGGTTATGTGATTGATTTAGAAATAGATGATTCAGATAATATTTATGTCTTAACACAATTTCAAGGAATGACATCATCTAACTGTGATGTTAGATTTTCAGAAAGTTCATCTTTTGATTTTGAATCAAATAATCACAAAGATATTTTTGTAGCAAAATATGATACTAATGGTAATTTGTTATGGGTTACAAATTCTGATTCACCTCAAACTCCATCAAATAATAGAAATTTCATACCATCATATGATTCAGGTCTTTCTGTTGACTCTAGTGGATTGGTCACAGTTTCGTTTAGTGCTCAAACTACGTCTTCAAATACAATTGACTTTGGAGGTTCAGTAGTAAACTATGGAATGAGTTGTATTGGTTATTACACACCATACGTTGCTAGAATTGATGCTTTAGGTTCAGTTTCATGGATTTCAACTCCAACAAATATTGATACCTGTAATGATGCCCTTGGTTCTGATGTAATTTCTCATTCCGATGGTTCAGCGACTGTTATTGGTAAATTTAGATACGGACTAGGATTTGGAAGTACTGCATTAGAACCTGGAGGTTCAGATTATCATACATTCATTGCTCATTTAGATTCTTCAGGTTCATGGCAATGGGCTAAGAACATAACTTATCCAGGATTAAATACTGTAATGCCTTCAATTGCAGAATATAGCGATGGAAGTATTTCAATAGTATTTTCTTCATTCAATAATAATCAAGGAGAATTAAATATTGACGGAAATTTAACAACATTTTCTAATTCCGAAAGAGGATGGCTTTGTTCAATTAGAATGAATAATCTGGGAGATATGATTTGGAAAAATTGTAATGAATATGGAAGTCTATCTTCTTCAGGTTCATTAAAAACAGTAATTGATGATCAAGATGAAGTACATATTCTTGTAGATTCTGAAGCTTCTCCAAATTATTTCCATTTCCTAGGAATTAACTCAAATGGATTCCAAACATATTATAGTGGAACTAAAGGTGGTTCTGGTAACAATTATATTTACGATTTAGGATTAGATAATTTTGGATTACCATATTTTGTCGCTGAGTTTAATAATCAACAATGGGGAGGGAAAACAGCCGCAACTGAATATAGTTCAGGACAGACTTTTACATATAGTTCCTATGCGAAATTATACAGAATGTTTGGGGAAATAGATCATACAGTATCTTATATCTCACCAGCCAATAATAGTTTCAATGAATTATTTGCAATGGGAAGTACATATAATGGAGGGGTTCCAAGTTACTATAATGAATTTTTAACTTGGTCAATTTATCCAGAACTACCAGAAGGGTTGGATTTTGATACAAATTATGGACGTATTTATGGAACACCACTTAATACATCTGGTGGAAATATTACTTACATGTTAAATGCAACAATTTCTTCACCAGTAACAAGAACAATTTCTGTAAATATTACATTTGGAATTGCACCAGAGATACCTGTAGTAGAATATGATGTTGCAAATCATACGGGTATTGGAATTTTAGAATATAATTTAGTTAATGGCGAATCAATGGAAACGCTAATTCCTGATATTCAAACACCTCAATATCTGAGTTACTTTACAGTAGAACCTTCTCAGCTTCCATCAGGAATAACTCTCGATCCTGTGACAGGTGTGATTTCTGGATCACCAACTCAGAATTTAACCTCTCAATTATTCAATATTAAAGCATGTAATAGTTGGGATATTTGTAATTCTGGACAAATAATTATGTTTACAATTGTTGAACCTGCTCCAAATATTACGTATCCAGAATATTTTTATGAAGTTAAGAAAGAAGCACCAATATTACCAATTATTGTAACTAATATTGGAGGGCCTGTTGCTTCTTGGACTGTATCTCCAAGTCTTCCATTAGGAGTTGATATAGATGATAACGGTAGAATTTATGGTATTCCTGTAGTAAATACTGGAGTGGTAAACTACACGATTACTGCTACAAATTCTGGAGGAAGTAGTACAACATATTTTGAAATGGCTGTTAATGGTACCGGTTTATATATATTCTATCCATATGATGAATTAAATTTAGCTATTAATTACCCTATCCAGACAGATTTCAGACCATCATCTCAAGGTGTTGCTGTAGCTTCATGGCATATTGTACCAGGTTTACCTGAAGGATTGTACTTTAGTCAATCAGAAGGAACAATTTGGGGTGTACCTTTAGAATTAAGGCCAGAGATGTACTATAATATTACAGCAATAGGAGTAGATCCATTATTGACTGATAGATTTATGATTACTCTCGGAGTTTATACTGATTATGATGGAGATGGACTGCCAGATGGAGACGAACTCAATACTGAGTATTGGATGGATATTGATGATGATAATGATAATTGGACAGATTCTGAAGAAATTGCATGTAGCAATATCCCAGGCCAATACAATACTCTAGATACCGATGACTTCCCTCCAGATTTAGATTTAGATGGAATTTGTGATAAATTAGATGATTTTAATGATGCACCAATTATTCTTGGTTACCCAAATATAAATTTAGAACTTTCAATGAATATGCCTATGTCTGCTCAATCACCAATATTAGAAGGTGGAGGAGTATTAACTTGGGAAATAAGTCCTGAATTACCCGAGGGACTTTATTTCAATGAATATAGTGGTGTTTCGATTAATCTTGCACGTTCTGAAAATTTTGAAGGATTGATTTCAGGAACACCTACGGAATTATTACCTCCAACAATCTTTACAATCTGGGCGAATAATTCTATGACCTCAGCATCTTTTGAAATTACGATTTCTGTATTGCTTGATACGAATTTAGATAGTGTACCAGATATTTATGATGATGATGATGATGGAGATGGATGGACTGATGAGATGGAAAATCTTTGTAATTCTAATCCATTGAATAGCAGTATTAAACCAGTCGATACTGATGGAGATACTATTTGTGATGCTGTTGATGATGATGATGATAATGATGATTATATTGATACAGAAGAAGAGCTTTGTTCGTCAGATCCAACGGATGAAAACTCTATACCAATTTTCTCATCTGAAGATGAACCAGATGTTTGTGACGCATTATTACAAGATACAGATCAAGATGGATGGTCAGATGGAATGGAAGGCGTATGTGGAACATTAAGCGATGATTCTAGTAGTATTCCAGGAGATCATGATGTAGATGGAATTTGTAATCAAATTGATGATGATGATGATAATGATGGTTGGCTTGATGATGTCGATGCTTTCCCTTATTTACCGACTGAATGGCTTGATACTGATGGAGATGGAGAAGGAAATAATCAGGATTTAGACGATGATAATGATGAATGGATAGATTCTTGGGAAGATGTTTGTGGAACAGATTCATTAGACAATACAAGTACTCCAGTAGATTTAGATGGTGACGGATTCTGTGATATTTTAGATCAAGATAGTGATGATGATGGAGTTGTAGACGATATAGATGCGTTCCCTGATGACCCTTCGGCATCAATTGATACTGATGGGGATGGAAATCCAGATTCATTAGTAGGAGTTTCCACTTCAGATCCACAATTAATAGAAGATTTAGATGACGATAATGATGGAGTATCAGATAAAGACGAAATTGCTTGTGGTACAGATTCATTAGACAATACAAGTATACCTCCTGAAGATTTGAATTGTATTAGTGTAAGTACGGATTCTGAATTTGGATTTATGACTTATTGGTGGTGTTGTGTTTTACTCCTTCTATTGTTAGCGTTATTATTGCCATTAGTATTCCTTGCAGGTGAAAAAGGCCAAACAGTATTGATGATGCTCGGATTAAACAAAGGACCTCAACCGATGAATACAACGTCTGTTCCTGAATTTGTTTCTGGAAGAGGTACTCAAAGTGAACCATTTGTACTTCAACCAATTACAGGAGTTAAGATGGGAGATAGTGTAGAAAGCAAAGAAACTATCACAATTACAAAACTTGAATTGGGTACTGAAATTTCAATTACGGATTTAGATTCTGATGATAATGAAAACAGATTTAATATGGATTTCATTGAAGTTCAAGAAGATGAAGAAGAGCAAGAAGGATTTGGCTCAGTTGTCTTTAGGTTACAATTTAATGATAATAAAGCTGGAATGAGAGCTCAAAAACCAGATGGAGAATTCATTGGAAGAATTAGAATTGGTAGAGCTTCAGTATATGTCTTGTGGAGTGTTACAGTTGATGGAGATTCAAGTAAAAGAAAACCAGCAGAAAAAGAACAAATCGAAGACTCCGAAGAAGAGGCTATAATCCAAGCAGAAATGAAAGCTAAGGAAGAAGCAGAAGTAAAGGCTAAGGCT
>DAGQ01000087.1:0-840 GCA_002498205.1 Euryarchaeota archaeon UBA596
CATAATAATCAAAATACAAATGACCCTGATATTGTATGGGTTGATAATATTGGGCCTTCAACTGATATTCCAATGTGGATTAATATTTCGAGTGAAGTTACGAATGTACCTGCTGGTCCTGGAAGTATTATTTTTGGAGGTGATGACCCCATTACCGTTACTTGGACATTATATGATGGCTCGGATAATGTTGTAGGTAATGCAACATCAGAAACTATTGAAGATGGCGAGTCTGTAACTCAAAATTGGGAAGTAGAAATGCCTATCACAATAAATTGGAGATTAGAAATTACATTAGAAAATGACGGAAATGTAAATACTGCCACTATTTTTGATATTAATTATGATCATGGCGAAATGTAAATTCAGTTTTACTTTCACTTTCAGTTTTCATTTTACCCTCTTTAGTTAGTTCATATACTGATGTTAATTCAGAGGGTATAATAGAGGGATGAGAATGGCAAAAAAGAAAGTCGAAGAAGAAGTGGAAGAACAAGAGGAACTAGTGGTTAGCGTGGGAGATCTAAAAGAACATACAATTGATGAATTACCTGGAGTAGGTCCAGCAACAGCTGAAAAACTACGTGAAGCTGGTTTTGATGATTTAATGACAATCGCAGTAATGAATCCAGCAGATTTATCAGAACAAGCTGAATTAGGAGAAGCTGTAAGTTCAAGAATTATTAACGGTGCAAGAAAAATGGCAAGCATTGGTGGATTCTTAAGTGGGATAGATATTTTAGAAAAACGTAGAGAAGTTCTAAAATTAACATCTGGATGTCAAAGTGTTGATGAATTATTAGGTGGGGGATTTGAAACAAAATCTATTACAGAATTATA
>DAGQ01000087.1:1234-3328 GCA_002498205.1 Euryarchaeota archaeon UBA596
TACCAATTAAGGAAGGAGGATTATCTGATGAAAATGATCCTGCACATGTATTTTTCATAGATACTGAGGATACATTTAGACCTGAAAGAATACGTCAAATGGCGGCTGCAAAGGGATTGAATCCTGATGAAGTTTTACAAAGATGTCATGTTGCAAGAGCATATAATTCTGCACATCAAATGCTTTTAGTTGATGAAGTTAAAAAAGCTGCAAGTGGAATTAATGTAAAAATGATAGTTGTTGATAGCGTAATAAGTCATTTTAGAGCTGAATTTATTGGCCGTGGAATGTTAGCAAATAGACAACAAAAACTCAACAAACACTTGAAAGAATTGAAACAATTATCTGATGTAAACAATGCTGTAGTTTTAATTTGTAATCAAGTTATGTCAAAACCTGATGCATTATGGGGAGATCCTACTAAAGCTGTTGGTGGACATATAATTAGTCATGCATCTGCATTTAGAATTTACTTACGTAAGGCAAAAGCTGGAAGAAGAATCGCAAGACTTGTAGATAGTCCTAATTTACCTGAAGGTGAAGCAGTATTCAGTGTAGTTGAAGATGGTTTAACAGATTGATGGTTATTGTAATTAAGTATTATAATCTCATTAATTGAGTTAATTATAGCGACATATTCAAAGTCACTACGATAAAAACTAACGATATGCGACACCTCATAGAGCGTGTATTAGAACTAGAAGGCGATAAAAAAATTGATGCTGTAATTGAAGAAGAACCAAATCCAAGTAATGATCAGGCTCTTGAAACACTACTAAGAACATTAACTCCAAGAATTAGAGTATATGGTTGTGGCGGGTGTGGTAGTAATACTGTCAATAGACTTGCTCAAGAAAATTTACTTGATGACAAATATGTCATTGGATATGCAATTAATACAGATGCACAACATCTTTTGAGAATGGAGGTTCCAAATAAATTACTTATTGGAAGGACTGCAAAAGGACATGGTGCTGGGGGAAATCCCGAAAAAGGAGAACAGGCCGCTTATGAATCTGAATTGGCATTAAAAAAAATTGTTGAGGAAACTGATCTTGCATTTGTAACCTGTGGACTTGGGGGTGGTACTGGCACAGGTAGTGCACATGTATTAGCAAAATTTGCAAAAGAGCAAGGTGCACTAACTATTGCGATTGTGACTTATCCATTTAATTCAGAAGGAAATATGAGAAGGCAACATGCAGAATGGGGTTTAGAACGATTAAGAGATATTTGTGATACTGTTGTAGTAATGCCAAATGAGAGATTATTACATGTTGAAGGTGTCAAAGATCTTCCAATAAGTTCTGCTTTTAGGGTGGCTGATGAATTATTAATGAGAAGTATTGCGGGAATAACAGAATTAATCACTAAAGATGGTTTAGTTAATTTAGATTTTATGGATTTAAAGAGTGTCATGGAAAATGGAGGAGGAGTTGCAATGATTGGTCTCGGAGAATCTACTGGAATGAACCGTGCTACAGAAGCTACTATGCAAGCATTAGAATCTCCACTATTAGATGTTGATTTTTCAGATGCAAGAGGGGCATTAATCAATGTTGTATGTGGGCCATCTCTTACACTTGGAGAAGCCGAAGAGGCTGCATCAGTTATTAGAAGTAAGATTAATCCTAATGCAAAAATAATTTGGGGAGCTACTGTAGATGAAAGTATGCATGAAGAATTAAGGGTGATGGTAGTACTAACTGGAGTAAGATCAGAACATATTTTTGGAGCTGCGGTAACAAATCAATTAAAAACATTAAAAAATCGTTCAATTGAATTTGTAAATTAAACATTATGACCACTTGTATTAACTGTTAAAAGTGTTACGGAGTGCATGGTTGAGCCAGAACGCGTGCTACATTCAGTAATGGTAATTGCATTTGAAAGAAAGGGAGCAATTGATGAAGATTTAAAAATTATTAAAGCAATTCAAAATGAATTAAATTTAGGTAATGATGAAAAATCAGATGCTCTAGAACATATTAAAAAATTCAGAGGTACTGGTGATTGGTCTGGAAAAAGAGATGCTGTGGTCTCAGTAGCTATTGATCGAATTGAAGAGGCGATTGATGAAAAGCAAGTAAATAA
>DAGQ01000058.1 GCA_002498205.1 Euryarchaeota archaeon UBA596
TGTATTGAATAATCAGGGGATTTGAAATTCATGTCAAAGTTACGAGTATATAATCTTCCGAATTTTTCTTACAGGATGGGTTTTTCCGTTGGTCATGGTAGAGCGATTTCAGATTACTTCTCGATCTCCATTCGAAATTTTTCACATATTGACTTGTTTAGAAAAAACTCCAGAAATCAAGATTGAATCTGAACTTTTCCTTCCAGAAGGCAAAGGACCATTCGGATGTGTAATTGCTCTCCACGGGAGTAAAGGTTGGGCTAATCATCACCAAGATCACATAAATGGATGGCTCAATGCAGGACTTGCAGTTTGTAAAGTCCATTCATTTTCTTCAAGATCAATTGATTCTACAGTTGACGATCAACTTACTGTAACTCATTCTATGATGTTAGTTGATGCTTTTAGAGCTCAATCTATTTTAGAAAAAGACCCAAGGATTGGAAAGATTGGAATTGCAGGTTGGAGCCTTGGTGGAACTGTAGCATTGTATTCTGCATGGTCTCCAATTATCGAGATTCTAGGGAATCCATTTGATGCACATTTACCTTTTTATCCTGCAGCTCACATACGTCCAGACATCCAAAATTGGTCAGATTCACCCGTTTTAATTCTTCATGGAGATGCTGACGATTGGACTCCTCTTCATCTAGTTGAAGGCCTAATGCCTCAATTACCAAATGCGATCTTACATATTTATCAAGGAGCACACCATTCTTTTGATTGCCAGTATGAACTCACATATCTCCCTAAAGCAGTTCGTCTGAGGAAGCGTACTGCAAGAATCAACAAGAATGGACGCATGTCTGGGAAATTATTCCTAGGTATCCGAGTTCCTTTGAATGAACGCTGGCAAAGAAAGTGGGTTATCAGAATATTACGGAATAGAGGTGCTCATGTAGAGGGTGACCCTATGGCTCGTGAAGATTCGTTAGTTAGGGGAAAAGAATTTTTTATCAAGAACTTAATTCAGATTACTTAGGAACCCATAGATCATTATTTTTAGATATTTCCTCCAATCTTTCTAATGATAATAAGTGAGCAATTGTTTGCTGTTGAGATAACCCCACATGGACGTTTGGAGTATCTTCATAAACTATTTTACTAATTTCTGATAGTTTATTTACTCCAGAATTAATTACATCTAATATCTTTTTTTGACGTTTTTCCCTATGAGAAATATAGTATGAAAGAATTTTTTCTGGAATTGAAATTAACGGTCCATGTGAAGGAAATAATATTCGCGGATTTAATTTTTTAATTCGTTTTAATTGTTCAATATACACTTCCATATTTCCGTCATTAGGTACCAATATAGTACCATATCCAGCAACCATATCTCCTGCAATTAATCCTGCTTTTGAAAACAAACAAATATGTCCAGGACAATGACCAGGAGTGATCAAAACTTCCCATTCTGTTGTAAATTTAGGATGTTTAAGCACAATTTTATCTTTATCACTAAGAATTAATGCATCTTTAAGATCTAAATATTCAGAGGTATGCTTTGAACACCAAATTTCTCCTCCAATTAAATTTTTTAATTTATTTAAATCACCATAGTGATCAGAATGCCTATGAGTTAATAATAATCCAACTATATTTCCTCCCAATAATTTAACTAAATCCATTATCCAATCAATATCATCCTGATTTTTTGCAGCAGGATCTACTAATAATAAATCACCTCCTTTTCTACCAAGAAGATAGCAATTTGTTGTAGAAGCAGGAGGTAATGTTGCGGTTTTAACAGGAATACAGATTACACCGGCTGAGAAATTAATTTCTTTTTCTTCAGGTGAATCTGAACTCAGATTATTTACAGCATCTTCTAGTTTCATCCCATCTTCAAGTAAAAAATTCAAATCACGAATTAAAGTAAAGATTGGCGGTGGTAGATTGATTGAATGATTCTCCCAATCAGAAAGTAATTTGTTTATTGAATACCATTTTGCTTCATCAAACTCAGTTTGTTCTTCCAAATTAAATTCAGGTGAATCTTTTGAAATGTGTAAATGGAAAAAACGGTTATGAAATCTAATAGGCGCAAAAATAGGAGTTATTCTTTCACGAATTATTTTTAAATTACTTGGTTCAAACACAATATTTCCTGAAAGAACTTCATTTATCCAATTATCTTTATTTTTGACTACAGAGGACCTAATTCCTGAATCCACAGAAATAACTTTATTTTTACTAATAGTTAGTCCTAATTCTTCACATAATTCACGAACAATACAAATTTTCATGGCTGCATGTTCATTATATTCTAAATTTAATTTAGTTGTGGCTTCTAAATCTTTACGACTTAATCCGCCACCTGGAAAAGACCAAAAATTTGGAAAAGCACGCATTGATTTTGCTCTTTTACCGAGTAAAATTTCAATTTCATTATTGTTCTTTCTAGTCAGCATTAATGAAGCACTATCACGTATTGGTACTGGACTCACAGTAGAAAAATTTAGACCAGATGGTACTTCGCTCACAACACGGGTATGACTGGTACATTTTCAAATAAACTCTATTTTATGTGTGATTGTGTTATGGGGTTAACATGGGACCAATGTTAGAGATATCACATCGCACTAAAGATGGGGGAAAAGCATACTCAGTTCAAATACCTCAATTTGGATTAGGTGTTTTTTTAGCACCAGCAGATGGAACTTGTAAAAATGCTTGTCTTTGGGCTATAAGAGCAGGATATAGACATATTGATACCGCTGCAGTTTACCGAAATGAAGAGGAAGTAGGAGAAGCCATAGTAGAATCTGGCTTAGATAGGTCTGAATTATTTATCACTACAAAATTAAGAAGAGTAGACGCATTAGGCTATCAGGAAACCTTAGATCGGTGCGAAGAAAGCTTGCAAAAATTAGGTTTAGATTATGTGGATTTATATCTTGTACATGCACCACCAGAAAATAAATCCTGTAGAAAAGATGTATGGAAAGCAATGGAAGAAATTTTAG
>DAGQ01000112.1:0-1187 GCA_002498205.1 Euryarchaeota archaeon UBA596
TAAATGATGATAAGGTTTTTCCATAGCAACACTTAAACAATTATAAAAAAAAATTCCAACTAAAATAAGTATAATATTTAACCAACTTGGAGCAATAATTGCCTCATCAATTCCAAGTGAAAATGGTAATAGATCATACAGAGACTCACCTCGGGTATATTTTCCACCAAGTGTTGCAACAAGTGTCGTAATAAAGTAAGCGAATAAACCATTAGCAGTGTGTGCAATAGCCATTCCTCTTGTTTCCCAAACACTATCTCCGTGTCTAAACCTAGCAACTACAAATGCAAGCCAAGCTCCTATACTAATAGATGATAAAATAATTTTATTTAACAAAATAGGATCGGTTGTTGCTTCTCCTTCTGAAGCGATAATCCCACTAACCATTGCTATTGGAATGAATATAAGCCCAAATGCGGATGAAACCATTTGGGTATTATCAAATGCCTTAGCCAAACGTTCTTTTTGTTCTAGATTTAGGAAAGGCACCTTTGGAGATAAACGAAGAATACATAGTAGTACAAGAGACATTGCTGCCAATGACAAAATTCCCACAACTAATTCAGTATGTATCACGTGAAAAGTTCCAGCAGAAACAGTCGCCATCATTTGTCCCCCTTAGTTGCCTTAACAGATAATAAAAATTGCAATAGCATGAATGTTGCCATTGTTAATATCCCATATGTGATACTTTGAACGTATGCAGTCGTGGTGAAATCTTCTAACGCCTCATCATCATCAATAATTGGGTTTGGAAAGATAGTGACAGGTTCAGTAGAAAATGTTGTAGATATTTCCCCATCATTAACGGTAATATTTGCATACCAAATTTCACTAACTTTTGTTTTGTTTGATTCTAAATTAAATGGAGAAATATTTGTAGTTGAAAATACAGTATTATTTTTTATCCATTCAACTTCAATATTTAATATGTCATTATCTAAATCAGTTGCAGTAATATTTAGAGATAAGTTTGTATTATTTGTAGGACTATTTGGAATAATATTTGCGAAAATTTCAGGAATTGAATTATTAATTTCTACATCTATGGATTGATACCATTCTGAAAATTCAATACCGTCCGTGGCTCTAACCTGGAAAAACCACAATTCTTCCTTTGAGGTATATTGAGACTCTACAGTTAACAAATTATCTAATTCTTGTTGATGAACATCATTTAGATACCA
>DAGQ01000112.1:1593-3172 GCA_002498205.1 Euryarchaeota archaeon UBA596
GGTTTAATATTTTCAATTTGAATATTTTCTAAAGTTGGTACATCATTGACCATATTCAATATTACTTTACTAGAATTCTTTATTTGTTCTTCAAATGTATCATTTAAAGTGATACTAAAGTACCATTCTTCATCAACTTCGGTAAAATCCTTACTTACTGTGATTAAACCATCAAGCTCTATTTGGTGTACATTATCTTTGAACCATTTAATTGAACTAGTCACCTCATCTCCATCTTCATCATATTCATCCCATGAAGCTGTAAGATCATTCTTTTGCGATGGGCCCGAAGGACTAATGGCAAGATTTGATATTACAGGCTTAGAATTCAATATTGTAACCTCTTCTGTAATTATGTCTCCCGAATTTGTACCATCGTTAGGCATAATTTGTACACTCCAAACTTCTCCTCTTTTTGTGTTTGAATAATTAATTTCCATTATACCTTCAGATTGTGCATTACCTTGAGAGTCAATATCCCCATCTTTAAACCAAGCAATAGAGCTTGAATCAGGTTGGTCTCTATCATCATCGTAATTGTAATTTAATTCTAAAGAATCAGAAGAAGTAGGATTTGAAGGTAATATTTGTACATTAGTTATTTCGGGAGCAGAATCGATTTCTAGAATATCTAATGAGATGGCTGCCCATCCATCATTTGTTTTTTGTCCATTACCGTCAGAAGCCAATCCTGCTAATGTAAAAGTCACTGTTCCAGAACCCTGTGGAGGGGCCATCCAACTAACAATCCAAGAATTTGTATTTCCATTAGAATGTACGGCCTGTCCAGATTGAATTTTTGTATTTGGGTCATTTGTAGACAAACTCCCAGCAGAAGTAGCTAAATTGAAGCCTCCTTTTGTAAAATCTCCACTAGTGACAACGATTTCTAGTGAATAAGTTTGCCCAGGGGTGTATTCTTCTGGAAGATCAATTACAACTTCCGCATTACCTTCTCCCCCTCCATGACAAGTACAGCCATTTACTGATTTGTTAATGATACCATCTTCTTTAGCATTAATTGAGGGCACACTCAAGAGCATTACAAATATCAAAAAAATTGTAACGGCCCTTGATTTCATAATGCATTCCAATACTATATTCAATATGAGTTTTTATATTAAAAAATAGAACAATATTAGAAAGTGGTTTAAGAAATGTATTTTCTACCCTCTCTTGTGAAGAGGATATGGCTAAGCCGCAATCGTGGCGATGAAGAGGGCGGATGGATTGATTTATCAGCCTTCAATACCCCCGGAGTAATGAGGATTTTAGATATAGTATCGATTAGTGCTGCTGTTTTGTTAATTCTTTCAGGTGTTTGGTTATATCAAGGAACTTTAGATTTTTTAGATTCATTAGAGAATATGGACAATGCACCAGAAGATCAGCCACTTTCATTACCAAATATGATTGATGGAAGATGGCCTTGGGAAGCAAAATTACTTTTTGATACCTGCACTTCATTAAATGAAACATGGGAAATGCCTGAAATAATGCATGAACAAGACGAGATATTTTGGTATCCAGGAGAAGTTGAATGTATTTGGGAACAAAATGGAATAGGAGACAGGGCAGT
>DAGQ01000046.1 GCA_002498205.1 Euryarchaeota archaeon UBA596
GTGGTGGAACTTGGACTGAAGCACAAAATCGTGAAGGACAGTACTATTGTGAGTACGATGATGAAGAACGTGAAGAATCTGAATCAAACATTACACAAGAAGACTGTGAAAGGCGTGGTGGAACTTGGACTGAAGCACCAGACCGTGAGGATGAATACTATTGTGATTTTGAAGATGATGAAAGAGAAGAGGAATCAGAAGTTTAATTTCACTATTGAAAATTAATAATCATCTTCATCTTCATCATACATGTCCCAAGCACCCGTTTTAATTAGGTGATCAATTCTACGACTCGCCTTCTTTCTTTGTTGTAATGAGTATGGAATTAAAACAAAATTTAAGCACATTATTATGATTGTAATTAATCCTGCAACTTGGAATGTTGATTTATCTAAATATTCTAATAATTCCGCTTCAAAATCAGTTCCAGTAATTGTTTCTGGAGGTTCTGGAGGCGGTGGAATCCATTCGGGATGGTATTCAGAAACCTCCACTTCATCTACTTGAACTTCAACCCAGTTTCCTTGAATTGGGGAAGTCCTTTCATTTCCAAGTGCATCAGTAGGTGCCAAATAGTAATAGTAAACCCTGTCGGGTCTTATCCCTATGTCGATTTCAATATTTTCAAATTCTCCATCAGAATAAGTAGTTAAAACATTTGTACCTGTATCTATGTATTCAATTGTGGCTCCTGGAGTAATACTTTCATATGTTTGCAAAGGAATTGCAAATTGTAAGTCTGTTACGTATTGCTCAGTTCTATAGAGTCTAAAATCAACAGATTCTGAAATCGCCATTGGCCAATTCCATTTTAATTTTACAGAATAGCACCTTGAATAATCTAAATTTTCTTTTAGGCATGTAGATGAATTATCATAAATTACTTCTTGATTTAAATTACTTAACATAATTAATGGTGCTTTATTATCTCCACAAACACCTTCATATTGTCCGTTGTCATTGATTCCAGACACGCCTCCATTATTCCACAAGGTTTCTCCTTGTCTATTCGTGGCTACTACAACATAAGATGCACAAACATCTGCAGCTAACGGGTTTGGATCGTACCATCTTTGATCAAAATCTTGTTTATAGCAATTTTCAACGTTCAAACTATAATTTTGATCATTAGAATCTAATTGATCTACACACTGAACTGCAATTTCAGTTTCACTGTTTGTAAGTACTAGTGGTGTATTTACTACAAATGAGTCCGATAATTTTCCAGAGGTTAGTTGTTCCCAATCTTCTGGAGAAGTATCATTTAATGAACCAAATGGTATTAGAAGACCTTCAGTACCTGTATTTCGATATATATTCCATTCTAAAACTAATGGATTATTAGTATCTCCAATGACACTCCATTCTAAAGCCATCCCTCCAGCTTTGTACGGTATTACTTCTAAATTTTCAATCATGAGATTTATCGAAGCAATATTTGCTGTAATTAAGAACATTCCATCTGTTGGTAAATTGATTTGATATAACCCCGTTTCCATATCTATTGTACCGAAACTAGGGTCTAATTCCATAGGAGAGGAATCGGTAACATTTTCAATCCAATAAAGCCTTATTGAACTATTATCTTGAACTTCTGAAGGTAATAATTTATCTAAATCTAGTATCATTTCTAATCTTTCTAATCCTGGGTCTTGTCCAGGGTTTAAACTATTGACAGTATTAACTTCTAAAGTATATAGAGGAGTAAGAGTTTCATCAATTGAATATTGGAAAAGTTCTGGAACAAGTTCAAGATTAACATCTACGTATGCAGTAGATCTTGTTGGTGCTACTCCATAAATCATATCATTTCCATATGAGAAGAAGGTTGTGTTTACAATGACTAACTCAAAATCAACAAAAATTACTCTAGATAATGAATCAGTAACAGTTAGTGTCATTTGGTGAGTTCCAGTACCCATATGTCTTGCAGTTAAATTTACGTCTTCTCCAGATGCCATTGACCACCCATTGCGTGCCCAATCAAAAGTTAATGGAGTTGGTGCGTTAGAACTAACTGAAGCAACTAAATGAATCGTGTCATCAAATGTAAAAACACCGTCTTCTCTTTCAAGAATTACAGTGGCATTTAATTCTCCTGCAATAATTTCTGTAGGAATTAAAATTGTGTTATCATTGATGTTTTCATCAAAATATGTCTGATATGAGTCATCAATCGTAAGTGTTAGGTTTGTCAGTCCTGGATTTAACAGATCAAAATAACAAGTTTTCGTTTCACCTGGATGTAAATCAATATCTCCACATATTTGTATTAAATCAGTATAACTTCCATCATATACTTGTTCTAGCTTAAGGTTATAGTTATATGAAGAGACATTACCATTATTTTCAACTACGACCTTCATAGAATTTAATCCTGCATACCAAACACCATCTTCTGGATTAATAATAGACTCAGGATAATTTATTGAAATGTCTAATGAGTCATCAAAATATATTTGCTTAGAAAATAAATTATTTAGATGATTCATATCTTCTCCTGGAGTAAATAATCCATATTTCAATAAAAATACACCCTCTCTGGGTGAATTTAGAAATGGTAATTCAACACTAAAAGAAGTTAATAATTCAGTTTCAGTAGGAAAATTAACTGTATTTGTCATTGCCTCGGCAAAAACGACCTCTCCATCCAATAATTGCCAGCCGATTTCAGCAGGACTATTCAGCTGCCAATTTTCAACAGAACCATTCAAAAAGAGAGGATAATCTTCATTTGAGTTATATATTGTATTCCCATTATAGATATTCAAATTATTAACGTCTGGAAGGACATCATAATTACTATCTACTACAAAATCAGTAAATGCATTAACTACTGTAACTACAATAAACATTACATCATTTGATGGGTTTAAATCATTTTCTTCAAATCTAACTTCTAAGGTGTAATCTCCACTATTTATTGGTTGAAATGTACTAAAAGATAATAATTTTTTTGAATTTGGAGCAATATTTGCTGTAAATTTTGTTCCATTTTCAATCATATTATTTTCATCACACCCTGATACAGACATGTCTCCAGAACAAAAGTCCCATTCAATCCATTTAATTGCATTAAATGCATTATCGTTATCGAAGTTTTTAACGTAGATTTCAATTATTAGTTCATCTTCAATTGGATAACTAACACCATTTTGAAGATTATCAGTTTCTTCAAACCCTAAATCAATATTTGTGTTGGCTGAAACTGTACTAATAGGGATAATAGATATTGAAAACATTGCTACTAAAAATAGACTAATTCTAGTCATTTTTTTCTTGACTGAAAAATCAGACAACCCCACGCTTGCATTACCCACTGATTAATAGGACTCATCAATATCGTAAATATCAAACGGTTAGATGATGGTAAAAGAGTCTGATTTCGAACATTTATTTTTTTTCTGAAATTATTTTATTTTCAATAATTTATCGTATATTTCTTATTTAGAAACATCAGTCTTATTTCCTTTGCCTAACCTCTTAGTTTCGTGAAGAGAGGTCAAGACGAGTTTTTACGCGATGAAAATGCGATGACTGCTGTAATTGAATTTTTATCTGCATTCATCTTGTTTCTTATGCTAGTAACTGCATTTTTATCACTTGCACAATTACAGTTAGGGCCTAATACTCCAGACATAGATAGATTAGAAAGATCGGCTGTGGAGGCAATGGAAAAACTTACTGGAAGTGAGGGGTACCATATTCCATTTGAAAATGGAATTAAAGATGCAGGAAATGCTACTGTTGATTGGCATTTATTACCTCCCGAAGAATTAAATTCAGGAGCATTAATTCCTGGTTTACTTAGTGAAAGAGGTCGATTATCGACCCTTAAAGTAGACTCATTAAAATCTTTAACAGAAGACACTTTCAGTAAAGGTTTAGGATTAAATGAGGAATATGATGTAAGATTATTAGTTCGAGTTGAAAACTCTCCAGAACCTTCTAGAATTGGAGAATTATTATTTGACGATGGAACACTTAGAAATAGTTCTTTTTCAAGTGTTTCAATTAGTAGAACTTTACATATGGCTGATGAAGTTGTTTTAGTTAGTTTAGAGGTACATTTAGGTGCGGGTTTTACAGATAGACTATTGATGTCTGAAATCATGATTAATCCTGCTTCAGGAGGGCCCGAATGGATTGAATTATACAATCCAGATCAATTCGCAGTTAATTTGTCTGGTTGGAGTATTTCCAAAATTACAAATGGCGTTGTATCTGCTCATGAATTAATTACCTCTGGTGTAGTACCCGGAGAAAGTTATCTTTTACTTTCTGGAAATCCCTCAATTCAACAAGATTTAGGTAGTTCTTTAGTAATTGATTTAGGTACTTCTGGTGTTTTAGGCAGTGGATTAATTGACTCAATAGAATCAAGTGGAGGGCATATTTCATTTCAATATGCAGAGTTTAACTCAGCATTAACCTATGATTTAATAAATTTTCATTGGGATGATACTTGGAATATTAACACAGGATATTCATTAGTTTGGAATTATGGTGAATTTTCAAACTCCTCTAGTTGGATTCCCCTAGAAGACGGCACTCCGGGTTCAATATAACCCATGATTTCATGAACCTATTCATTACACGGGGTAACGAATCACATGGAATCTGCTGCCGGTTATGTCCGAGACCGATGTGTAACAGGAATACACGGTCTTGATGAAATTTTACGTGGAGGCATACCTTATGGATCTACAGTTTTAGCCGCTGGTTCATGTGGTTGTGGAAAGACAACATTAGGGTTAGAATTCTTAGTTAGAGGGGCAGAAAATGGAGAGGCATGTGCCCATTTTACTGCTACGGAACCTTCCGTAAAATTACTTGATAATGTACGTCAATATGATTTTTTTGATATGAAGATGGTGGATAAAGGTTTAATCAACGTTTTTGATATGGACGTATTATATTCATGGTTAGGGTTAACAAAAGCAACTTTTGACTTAGGAGATATTCATGCACTTATTAAAGCGATTACAGACATAGTTAATACGATTGGAGTTACTAGATTAGTAATAGATTCAGTAACAACATTATGTTATAAAATTCAAAGTGAACAATTAATTAGAGATTTTCTTTTTACGTTAGGTAAGAAATTATCAACATTGGGGTGTACAACACTATTGATCTCTGAGATTACATCTGAAAAATCAGGAGTTAATATGTGGTCTTCTTTTGGTGTTGAAGAAGCAATTAGTGATGGTATAATTGTATTAGGTGATGTTGAAAGAATGGGGCATTTACTAAGATTTTTACAAGTAGTGAAGATGAGGGGCACATCTCATAGTAGGGCAAAATATGCTGTCGAATTAACATCAATTGGAGTTATGCTTACTCCTATGTTAAAATGGGGTTCTTCAGGTTAGAGGTGAATTAGATGATAGAATTAGATCAAAAAATAGCTGAACAATTAAGTGATGTTGGATTAAATAGTTCAATGCAAGTTAGATGTGGAACTTCAAATTCATTTACTGTAACAGCAAGTATTCTTAATCCTTTGATTAATGTTTTTGAGATGGGCGGAGTTTATATCTCAGCATCTAGAGGTGCAAATGAGATTATAGAAGGTTTAGAGTCATTAGGTATTCCAACAGGTAATATTCAATTTTTAGATATGGTTTCATCAGGAATTTTAGGGGGTACTAATACTGAACATAGTAATATTTCATACATTGACTCACCGATAATGTTGGAAAGTGCATTATTGAAGACTATGTATCATTTTAGGAAAAAATTAACAGAAAGAAATTTTGTAATTTTAGATAGTGTTAATGCTTTGGCGATATATAATGAAGAGAGGATGTTAGCAGAATATTTACACACTTTTGTTAATACCTTTAGGCAAAGAGAAGTATTGTCTGTAATTATTAATGTTCCAGACCAAACTCCGCCAGGTGTTTTGGCGAATTTAGATTTATATTGTACCGATTTAATCGATAGGGGACAAATCGTAATAAATTAGAGGGATTAAATTATGACAATAAATACTGAATTTGAAATTACTCGCGAGGATGAACAATTTTTTGGAAAAATGGGTAGTTTTGGGATTCCTAAATTTGATAAAATTATGAGTGGAGGAGTGCCTCGCGGATTTACTATTTTAGCTCTTACAGATCCTGGGGCTGGTGCAGAATTATTTGCTAAGCAATTTCTTTCACCTTGTGAGGAACCAGAGAATACAGTATATATTTCAACGAATGAAACCTCTGAGGAAATTATGCAGGTTTTTGATAAATATAATTGGTTGAATGAATTAAAAATAATTAGTATTGGTTCAGAATATAATAATCGTGTATTGGGGAAGGAATTACAAGCTAGTAAATACAGACTTGAAGGATTTAATATGAATGATATTCAAAGATTATCTCAAACTAGGTTTGTAGATGATGAAACTGAAGATTTTCTTACAGAAATGGCCAATAGCGTAATTGATCGAGGGCCATTTTTCCGCTGCGCTGTTGAAAATTTAGACTTCTTTTTCCAGCGTTATGATAAAAGCAGAGTTATTTCAATGCTAAGGATGATGCAAGCACATACTCAGATGGCTAGAGGAATATTGTTGTTGTGTGTAAGTACAGATTCTTTAGACAGTTCTATAGAACAGGAAATGTCTTCCATTGCAGATATGGTTTTAACTTTCGGAGTTCATATGATTGGAAGTGAA
>DAGQ01000071.1 GCA_002498205.1 Euryarchaeota archaeon UBA596
CCTACTCCTCCGCCGCCACCGAAATTCCCCTGCCATCTAACTGCGAAGTGCATGTAATCATTACATTCCTTCATAGACCAAATATCTCCATTTGGTAAACCTTGTGTATTTGCATTATCCCAAATATCGTGATCATTACCGTCAATAATACCATCTGCATTGGTGTCAGAACCTGAGAATCTTTGAAGAGTCGGCGATCCTTGCCACCATTGACCTCCAGTAGTTCCAGAAGCATACCAAAGGTTTGTTCCTTCAACATACATTTCTATTATTTCTTCATCATCATTTGAATCTGGATGTAATCCCCCATTATCAATTGTCCATGTATCTAACCATGTCTCTGTAAGAGGATCATATCTAGCAATACCAGACTGAGTCGCAAATAAAATCTCACCATTATATTCTACAATTTCTCTAATAGGTCCATCAAGTGAATCAGGCCAGCTATTCAATAAATTTCCACCACTATCTAATTCTTTCACACTATCTCCATATGTAACATATAATCGATTTCCAAGGTAAACAGAAAGAGCTCTACCAACTTCTTGTCCTGGTTCAAGTGGATCTTCCCAATCTTCTGAAGTTAAATTATAACGCATGATATAACCTTCATCATAATTTGCCCACCATCTTGTTTCAGCTTCACTTGCTCCAATATGTAAAATACCTTCCACAACATCTGCACCATGAATGAAAATATCATCTCCAAATTCATCACTAGGGTTTATAGCTCCATCTGCGACACTAATGTAACCTAAATTACCTGTGGATAAATCAATTCTACCAATATTATCTCCCTGAGAACTTAATTCTGGAATGAAATATAAGACGCCTGAATCAATGATTAATTTTTGAGGAGGCAACTCTTCGAGTCCTTCAGTTCCATAATCAACATTACCAGTTACAGTACCAGTATTCAAATCAATTTGTGTTAAATCAAAATTATCATCTCCTCCAACCCAAAGTGAATCATTCAATTCATCTAATGCTAAGGCTGTAATCTGATTATTAGGAATCATATTATTTGTGGAAGACCATTTTGGCATCCATAAATTCGAACTAGTATTATAACGTAAAATCCCATCACCATTTAATCCAAGATATACAATGCCATTATGAAGAACCACTGGAGAATTACTTGAAGCACTATCAGTATTCCAATCTTGAATGACATTATATGTATTCGTATCAAATAATGCAGCACCATTAAGCGTTGTAACCATTAATTCATTCGCTCCAACAAATCTTACTGATGTATAATCTTGCCAACCAGTTGGTCCATCAGAGGGTAAACCCTCGTCTTCACCCCAACAATTGTTATTGTCTCCTCCATTGAGTGTCTGTCGATTCCAACGGCAAATTTCATTGTTTGCCATAGCCACCCAGATATAAGTTGAATCACTATCGATTCCATAGTATCTATGACTCCACCATTGGCCATCATGGTCTAAATCATTAAATCTTTGACCATTAAATCTAGTAGCGCCATCATCTGTTCCAACCCATACATATCCATCAACATCAATATGTAATGATCTTATAGTGTCTGAAGGTAAATCTCCACCTTGTCCTCCATCCCAAATTTCGAGTATTTCGCCAGTTATTTCGTCAAAAATCGTTACTCCAAAACCCGGAATTCCAACATAAATCATTCCGTTTCCAGCAGCAATCGGTATTTCTTCTAATTCATCAAGGCCTGTTGATCTCCAAGAGGATAATTCATCACCAGTTGCCAACTCAATTCTTTGAACACCATCATTAAAGGTTCCTAAATATGCAATACCATCAACAGCTACGACATCAGAATAAGGAGCAACATCATATTCGTAATTCTCAGCATCATTTGTTGCTAAATCGATAATTGTGATTCCATTTGGATGAGAGGTAATTATGTATCCAGAATCATCATGAGCAATATCTATAATAGTTTCATCAGTGAAATCACCAGCACCCCAAAGTCTAGTCAAATTACCCATAGAATCTAATTCTTGAACACTAGTAGAATCTTCAGTGGCTACATACATATAATTTCCATCAGAAGTCATTGCAACAACTTCCCCCCCCAGATTTGTAATGGGGTCAGTCCATTTCCAAATTGAAGAATCGAAAACATCAATTATTTCCCCCGAAGAAACATAGACTTTACTTCCCATTTGTATTACTGAATTCATTTCAATCCCGCTTGGAGAACTGACCAAATCCATTTTTTGAGAATAAAGACCTGTGGTCATTGGATCTAGAACACTCATTACCCCACTTCCATCATTTAATAATGCAATAGAATTAGAAGGAGAACGAATACCATTTGACGGCCATGGGACAATATTTTTACCGCTTCTAGCCATATTTAAATCGTTAATCACATCATATTCATTTGTCATTACCCCGATTGAAGAATCATGTTGATGTAGTTTATTCTCTAATAAAATAAAAATATAATTATCTAATTTTACCAAATCTACAACATTATTATCATCTAGCCAATTTGCATTTGTCCAAGAACTAATCCAACTATCCTGTGCGTAATTCCAACGCAAAATACCATTATCTCTTGTAGCAATATATATTACATCACCAGAAATAATCATTTCATGTACTCTATTTGTATTAGGGTCTTGTAATAATTCTAAAACTGAGTTACTATTTGTATCCCATCTTGCAATACCTCCTTCCTCTATTGAAACGTACATAACTCCATTTACAAATTCAACATCTTGTGGTTCTCCTTCTGGCCAGTCTGAATTTCCAGATGTTTGTTCTAGAGTCCAATCAGTTCCGATACTATTTAGTTGGAAAAGCCCTCTTTGTGAAATTCCATAAATATCATTAGCAGAAGCAAAAGAATGCCAAAATCCAAATGCTTCTTCTCCAGCAATTATAGGTTCAATGGGTAATTCATTCAATAATTCTCCATTAATTAGTGAATAAACATTAATTTCTCCCCGAGCTGTAATCATTAATCTTTGATTAATATCGTCTACAAATAAGTCAGTTACAGGTCCATTTTCCTCAACATCTCTTAAATGAATGATCTTGGGGTTAATTGTATCATCAATTTGGATTACAGAATCACCTATGGCGACGTATAGCCTTCCATCATTTGGATCGATATCCCAATCTGTAATTTCTAACTCAA
>DAGQ01000115.1:0-3696 GCA_002498205.1 Euryarchaeota archaeon UBA596
TACACTCCATGTAGGATATTCGCCTCCAAAATTCAAAATCAATCCTTCTTTTGTTCCAGCAAGATAATGCACACAGCAATTACCTCCTTCTTCATTTCCAAAAACTGCCCAACTGAGGTTTACAGATGAATTAATTGCTAAATCTATTGAAGTGAAATTTCTTTGATCATCTAATCCTGAATCAAATGCCTTGAATTTTTCAAAAATAGAAACTACTGTTGGTAAATCTTCTTCTAATTCATCCCCAAAACAACCTGCAAGAATAGGCTGTAAAATAACTAAAAATAACATTAGAGCAGTCAACTTCTTCGTTTCCAACACAAAACCACCTCAATATTCTGATTAATAACTCCTAGCACCATTTTCTCCTGAATAATCGTGCCCTGATGCTCTAAAATAATCTTCACTAGTTCTATTAACCAAAGGGAGTGTCAAAATACTTTCATCAGATAAATCAAGCTGTACAGGTCCAACTGCCGCAGCACTTGGAACATAGTCTTCTCCCGTTTGAGATATTACTAATTCAATCGTACTTCCTGCAGGTATTACCACATCCATTGGGAAAAATTCCATCATCGCCACAACTGTTTGAAATGGAACTAATTGTGATCCTTGTTTTCCTCCTGCATGAAATCGTAAATCCATTACTGCATGACCTAAATGCATACCAGTGCTTCCATCCCTCATTTCGATAAACAAATGCCCATTGTTAGCTGTTAAAATGGTAGATTTTAGATGAAATGTAGGCATTCCTGCAATCAATAAATCCTCTTCAAAAGGCCCTATGGAAAGTACTTTTGAGGAAGTGGGGGTTATCGTAGAACCTCCGCTGATATCTTCAATATCAGAGCCTGCTAAAAATTGTCTATACTCTGTATCTGGTGCTGGCCAAGTCTCTTCAACTCTCCAACCACCTAAATTATCTTGCATTTCTACTGTCAACAATGGTTTTTCACCTTCTCCTTTTAGATACCAATCAAACCACAATAACATTTCATCTGCCCAATCCCACCTTAAAGTGTAGGGATAAGCCTCAGCACCTCTACCAGAGGATAATGAAGCATGCCCTGCATCTCCATCTCTATCTGGATAATCATGACCCCATTGACCTGCTAATGTTTTCACTTCAATTCCTGCATCTTCTAATTGCTGATGTACAGGAAATGCCATATGTGGATCAACATTCCAATCTTGCATTCCTTGAATGATATAAACAGAGCCATTGTAATTTTCCAATGCACGTGTTAAAAAGTGTCTTTGTGACCAATAATCTGAACCCATCCAACTAAGATCGTCTCCGCTTAAATATGCTCCAACTCCCGCATAATATCCTTCAATATAACCTCTACAACCAGTTTGAACATCTTCTAAATCACCATCTAATCCAAATGAACCATAAACACCATTGTGCATTATTGCTCCTCTTGCCTCCATACTTCCATTTCTCCACATCAAATCTTGAGCCCCAATTAATCCAGACATTGGCACTATAGTTTTCAAGAATTCATTACCAAAAGTAGCGGCTTCCCAAGGTGTTGAACCATCATATGATTTACCAATAATTCCAACATTTCCACTGGACCAAGGTGCACTTCCCAAATATGTCACAGCTGCATCAATTCCGGCTTGTTCGTCGACTCCCATCAAATCCATACAATGAGTACTATCTCCAGTTCCAAAAACACTAACTTGAGCAACAGCATAACCATGTTGAACATAATTTTCAATTAAAAATCTTCCAAGTCTATCAGCAGGAGTTAATGCATCCACATCACCATCATTGTAGTATGGACCAATTTCTGCAATGGCAGGAACTTTACAATCATCACTTAAATTCTCGGAGTCCCAATCACATCCTTCGATTACTGGTAGCCATAAACCTAAATGTACTAGACAATCTGCTGGAACATTAGTTGTGCAACCGCCTTGAGATGCAGGAAGATCTACTTCAACAAAAACAGATCTTACTTCATCGGTTTCGTAAGAACCATTCATAGTCACCCTGCTAAATACATCATCACTACGATAATCAATATCATATCTATCCCAAACAGAAGGGTATCCATTTTCTTCAATTATTTCTGGTTCATCTGAATCACCAAAACAACCAGAGAAAATAGGAAGTATCATTGTGAGTATGATAAGGCAAACATTGCACTTGCGCATAGCGAGAGGTGACACTAGGTCATAATTAATCGTTAAGTGGGTATGATTAAAGTATATTCCAACACTATTTTGGGTTTTACTGCACTAACAACACTACCTGCTGGTGGTTGAGGTAACCTACCATAAAAATAAATTCATATCACATTTAATCGGTGTACTGTTATAATTTGACTTTGTACGTATACCTATGAGAAGGGCAACTGCACTGTTAATCGTAATAATGATGACATCTAGTTTAGCAGGTTGTTTTGGAAGTGAAGAAGAAGAGATAATTATTGAACCAAGCCCTTTTGATTTTGATAGAGAAATTCCATCGACTACTTGGTATCATTATTCCGGTGGAATAAATGCATTAAATAAATCAGCATTAATAGAGGCTAACATCACTGTTAATCTTACAGAAAATAATATCCCCTATTGGACTCAAGGAAGTTATTACAGTATTGGAATGAGCACATTTGAACCTACCATAGGAATTACATCAAACGATAATCTTTACATCTCAAGCTGGGGTAATGGACCTGCAGGTTCAACAGCAATCGTTCAGTGTTCTGGTTTAATTACAATGAGTAACCTTTCCGATTATTCTTGCGTGAATACTTACGATCCAATATTACCTGTACCTAATAGTAATGATCCATATGTCTACGTAGATAAATGGACTGATAGAATAATGAAATTCGATATGCATGCACTACTAGGGATGACTGTTGAATGGTCTGATAATGAGGGTGCATCATGGTCTCCCCCAACTCCTGCTACTTCTTACTCCGTTCAAGACCATCAGACTATTGGTTCTGCACCATTCCCCGCAGCTTTACATCCAACAACATGGGTGTTTTGTATAAATGGTAATTGGGAAGCACCATTATGCTCAACTAGTTTTGATGGAGGAAACACTTGGAGTCCTGAAGTACCTGGAGCGCCTCTAGGATGTAGTAGTGGTGGATTAAGCGCTCACATAGAAGGGGCAGGAGATGGCAATTTTTATCGTGGCAATGTAGGATGTAGTGGCAGTGGTTACTCAATTTACCGTAGCACTGATGGTGGTTTTACTTGGACAGAACATCCACTTCCAACTGAAGAATCTGGAACCGCAGATACATGGAATTTTGAAGAAGCCCAAGTTGCAATAGATGATGAAAATAATGTACATGCAATGTGGATGGGAATGGACAATATGCCCTATTATGCAAATTCTCAAGACAATGGAGATTCGTGGAGTAATGCTATGATGATTGCACCCCCAATTGATTTGGTTGGTACTGGTTTTCCAGTAGTCACTGCTGGAGGGGGAGGTAAAGTAGCGTTTGGATATGTAGGAGATACTGGAAACGATTCCTGGAATGGATATCTAACGGTTGCTACAGATGTTTTTAGCGAAAATCCATTATTTACTACAGTACAATTCAATGATGATGAGGACCCACTAGATACTACTGAAGATTGTGGTTACAATAGATGTGGTGGTCTCGGAGATTTCCTCGACATGAGTGTTGATCAATATGGTAGGCCTTGGTTTGGTTTATC
>DAGQ01000115.1:4072-13354 GCA_002498205.1 Euryarchaeota archaeon UBA596
GTTCTTAGAGGAATGCATGGACCATTAATGGCAATGCCTATTGGCGGACCAGACACATTACCCTAAAGAAATCATTATCCTCAATAGATTGAGTAAAATGCTAGTTTGCTTACGACAGGGTATGAGCAGGTTATCAAATGGGCAATCAATTTGTTGGATTTTAGTTATTGGATTCTTAATTTCTACACTACCACTTTCTACTACAGTTATACAATCCACTTCAGCTGAATTGCCTAATCATATCGTAATTAGTGAAATATTGGTTTCTCCAAATAATGAAGATTATAATGGAACAGATTGGAATGGAGATGGAAAATTCGGACAATATAATGATATGTTTGTGGAATTGCACAACCCTACTAATAACGATATTAATATCTCTAATTGGGTTTTAGAATTTGCGGGAGAAGACGGTTCTCAAACTTGTTCTATTGGTTGGGATACAGTAATTCCTACTGGAGGATATATGGCATTTTATCGTGTAGATTCTGGTTTGGAATTTGATTATTTTGACGGGGGCACTGTTAAAGTTTCAGATACCTCAAATTATTTGTTGGATAGTTTTTCTTTTGAGGGTTACGGAAATTATTGGGATGTCTCTTATGCTAGAGATTCTGAGGGGAATTGGGCAAACATCACACCACCAACACCTGGAATTGCTAATGATGAAATTTGGCCTGAAGCAGAAGGAGGGCCAGGTTCAAATCATCCAATTGGAACATGTTATGCAAATACTGGTGATCTATACCATGAAGGATCATATGTCCTTAAAGGAAGAATTGTAACTATGGAATCTGAAAATAGTGTAATTCCTTATGGAAGTGTTATGGTGACTGATGGAATGATTGAAGCTGTATGGGAAGAAGGAGCTATGCCCTCTGAAATAGATCTTCAGGGAGTACCAATTGTTGATACTGCAGGTACAATATATCCTGGAATCATTGATTCACATAACCATATTCATTACAACATGGTTCCTTTATGGGATTACTCACTAGACCATAGGAATGGTGATTTTTATGAGAATAGATATCAATGGAGAAATAATCCTACTTACTCAATTGATGTTACAGGGGCTAAGTCATTAATTCAAGGATGGGATTACTGGGATTTAGAACATGAATCAATGAAGTATGTCGAAGTACGTGCAATAGTCGGAGGAACTACGGCTGTACAAGGTAATCCTACAGGTGATGATGATGAATTTGCTTCAATCTTAGCTAGAAATATAGAATACTATAATTTTGGTAGAGATTATATGCATACTAAAGTAACTCAATTAGAAAGTGATTATGTAGGAAATCATATCAAAACGGGAAACCAATCTGGTGAATTAGATGCATGGTTCTTACACTTAGCAGAAGGTACCGATGAATCGTCCAGAGCAGAATTTGATATTTTAGTAGAAAACGAATTGTTAGTTGGTGAATTAATGCTAATTCACGGAACAGGATTAGGCCAACCAGAATTTTCAGCCATGGGAGATGTTGGTGCAGATCTTGTGTGGTCTCCAACCTCCAATCTTCTTCTATACGGTGATACTACTGACGTTGTCACTGCAAAGGCCGAAGGCGTTACAATTTCCCTAGCGCCAGATTGGTCACCATCAGGAACTAAAAGTCCTCTACATGAATTGAAAATGGCAGATTGGTTAGATACAAACAGATATGGAGACATCTTTTCAGACTATGAACTAGTTCAAATGGTCACAAGCAATCCTGCTGATGGAATGAATTGGGGCGAACATGTAGGAAGAATAAAAGCAGGATTAAGTGCAGATTTAATGGTTGTAGATTCATTTAGAAATGACCCATATAGAAATCTAATTGAAGCTGTAGATCCCGACATGAAATTAACAATTGTGGGGGGATTACCAATATTTGGAGATAGTTTCCTTTTAACACAACTTGGTGTAAATAGTGAAATCATACAAGGAGACGGTTTTAGTAAATCAGTAGATATAACATTTGAAGGTGTTTCTAAAGGAGGTCAAACATGGGCAAGTATTTCGGGAGATTTAGAAAAAGCAATGCAATTTGATTTAGACGAAATGTATGATAGTTTTAACTATGCAAACACAATGACTGAAACAGAATTTGAAGATTGGTTTAATGGAAAATATCCAGGTTTATCTGGTGGAACACATCTAGATTCAGTATATACATATGGAGATGACTCTTACTTTGAAACACTAAATAATTCAATCCCATTTAATTCTATTAGTGAAATTGATTTATGGTCTACTTATTATGATGTAGAATTAAATGAAAATGGATATCGTTTGAATACTGAAATCAATGATGTAGATACAGATGAAGATGGATATTCTGATTGGACAGATGCATTTCCAGAGGACCCAACTGAATGGTTTGATTCAGATAAAGATGGAGTAGGAAATAACAATGATCCTTGTCCAAATGATGCTCTAGACGATAGTGATAACGATGGCGTATGCGCAGATTTAGATGATTTTCCCTATGATGCTGACGAAACTACAGATACAGATGGAGATGGAGTCGGAGATAATTCAGATGAATGCCCTTCTGAAGACGCTACAAATTCAGATAATGATGGAGACGGTTGTATTGATGAATCAACAGATAATTCAAACGATGATTCCCAAAATACTGTTGCATGTAGTTTCGGACAGGTAAAGAAAGAAGATTGTAACAATTGTGTTTGTAGCAATTCTGGTGAATGGGTTTGTGAAGACAACGTATGTGGTCAAACGTCTGAATTAGAATCTGAATCTAATGACCAAATGGGCACAATAATAATTTTAGTTATTGCTTTAATATTTATCACAATTACATCAGTAGTGTTACTTATGATAAATAAAAACAAATATTCTGAATTTAATGAATGGGAAGAAAATAGTAACGATAAAGGATTAAAATTACCCCCCTTAAAACCTCCAAAAAAATAAGTTAGGTTAAGTCCCATACAGGGCCATTAGAAGTATCCTTTACAGTCACACCCATTTCAGTTAATTCATCCCTAATTTTATCTGCTTCAGACCAATTTTTCTCCGCCCGAGCTTGAGTACGTTGAAGTAATAATTTTTCTACTTTTTCTGAAATCTCTTCTTTACGACTTTTTACTTCGATGGATTCTTCATCCATTACTGAAATTTGTTCTCTTGAGGGCAATAGACCCAAAACATTACCCGCTTGTTGCTCGAATAAGTCTACTGCGAAAAATCCAACCGATTGCTTATCCTCTTCATCTAAATCTGAATTTAATAAACGATTTACTTCCCTTGCAACTGACATTGTTTTGGTAACTGCTTCTCTAGTATTAAAATCATCATCCATAGCCAAAGCAAATTCTTCTGCGAATTTTTCAATCAATCCAAGACTATGCGATAATAATTCAGATGAAGTGATGTTTGGTTCTGGTAAACGACGCAAATTATTTTCTTCGACATTATCCCAAGAATCTAAAGCCAATTTGTATGAATCTAAAAGACGTTGATGATTTATCTCTGCATCCTGCAATAATTTTTCATTCATATCAATTGGGGATCTATATTGAGCGTTTATCAAGGCAAACCTAAGCACTAAAGGGTTTATTTCTTGAATAATATCTCTTATTGTCCAAAAATTCCCTAAGCTTTTACTCATTTTCTCCCCATCCATGTTTACAAAACCATTGTGTAACCAATAGTTAACTACAGGAGATTTTCCCGTATGACATTCCCCTTGGAAAATTTCAGCCTCATGATGAGGGAATCTCAAGTCATGCCCACCACCATGAATATCAAATTGTTCACCAAGATGATCCATGCTCATGGCCGTACATTCTATGTGCCATCCAGGTCTTCCATCACCCCACGGACTTGGCCAACTTGGCTCTCCAGGCTTTGCTGATTTCCATAATGCGAAATCTTTGTGATCTCTTTTACCCTCACCTGTTTTTGAAACTCTACCTCCTGCTCCACCTAATACTGCATCAATATTCTGACCTGTCAAAACACCATATTTTTCAGGTGCAGATTCAACATGAAAATATACACCATCTGATGTTACATATGCATGTTCCTTTCTAACCAAATCCTCAGTAATTGAAATCATTTGTTCAACATATTCAGTACACCTTGGATATTCGTCAGCCCTTAAAATATTCAATGAATCCATATCTTCATAATATGCATTAATATTTTCATCTACTAATTCTAAAAAGTCCACACCCTTTTCATTTGCTCTTTTGATGATTTTATCATCAATGTCTGTAAAATTTTGAATGTAGTTTACATCATATCCTGATGATTCTAACCATCTATGAATTACATCGAATGCAACATAACATCTTGCATGACCTAAATGGCATAAATCATATACAGTTACACCACAAACATACATTGAAACATTTCCAGGATTAATAGGTCTAAATGCAACTTTTTCCTTGCGCCTAGTGTCATATATCATTAGCGCCATATTAATACCGAAAAAGACAACTATCTTCAAGATTGATGTTTAACAAGGTCAAAAAAACTTAATTTGTTCCATAATTAAAAAACAAAAAACTTGATTTGCCAAATAAAATTATGATACTTCATGGCTGACGAAGAAAGCGTAGTATTGGTCACAGGAGCAAGTGGATTTATTGGCGCACATGTTGTAAATGAATTATTAAAAAAAGGAATAAAAACAAGAGCAATGTTAAGGGATTTATCGCTGAAATCAATTTTTGAAGAAAATGAGAAGTTGAAAATTGTTTATGGGGATTTATTCAATGTTGAATCTCTGAAAAAAGCAATTGAGGGATGTGACAAGGTCATACATTGTGCGGCGAATTTACCCATTGGAAAATTGGATCCTCAAAAGGATGTTATTGACACATCAGTAATCGGAGTAGAAAACCTCTGTTCGGTAATGGGTGATGTGAACACAATCATCCATACTTCTTCAGTTGCTGCAATCCGTCCAACAAAATATGAAAATGGTAAAACATATTCTATTGAAGATTGGTGCGATGATGCATCATTAGAATCTAACCATTATGGATTTGCAAAAGCAGAAGGTGAAAAGAAAATGAGAGAATGGGCAGAAGGAAAAAATGTGAGATTAATTACTATACACCCATCTATTGTTTTCGGACCAGTATTGCATCCGAAACATATTGATGGTTCAATGTCATATCTGAAACATTTTGTTAAAGGACCACCATTTGTTTTAGATCTTAATATTAATTTTGTAGATGTGAGGGATGTTGCATTGGCACACATTAATGCTCTTGATAAAGGAGAAGATCGAAGACGATACTTAACACATACAAGTGATATGTGGATGAATGAGATTGGCCTGATTCTAAAAGCAAGAAAGGGCGGGAGATGGGCAACGAAAAAATTACCTAAAATTCTGGCATACATTGTAGCAATATTCCATCCTAAATTATCTATTAAACATCTAAGAGATGGTTTAGGTTCGAAAGTTAGTTATGATGTAGGAGATACATGGGATGCATTAGAAATTAAAGTTCATAACCCTGAAGATACAATTGTTGACGCTGTTGAATCAATTAAAGAAAATTTATGAATTCAGACTATAGAAGGATTTGAATATACATTAGTTTAGCAGAGTACAAGTGTTCCCCGACCCAAGTGTATCTGCTGTAATTACTGCAACTCGGCTATTGTTTACAGCATACAATGGTTATCAAAAAGGAAAGATGACTAAATCAGATGAAGCACTAAGGAATGAAGTTCGAAGCAGAAATGAAAAAATTCGTGGACAAATAGACATGTTATATTCAAAAGCACATAAGAATAAACAAAGAAAATTAAGAAGTTCTTTCCAAGACATTATTGATCTTTGTGATCAATTTATCTCAGATGCTCGTTACGGAATCTCACATTCTTCTAATTCAAAACATGATGCTGCTGTAAAGATGAATAAAAAGTCCCTAAAAGTATTAATTGGACACGATTTCAACACATTAGACAAATTAGAAAAATGTAAAGAGAAAATTGAAAATATCATTAAAGAAATTGAAATCGATACTGTAGAATCAGAATTATATGCTAAATCTACAGAAATTCGGTCAATTCTATCAGATTCAAAACATTATTTTTCTCAGAGAAAACTCATAATGTATGGGCATCTCGATATCTAATTGAGTATGGCACGAAAGGAAAATTTTAGGTGGAGAAATAACCCAGGAGTAATAGCACAATATTTTCTTGATAGAAATGTAAAACATGGTGAAAATGTTGTATTAAAACCAAATGAAGCATGTGTCGTTGTAGAAAATGGAAGTGTAATTGGTATATCAACTCAAACAAAAATGGAAGTTAATCCGAAAGCTGGAATCTTGTCTAAAGTTTTCGGGCAAGGTCAGCCAAATAGAGCATTCCTCTTTGTTCTATTAGGGCCTCATGATTTGTTAATTCTTGTTTCTGGAAGAACTGCAGATGGTCATGATCTATCAGGTATGATCTCTCTCAAAGTAGAATTTAATACTCAAGATACTCCCTTATTATTACAATTTCCAGCTAAAGGCGAAAGTACGATTGGAATTGATAATTTGGTTGAAGCTATATCCCCTGAAATTAATGCGCTAGTTAATGCTGAAGTAATTGGTCCACATACCCTCGAGCAAATAAGAACAAACGCAGAATTACAAGAAGATCTCAAAGCTAGTATTAGAGCAAATCTCTCAAAAACAATGAAAACTTATGGTTTACAATTCATTAATTGTTACGCAAATTGGAATCAAACAGAATTTGATAATTTGATTTCAATGCAAAATGAAGTTGATAATTTACGTAAACACAAAACAATCCTAGATGAACAGGCTCAAATCGAAATGGAGGCTACACTTTCAAAAAGAAAACGAGAACTTGATTTACTACATCATATTCATGTTCAAGACATCACTGTAGAAGCTCAAAGAAATATTGCTGCAGAAATTGCTGAAATTAATGCACAAAAGGATTTAGAAAATTCAAGATGGGAGGCTTTAAAATCTCAAAAACAAAACGATTTGTCTCTTCAACACGAATTACAAGAAACCGATATGCAATTTGCACTTAAAGCAAGCCAACATCAAATTGAAATTGCAAAAAATGAGGCTGAGATTGCACAGATCAAACATGAACAAGATTTGTCAATGCGTCGTGATAATCTTATTTTAGAGAATAAAGTGGATGATGAAAAAGCAAAAAGAGCTATGTCCATGTTTGACCAAGTACAAGAGAATAAACGTAAAAGAATGGAATTACAGTCCGATTTAAACATAGAAAGACAGACTCAATCTGATAATTTACAAGCAGAAATGATGCGTCTAGCTGCAGAAAACAATGCTTTAGATTCCAATGTAATGCAAGAATTCTTAAAACAACAAACTGAACAAAAACTTGCTGATGGCTCTGGTTCAGAAAATTCGCCTACCAATTCTAAATCTGCTGAAGAAGAAAATACTATTTTCAGTCCTGACGGAAAATTCAAGTGGGATGGGAATGAATGGATTGCAGTAACTCAAAACACTGATGAAGCAAAAAAAAAAAATGAAATAAATGCATTAAATATGCAAGATTCTATCGTTAGTGGAGACATTGTACATAAAACAGTCATCAATAATGATGCGGCCACGGTTACTTCTGCAGTTATTACAGCACTCCAAGAATTAGGAGTAATAGGACAACATAATCCTACACCCCAACCTCCACCAGTACTAGAAGTAGAATTACCACCCTCATTTAAAATTGGAGATCATGTTGAATACCACAGTCCAACGAATTCACGATGGTTAGATCGTTGTACTGTGATAAACATTAATGATGATGGAACGTACAGGATAGAAGTACCAAAAGATAATGGAATTATAGAAACAAAATTTGCAGTTGTCATTGGAACGGCACCAGGGACTATTCGGCCAGCAAGTCCTCCTTATTCAATCGGAGACAAGGTTCTAGTGAATTGGAAAAATTATGGTACATACTACCCTGGAAAAATAGCCTCTGAACATGACAACCACACATTCTTGATTCATTTTGATGATGGAGATATTGAAGACCATGTAGAATGGGGAAGAATTGAGAAAATACCTGAAGATTCTAATCAAATACAAGAATATGTAGAAAACATCTCTGAAGCAGAATATGAATTAATTGATGCTTTCAAGGTTTTTGATGAAAACAATACTGGAACGATATCTGCTAAAAAATATTTTGAAATCCTTACAGAAATGGGAGATGAACCAATATCTGTTGAAGAGGTTGTAAAAGAATTTGAAAGTCTTGGAATCAAATGGGATACTGAAATAAATTATAGAGAATTAGCAAAATTAATGGTATCCGGGGAAGAAAATCAAATTCAACAAAAACCTGAAGTTGTTATTCGAGATGCAGAAATAAAAGATGGTCGTTTGTATGGTTATGCATATGATCACCCCAAATTAGGCGAAGGGCCATTAAGTACATCTACAATTCAAAATCTAACTTATGATGAACGTGCAACTGCTAAAGTTGAAACAAAAAATACAGTATATGTTGTTGGCCCCACAGGCTGGAAAGAAAAACCTGAAAATCATCCATTTAACAATCATTTTTCTGCTGGTCAACAAGTCAAAGTTGAATGGAAAGGCAGTTGGTGGGACGCATTAATCCGTGAAGTTTCTGGAACTCAATATCTAATCCACTATATTGGATTCGATTCTAGTTGGGACGAATGGATTACAGTAGAAAGAATGAAAAATAATTAAGATTACTTATTTTCTATTTCTGCTAAATTCTTTTTCATCTGATTCCACATTAATTCCGCAATATCCATTACTTCCATATCTGAGTCAATTGATTTCAATCCATCTTCCATCATTGTTGAACAAAATGGACAACCTACTGCAAGTGTCCCACATCCAGTGGCTGCTGCTTCCTTTGCTCTAATCTCATTAACTCTATTATCAGCATCTTCTTCCATCCACATTTGTGCTCCACCAGCCCCACAGCAAAAGGAATCTTGACCGTGTCTTTCAAGTTCAACTACCTGTCCATTCAATACATCTCTAGGAGCATCAATCTCACCGCCGATTCTTCCTAGATAACACGGGTCATGAAACGCTACATCCTCATCAAATTCGACTTGAGGCAACTTACCTTCTTTTTGTAATTGTGCCATAATTTGTGAATGATGAAAGACTTCTAAATCTTCACCTCCGTAATCTTTGTATTCTTTTCCAAGAGTATGGAAACAATGAGGGCACGATGCAACGATTCTCTTTACACCTAATTCTTGAAATGTCATCATATTTGTTTCAGCAAGCATTTGAAATAAATATTCATTT
>DAGQ01000085.1 GCA_002498205.1 Euryarchaeota archaeon UBA596
AGTTGTTCTTCTCTTTCTAACAATCTATCTTGGTGGAGACCTTCTAATCTGACTTCTTCTGTTTCAATTTCAGTATTAAATTGTGTTTCTAAATCTTTTCTTATTTGATCATTAATTGCATTTGATTGTTCAAAAAATGCTTGGTTAAATTCTATTTCTAATCTTTCTCTATGGAAATCTAATCTTTTTTGATATTCATTTTTTAGTTCTTTTTCTAATCTAGATGTGGTATGATTTCTAAAATCCTCAAGTTTTCTTTCTTTTTCCGTTCGAATTTGATCAAACAATTGCCCCTGTTCTCTTACTAGACGTTGCTCAAATTCATCACGTAAAATCAACTCATTATTTTTCATTGTTTCTTGTTGTAATTTGGTTAAATCAGATTCCATGTCTCTTCTCCATTCTGATTCAAGTTGTTCAAGGGTCAATTGGTGTTGTAAATCTAGTTCCATTGAAACATTTTTCTTAATGCTTTGTAATCTTTCATTTTGTTCTAATAATCTCAATCTTTTTTCACGATTGATGTTAAGTTTAATTTGTTGTTCTCCTCTTCTTCTTTGAGATTCAGTAATTGTATGTGAAGTAGTTACACTACTATTTCCTGTAATTGAATTCCTTAATGCAGCAAGGTTTGGTTTCTCCTTATTTGCAATTTTATTCATGTCCATTGATATTTCATTATTACTGCTACCGCTAACGCTCAAGCGCATCCCACCGATAATCACACGCATTCTTATCATTATTAAACGAAGTAGGTATTAATTTTTGTAATGTAGCAAATTTAAGACTAAATATTAAAATCCAAATTTTTGTTAAAATTTTATTTTAATTTCCTTTTCACATGCAGGGCATTTTAGTAATTTTTCACCGGGTGTTCGCTTAACTCTTAATTTTCTTTCACAGCCTGGACAAGCAATTTCGCTTTTCATTATTTTTTTAGCTAAAGTAAATTTTTGGTTACAAGATGAGCATTTAAGTTTACAAGGTCTAGTACCAACTCCTGCGACTAAAACCTTTGAACAAGTAGGGCATGCAATACGTTCATTTTTCCATTCATGTTCCAATGAAGGCAATTTTACATTAACCTTTGCAGAACAACTACCACACGTTTTTTCACCGGGTCCTTCAGGTAGCAATGCATCACATTTAGGACAATATGTTGGAGGTATATCTACATTAGATGAAATTGTAATATTTGCCTCTTCAATAATTTCATCCTCTGTCATTTTTTCACCTCTAACGTCCTTTAGAAACTACAATTATGCCTCCAGGGACAAAAGTAAACGGTAAACCTAAATCAATTCCAAATTCTTTAGCGATTGCATTTATAGCGTTTTTTGCATTTATAGCATCTACAGCAGAAGAACTAATAGGGATAAACCTCAGTTCACCACCTCCTTCTAATAATGTAATAATTTCAGATGGAATCTGATTAACCCAACTAGCATCACTTGAAGAAATAGGATCACTAGATGAAGTTTTAGGGACTTCAATTTTCTCTGTAACTTTCCAAAATTTTGCTCTACCTTGGTCTCTATGATTTTCAACTAATCCTGCTTCTTGTAATTGTTTCAAATGATGATAAAGATGGTATCTTGTAACTTTAATTTCTTTTTCTAATTCTACAGTGGCCATTTCTTCTTTAGCACATAAAATGCTGTACATAGCTGCACGTGTAGGGTGTGCTAGAGCAATTTGTTTCGGATCTCCACGTATCTTTGTCATATCAACCTTGAACATAGGTAAACTATTGAGATATATCAAATGGTCGCTAATTTAATATTGCTTTAATAACTTCTTTTGAATCCTCATAAAGCTCTTTGAAAATTTTTGAGAGAATAGATAATATGTTAAAATTCTTGTTTTCATTTTCATTATCTAAACTTGATTTTTCATCGAATTGATAGGAACCTAATCTCATAGCATTGAGAATTACTAATAGTACAGAAAACTCATGTGCTAAAACATTAAGCCATAATTGGTCATTTTTACCAGAAATTACAGAGACAACTAATAATAAAGTCAATGAAATCGAAACAACTAAATTTTGAATTACAATATTTCTTGTTTTTCTTGATAATTCACATAATGAAGAAATTAGGTCTGGTCTTTCTGAAGGTATCATTACATCTGCAGAATCAAGATTTAATTGCTCTTTATTCCCAACTGAAATTCCAACATCTGCTTTTGCCATTGCCGCCGCATCATTAAATCCATCTCCAGCCATAAGGGTAATGTGAGTCGTAGATCTTTGCTCAACCCAATCTACTTTTTGTTCTGGAGTTAAGCCGCCTCTACAGATATCTACAGGTATGCCTAGGTCATTTGCTGTTTTATTAACAGATTCTTGATTATCTCCGCTTAGTAATTCTACTTTTATATCTTGTTTGTGTAAATTTACAATTAATTTAGAAGAGTTTGGATTTAGTGCGTCAGAAGCAAATCCGAATGCAGCAATAGCATTATTTCCTTTTGTTAATATTGAAATTCCTGTGGCTTCAATGTTTTCTAATTTCTCTAGAAGATCATTAGAAATTATATATCCTTGTTTTTTAATCCAATTTAAATTTCCAATGGCTACATTTTCTCCATTATATTTTCCAGTGACTCCTCCATCGCCATCAATTAGATTTTGAATTTTAAATGGTTGAATATTTTCCTTATTGCTTTTATCAATTATTGCTGATGCATATGGATGATTTGAAGATAATTCTAAACCAGCAGAAATTCCAATAATTGTTTTCATTTTTGCTCCTTTAGTTGAAACTATTTTTGTTATTTGTGGCCGACCTTCTGTTAAAGTACCTGTTTTATCAAGTAAAGCAAGATTAACTTTAGCTATACGTTCTAAAACATCCCCTCCCTTCGCAATTACACCCTTATTCGAAGCCATTGAAATTGAAATTGAATGGGGGATTGGTGCACAAATTAATAATGCACAAGGACATGCAGTAACCCATAATAATAATATTACTTTGATTCTATTACCGTCTCCAATGATAGATTCAGGAATCATTAATGCAACAAACATTGATCCAAAAAGAACTAGTGGAACCCAAATATTTGTGAATAATTCTAAGATGGAATGTAAGCGAGTTGGTGATTCTTGATACTGTTTAGTTGTTTCAATTAATTCACTTAAGCGGGTATCAGCTCCAGTTGCAGTCGTTTCTACCACTATAGGTCCACGAGTTAGGATTAATCCAGCTTCAATAAAATCTCCTTTATTGAGATTTATTGGTAATGCTTCTCCTGTAAGTGCTGATTTGTCAACTAATCCTTCTCCCGAAATAATATTTCCATCTATGGGGATTATTTCACCGGTTCTAATTTCAATATGGTCTCCAATATTTAATAATCCTACAGGAACCATTTCTGAATTGTTTCTGTTATTTAGTGTATTTTCGGTATCTAAAGCAAGCTTAAATGAATTAATTTTAACAATTTTTGAAATATCGGTTGATTTCTTAACTAGTCTTGCATCATTTGGGATTCTATTTAATCCACCCTGCATAGATTCTCTTGCTTTTTTAATTGCAGAGGTTTCTAAATTGTTAGCTAATGCAATTAAAACAATTATTAGTAATGCTTCAAACCATGCATGTAGGAACATAGCACCCAATATAGCCATTGAAATCAAAGTTTCAAAACTTAATTGTAATCTTTTAACACTCTCAATAGCCTTCTTTCTAAGTTGATTAGAACTAATAATAATCACAGGTAAAGCAATCAAATATTGTAGTTGATATTCTAGTGAATTAACATTTCCGTTTTTATCTACTAAAAATTGGATTAAAAATACTATTGGTAAAAAGATTAAACCAATAATCCCATCAAGTAATTGTTTTTGATCGGGACGTAAACCCCATTCGCCACCTTTTGGTTTCAGTGAGGTTTTTTGTTCAAGAGCTTCATCAAGTGCCTTCTGAAACTCTTTAGTTAATTCACCATCTATTTTTGTAGGTAATCTGATGAACACTTTATCTTCTTCAATTCTACTTTCGAGTACTCCTGGCTGAATATTTATACGATTAATTAATTTATTTTCATTTAAATTTAATTTTTTAAATGTATTTTTTGAAGAAATACCTTCAATTTCCCACCATTTTGCATTGGGGGCATATCCTAAATCACAAAGTATGCTGTTTACTTTAGAAATTGTTTGTAATTCAAGGTCTATTTCAAAATGTACTAATGTTGTCGTGATTGATACTTCAGTTTTCTCAATGCCTTTTAATGAATTAAGTGATTTAGTAATTTTTAATGCACAATCTGGACAATCAATTCCAAAAACTTCCCAACCAATATTCCAAATACCACCTACAGAAGAAGACAACCCCAAATCGACTTCTTTTAAATTTGTATTTTCAGAGGATAAATTATCCTTAGAATTATTTGAATTATAACCTAATATAAATTCTGAAAAAGTAAATGTTGAAGCTAAAAACAAGATCGTACTAAATGATAAAAAAGTGTATATCGCCCAAGTGGGATAGTCTAATACTCTACGGTTTTCTAAAATTTCTGTTTCTAAATATTCTAAATCATAATATATGATTAGACGCCATAAGATTGCAAAAATTAATAATTGATAGGAAAACTTAGTTAATTTGTCTAATAACTTAGAATAATCATAATTCTTTTCTATTTTATTTTCATTTATTAATATTGCATTACTTTCTGATTTATTATTACTTTTTACTTTAACATTTTCAGGTTTGATTTTTGGCTCCATGGTTCCTTTCTCTTCATCTGGAAGAAATAAAAAATCATCGTCATTACCTGAGTCTGACACACAACTCCTACTGCAATCATATCATTAATAATTCTCTGTATTGAGGACATTTATCTTTAAAAATTTTCTAATTGAAAAATTAATTTTACAATTGACTTTTTTAACGGCTTTTAAGGTGCCGAGGGCAGGATTCGAACCTGCGAACCGCTAGGGAGAGGATCTTGAATCCCCCGGAGTTGACCGCTTTCCTACCTCGGCAGCATTCATACTCGAAGTTTTACACATTTCAGCCTTGTCGTTTAATGAATAATTCATAACCCGTCATGTTTTGTTAAGGTTTGGCAGGCATGGTTAAAGACGAGACTACGGAGACTTCAATTGACGCAAATTTAGCTAAACAAATTGAAGAAGAACTTCATGCTGTTTTAAGAAGACAGATTAATCGAAGTGGGCCTGTGCCTTTACCAAGAAAGGATTTTTGGAGAAAAATTTCAGAATTATGTAATTTTCTAGAAGTAGAAGTAAATAGATTAGGAAAAGCTGAAGGATGGAGTTTACGTACTCAGGCTGCAGCTAAAAGACAATCAAATATCCGTAGAGCCTCTTCAGAATTAGCTAGGAAACGTTTAGTTTCAATGTTAGAACATTCTACTACAAATTTATTTAATGCAAACCCCTTTCCTGGAGATGGATTAATAAAATCAGGAATAGAATCTATGGATTGGAGTAAACATGATTCAAATGAAAGAGCATTTTATTCACAGGTTGAGGACTTAATTCGTAAATTTAAAAGTGAAATCCATTGGGATAAAATACAATTTGGGGTATTGGGAGATTTTGATGATAATTCACTTAAGGTTCCCTTGGGAACTACACAACTTGATGATTTTATAGAAGAAGAAATTACTAAAGATGGCCCTCCAGAATTATTATTTATTGATTCAGAAAGTAAAGAAATGATAATGGATGAGTTTGAAGACGATGAAGAAAGAATCGCTAATGCAGAAAATTTCTTGGAAGAGCAATCAATATTACCTATTGAAGAAAGTATGAATGTTTCTGAGGTTCATAATATTCTAAGGATTAGAATTATTAAACAAGATGAAGAACCTTTTTTAGATTCCGAAGGTAAAGAATTTATTTTAACAACTGGAGATATACATCAGCTTGAGGAATCATTTGCAAGAATGCTAATTGATTTAGGTTATGCAGAATTAGCAGAACTCTAAACAACACTTCTCATGGCTAATTCTATGCTTACAGAATCTGGAATTGCAATTCTTGCAATTTGTCTTAATGCAACTTCATCTTTGTTTGTAGCTAATTTTACTTCAAGAAGTCTTTTGTGAATACGTATTTCCCAATGATCATATGTTTCACAACCTTCTCCGTCTGGGGATTTTCTACAGGGTACAACTAATCTACGAGTAGGTAGAGGTATTGGACCTCTCATTGAAACTCCAGCATTATCACAAATCGTCTTGATTGATTCGCAAACTTCATCAACGTCTTTATGTTTCTCGCTAGTTAATTTTATGACGGTGATACTGGCCATTTCCAAATCACCTTCCATTTAATAATTATTTCTTTTGAATAGCGATACACATACCTGCAGCTACAGTTTTACCCATATCTCTGATAGCGAATCTGCATAATTCAGGGAAATCATCCTTAGTTTCAATAGCCATTGGTTTTGTTGGTTGGAATTTAACAGTTGCAGCATCTCCAGTCTTTAAGAAAGAAGGAGTTGAACCATCTTTTAGATTTTTCATTAATTCAACAAACTTAACAGCTACTTGGCTTGTATGGCAGTGGAATACTGGAGTATATCCGACAGAGATCGCTTTAGGTATATCCATGATTTGGATATTACCAACAAACGTTTCATCATGTCTTACGAATACTGGAGCAGATTCTGCATATCCTGCGACATCTCCTCTTCTTATGTCTTGTACAGAAAGTCCACGACAGTTGAAACCAACATTGTCTCCTGGTTGAGCTTTATCAACGATTGTGTGGTGCATTTCAATTGACTTTACTTCAGCACTTTTACCGCTTGGATTAAAAACAACAGTTTTACCAGAGTTTAACATTCCAGTTTCAACTTTTCCTACTGGAACAGTTCCGATACCACCAATTTTGTATACATCTTGAATTGGTAACCTTAATGGCTTATCAATAGGTTTTGGAGGCATTGTAACATTATCAATTGCTTCAAATAGTGTAGGTCCACTATACCATGGTGTATTTTCTGATTTTTTGAATATATTATCTCCAATTAATGAAGAGCATGGAATCATTGGAACGTCTGCAGGGTTAAAACCAGCAACTTTTAGCAAGTTACTAACTTCCTCACATGCTTTCTTGTATTTGTCTTCTGACCAGTCAACACCAGAAATATCCATTTTATTTACATTAACAATTAATTGTGTAACACCCAAAACACGTGCTAAGAAAGCATGTTCTTTTGTTTGTGCATTTACACCATCATTTGCAGCACAAAGTAATACTGCAGCATCAGCTTGACTTGCTCCAGTGATCATATTCTTAACAAAATCTCTGTGACCAGGTGCATCTATGATTGTCCAGTAGTAATTTGGTGTGAAGAATTCTTTATGAGCAACATCAATTGTTATTCCTCTTTCTCTTTCTTCTTTTAATCCGTCCATTACATAAGCCAGACCAAAACCTGCTTTTCCTTGTTCACTAGCAAGTTTCTCATTTTTTTCAATTACATGTTCTTCAATGTGACCACTATCTAACAATAGACGTCCTACTGTTGTTGATTTTCCGTGGTCTACATGACCAATAAACACCATATTAAGATGTTCTTTGCTTTTATCTTCCCATTGTGAAGCCATCTTTTAACACTCCTTACAAGCAGTCCGACCATAAACCCATATATGAAAGAAACTATTGAAAATTTGTTAAGTATTAATCATTTGAATGTAATACG
>DAGQ01000088.1 GCA_002498205.1 Euryarchaeota archaeon UBA596
AATAAAAATATTAAAATTATTAGACATAATAAGATTCACGCTGAAATGAGAAATTACTCTAATGAAAGTACGTCAAAAAATAAAATAATTTGTAGAAAATTAAATGGGGACGGATCTCATGATAAAAAAGAAATAGTTTCTATGGATGAAGCATTAAATCTAATTCAATATGATTTAGATTATTTTAATGAAGATATAGAACATAATAATCCATGGGAATTGTGTAATATAATTTCAAATTATTCTGCAGCAATTACACAAAGTACTACTTTTGCTGCCGAAGCCTTGATTCAAGATATTCCAACACTACTTATTAGCAAAGCAGAAAGAGGATTTTTATCAGAATTAAATAAAAGAAATGCCCCCTTAATCCAATGTAAATCTATTGATGAATTAAATGAAAAATTTGAAAAATGGAATAATATATTGAATAATAAGTAGATAAAATAGAATACCATGCTAATCATGCACAACCAATATGAGGAGGAATTGTTCCAATGAAAGTTCCGGTTCAGCCGGTATTAGTGCGATGATTATTTTTGTTGCATTGATTCTAGTGTCTGCAGTTGTTTCAATTGTTGTTTTTCAATTCAGCCAAGAACTTTTCAATCATTCTGAACAGGATGCAGAGGATACTCAAGTAATTATTCAAGGTAAAATTATGGTGATGGACGCTACTTTAACTGCAATAGAGTTAGATAATAATGAGAACCCCTTACATGCTACAATACAAATTACTTTAGAAATGTCTCCAGGAACTCCAGATATACAAGATGATGAAATTAAATGGGCTGTATTATGTGAAAACGAAAATACACCTCATCAAACCAGATGGAGTAATGAAGGTAATTTAGAATCAATAACAACTGCAACGGGAAGTGGTTCAGATCCTGGGGCTGTAGATGTAGTAGAGGTAGGAATAACATATATGATTACACTTTCACTACACCATACAACCGATACAGATAATGACGATATCTTGGATCAAGGTGGTTGTCCCCCAAATTATTTAGAAACTCATACACTCATTTTTGCAATGGGGAATTCGGGATCTTATACAAGTTGGGATTTAAGATATGATGAAAAATTAGAGACGGGAGATAGAATCATCTGAGGTGTTTAATTGAAAATAAGGAGAATAAAAGATGAGGCTGCTGTCGGTCTTGGTGCAATGATTCTTTTTATTTCTACGGGGATTCTTGCATGTTTAATTCTTGCTACAATGATTCAAATGGTTGAAGTTACTGCACAAACACCTGAAAAAATTGCTGAACTTTCTACAAGAGAAATAGCTGATAAAATAATCGTTCATGAAATATATGTGTGGGATGATTTTGATAATTATGGAATTATTTGGGAATTAGCTCCAGGTAGTTCATTTAAAGATCCTACAGAACTATATTGGTTATTACAATGTACTGATGAACAAGACAAGTATTGGGCTTTCTGGGGTGATTTTCAATATATTCCGGGTCAACCATGGAATAGTGGTTTACAAGGACCTGCTCATGAGTTCACACCAAAATTACAAGATAATCAAGGATTAAAAGCAGAATGGTATGATAATCAAGGAGCCGCAAATACTGTACTTCCAGATTTAGCAAATCGAATTCCAGATTTAATTACAGTTCAAAATCAAATTTCATGGAGTAGTTCTGGAGGATCTTGGGGATTATCTTCAGGCGGAAATCTTCCTTGGGCTGATGAATATTCTTTAAGAGCATCAGGATATATTGATGTTCCCGCTGATGGAACTTATACTTTTGAAATAGAATCTGATGATGGATCTAGATTATGGGTTGATGGTACATTAATTGCAGATAATGATGGCCATCATGGCATGACTACAGTTAGCGGAAATATTGAATTAGAGGCTGGACTAAATTCAATAAATTTGGAATATTTTGAAAATCTTGGAGGTGCTGGCCTAATATTAAGATGGGAAAATAATGTTGGTTTAGGCTCTCAAATAGTCCCTGCTGCAAGTTTATTTCATGATAGCAATATGATTGATGAAGATGGAGATAGAACCGCATTAGGTGCAAATGTTCAAGAAGATTGGATTTCAGTAAATAGATTTGAACCAGGGGTCTTATATGAAGTAAACATCGATCAAAATAATGGCCTTTCTGGTTCCAATTACCCAAAGAATACTAATGTAATTCCACACACCAACAATGAAGCTGGAATCGGAGATGCTTGTGGTCCAAGACAACTGAATGAACATGATTTAGAAGCAGAATTAACTTTAATTGTTGCAAATGGAGGAAGTACTTGGAATCACTTCAAGGTTATAGATAGTACGGCTGGATCTAGAATTGCATAAATTATTCTCCAAAACGACGTGTTCTTGTTTGGTAAGTTTGTAATGCCCTTAAGAACTCACGTTTTGAATACGATGGCCAAAAAGTATCTACAAAAATAAATTCACTATATGCACTTTGCCATAATAAAAAGTTAGAAATTCGCTCTTCTCCACTTGTTCTAATAATCAAATCAGGGTCTGGCACTCCTTTTGTATAAAGTCTATTGCTCACTTCTTTCTCATCTATTTGTTCTAAAGATAAATCTCCCGAAGCGTGCAAAGATGCTATTTCTCTTATTGCCTGTACTATTTCTTCCCGACTTCCATAAGCTAAACAAATAGTAAATACGTAGTTTTCATAATTTTCGGTAGTTTTTTCGGCTTTTTCTATTGATTTAATCACTTTTTCGGGTAATAATTCTCTTTTTCCAATTACCGATATTTTTACTTTATTATCATGTATTCTTTTATCAACGATAAGCTCTTCTAAACCCATAACATATAACCCAAATAATTCTTCTAATTCTTCTTCACTACGGCTATACAAATTTTCAGTTGAAAGAGCGTATACTGTAAGATATTTAATTTCAAATTCTAAAATCCAATCCATTACATCTTCTAATTTTTCTTTGCCTAATTTATGACCCAGTGCAACTGGAATTAATTTTTGTAATGCATGTCTTCGATTACCATCCATAATACAAGCAACATGTTCTGGTAATCTTCCTTTTCTAATTTCTCTGTTTAACTTTCTATCAACAGCATTCCCTAAGGCTTCACCTAACCTGTGTGTAAAGCCAGCCATTAACTCCCCGACTAATTCTTTGCTATTAGGGCTCTCCCCTAAAATCTTAAATTATTTTTTTAATAAGGAGGCAAACTAGTATTTCTATAAACTCTCATACCAATTGAATAAATTGCAAAGCCAGCACCTAAAATAAATATTTTTATCCCCATCCCTAAATTTGGCCAAAGTAAAGCAATCGTTGTACTGCTCAATAACATACCTAATGCAGAACCTGAAATAATTCTATAATTAAATAAATTTCTTTGAATATCTTTAACTCCCCTAATCCATTTTTTATTATATTTAGAATTAAATGATTTAGCTAAAAACATATTTCGTAATTCAACATCATATCTCCAAATTTGCATACCTCCTGAATTACCGTCTAAAGCAGATTTTGAATACCATTTTTTAGGTGCTTCTTTTTTCCATGATTCGAAAAGAATTTTACGCAAATATTCCTTAGATTCAGAACCTGATACTAATGACGAATTATCAATTTCAACATACAAACTTGCTAAATCTCTAAGGCATGAAAAACGGTTGTTTTTTGTTACCAATCCATCAAATAACTGAAAACCTAAATTCAACAAATCCAAAGTAATGTCATTGTTTACTATAATCCAATCATTCAAATCCAGATCACCAAGAGATCTTATTGAATCTGTATTTTTTGAATGTGGCACTCTCCATAATGTTCCCGATGAAGAAATTGTTTCGAGTCTCTTCAATCTAGAATTCCATTCTTTTTCCATTCGTGGTGCTGATGTCTCTAACATTATTGTATGAAATTTTCCAAGATTTTCACCCATATCTGAAAAAATAGCAGATGCTTCTGATTTCCATTTGATTGGTTTAGATCTAACTGATTTTCTAAAAACTAGTATATCTAATCCCTTCCATTGAACTCCTCCTGTAGGAATTAAAAAATGAGATGATTCTTCTAATTCTGACCATTTCCTTCGCCATGAATTGATTGGGAAATGATGAAAAATCCCCTGGAGGGAATTTTTAGAATTTGAAATTGTAAAATTTACTCCGTTTTTATTTTCAGAAGTTTCGATTTGATTAAATATTTCTGAAGAATCAAAATCACCCCATACCTCAAAATCATCTAAATCATTAATGGTTTTAATCAATTCATTGAATCTATTAACATCATCTATATCTTCTACATCAAACATATCTAATGTACCAAACTCAGTGTGTACATTATAGTACTGAAATAAACCAAGTGATTCATTTTTAGAAGTATCTTTCACGATTCCAGTTGGGAACCATGGCTTGGATGTAAATTGTTCCACAAACAGTGGCAATTAGTCCCTATCTTTGAAACTTCCATATAATTCAATAATGCAAGCCTTGTGGGGTAGTCGATAGGAACATGAATTCAACACAAATATTAGATGAAGAATTAACTCCGATTAAATCAATGGGTACTTTTATGATGCTCATTATACTTGTTTTTTCTGCATTTCCAACCATAGTTGCTGATGTGGCTATCGCTCAAGATTCTAATGAAGAATCTGGTAATGATCCTGCCGATGTTTGGAGCCCTGAATATGTAAATCAAGTTCACCCTTGGGGTGGTGACGATAGAGCACAATTCAAAGCATATCATAGTTATTTTAGTCTTAAAGACAGAATGATGAAACTTACTGAAGATACAAATAATCGAGTAGGATTTGACATAATTGAATTCCATGAAGGAATGAATGGTGGATTAAATAAAAGAGGGCAAGAAACGACTATAGATACATACGAAGGTTGGTTTTACAACCATGCATCTCCGTGGGTAAAGATTACTGGAGGTGGTGAAGAACTTGGAGGAATTGATGGTGGAGAATGTAATATGTTCGTTGGAGATTGTGGAAATTATGCAGATATTCCTGATGTACAAATGGTAGGAAATTTCCATGCAAGAGAATGGATGTCATTTGAAGTGCCAATGATGTTTCTAGAACTAATTGCACATTATTATGATACTGCGGGAATAGATAATGATGGAGATGGACTAATCGATGAAGATCCATTTGGAGATATGGATGGAGATGGAATCCTTGATGATGATGGTGATTGTACAAGTTTAGCCCCATCCTTCCAAGATAGTAATGGCGATGGTGATTTATGTGGACCAGGGGATCTGGGTGTTGATGAAGATTTTTCTGAACAATGGATTACAGACCTAGTAAATACCAGAGAAATTTATCTAGTTCCTATGTTGAATACTGATGGTCTACGGTATGATATGGAAGAATACTGCGGACCAACTGCTTGGGAAAACTGTGCTACAAGCGGATGGAGAAAGAATCTCAGAGATAATACCGTAACTGGAGTCACGCCAATCCCAGATATTGACGAGGAAGTTGATGAAGGATGTGATGGAGTTGATCTAAACAGAAATTTCCAATTTGAATGGGGTGCACCACTGGGGGCAACTGGACCTCTATTCCCTGGAGCTTGCTATGCAGGTCAAAACAACGATGTGTATAATGGCCCAGTAGACGATACAGATAATGACGGTGATGGACAAATCAACGAAGATCATGTCGATGGAAACGATGACGATGCAGATGGATTAGTAGACGAGGATTGGTGGGGAGGTAACTCGGAACCAGAAACTAAATTCATTCAAGATTTAACTGAAATGAATGATGATGACGGAGATGGTGGTTCAGATTTTGGTATTACTTTAAGTTGGCACTCATTTTCTGAACTCGTATTATATCCTTGGGGGCATTGTACGGGCTGTCAAACTGACGATCATCTAGAATTAATTTATCATGGAGATAAAATGGCTGAAATGACAAGTTATGAGAATATACAATCATCAGATCTTTACCCCACTACTGGAGATTATTGTGATTGGCAATATGGAGCGCATGGATCTTATTGCTATACAATGGAAATAGGAACTGCTTTCCATCAACAACCTGAAGACATAAATTCTATCGCTTTAGAAAAT
>DAGQ01000135.1 GCA_002498205.1 Euryarchaeota archaeon UBA596
GTGCACCTTAGGAGAGCACAAGGCCTTGCAAAATTAGCTAAATTAGAGAAATTACCGGGTTCCTCAGATAAAGAACGCCTAGCTTCAATGTTGGCTGTAATTGATACAGTTGCTGGAGATTTAGGGAATACTAGAGCTGTTTGTCGTTCTTCATACATACGACCTATGATAATGGATGATTGGGAAAATAAAACTTTTATTGATAATTGGAATTCAGTTAAGAATCGGAAATTACTAATTGGACTTTCAAAAGATGAATCCATTACAGCAACTTATATGAAAAAGTTTGAAGATTAATTGTATTATTTGGGATGTTCAAATTTCCCCTTCATATTTTTCCTAATTTCAATAGAATACCCCTCCTGAGATTCTAATTTTGATGCTAATTGATCAATTCTAGATAGTTCTTTTGTTTTCTCATATCCACCTAAATCTTGTACTACTCCAAACTTTATTGCGGGTTTAATGCTATATCCAGGCATTATTTCACCCAAACTGAAAGGAATTTTACCTGGTGTTACAATATTAGCTTCTCTAATTAATGAAGTAGTGCAGGATTTAGCTAATGTGTGATAAAATTCTGGTTTTTCAGCCAATTGATTAGTTCTTTTACAAAGTTGTAATAGCATTGCTTCTCTTTTTTCAGGCAAGGTAGCGCAAGGCAAAAGATATGTTTCATTTTTTCTTAAATTAGTTCTAAGCCATAACAAATCATGTTCAGTTGCCCATATTTGAATAAGTGTAAAACTTCTCCATAATCCTGTCCAAGGATGGAATTTTTGACCTTTTTTCCTCCTAACTTCAAAAGAACAAGTTAAAAACCTGTCATTTTTAAATTCAAAAGTAATCATTGTATGTGCCAGAGCTCTAAATTTATGAATATATTCTACAATATAATAAAGACCAATCAAATCATCAAGGTGATATTCTTCTTCATTCCATTTTATGTCATGATCTTTTGATGATCTCCATGTAAAATCTCTCACATTTCTAATTTTTATAACGCGTCCATCAACAGTTACTGAAGCGGTTTTTGCATTATCAGAAACCCAATCACCTTCATTAGATGGCTTTCTTGGTGCAACTTTGATATACCACATTGAAATTGGTAAACTAGTCAAAAAAATCCCTAGAATAATTAATACCCAATACCACCAGACCATAACATGAGATTCTTCATATTACAATTGAACTTTTGCTAAAAAAACATTAATTTAATCCAATATATATGAAAATATGATTGGTGCGACAATTGTGGCATCACTTTCAATTACAAACATTGGTGTTTCTGTAGATAATTTCCCCCAAGTAATTTTTTCACTTGGAAGAGCACCAGAATACCCTCCATAAGAAGCCTTAGATTCGCTAATTTGTGCAAACCATCCCCAAAGTGGAACATCTTCATTTAGATCTTGCTTTAACATTGGAACAACACAAATTGGAAAATCTCCTGCAATACCTCCTCCGATTTGTAGAAAGCCTACAGGTGAATCTAAATTTTTATACCAATTAGCAAGATGAATCATATATTCTGTGCCACCTTTTACTGCATTTGTTTCACAATTATTTGAAAGACAATGAGCAGCAAAAATATTCCCAAGAGTGGAATCTTCCCAACCAGGAACATAGATTGGAATATTATGCTTCTTTGCAGCCATTAACCAAGAATAATCAGGAGAAATATCCATTTCTAATTCATCAATAATAGCAAAAATATGCTCATGAGGAAATGCGGATTTTGATTTCCATTGCTCTAAAATTCTGGATTCAATATATCTTATTGCTTCATCTTCTGGAATACAAATATCAGTAATTCTATTGAATCCTTTATCGTGAAGTTGTTTTTCCTCTTCAATAGAGATATTTCTCCAATTTTCTATTTTTTTATAGGATTTTTGAGCTACAAGATTAAATAAATCTTCTTCTAAATTTGCACCAGTACAAGTTATTGCATGAACTTTTCCAGCCCGAATTAAAGGTGCTAAAGATTTTCCAATTTCAGCAGTACTCATTGCACCTCCTAATGTAATCATTAGTTTACCATTTGAATCTAGAAAATCTTTCAAACTTTTAGCACATTTCTTAATTTCTCCAGCGTTAAAGTGATTAAAATGAGAATCAACAAATGTTTGTATTTCATTAGGCCTTGAGGTTTTTGTGAAACGAGGTATACATTCTTTATGATGAATTACCATTTTTGGCAGTAAAATCTTCAGTTTATTTTCAATCTGATCTGCTATTTTTTCAGAATCAGTATTGCCACAAGTAAAAACATCGATTGCCAACAGGCCAGTTTCAGAATAACAATGTGCTGAAACATGGCTTTCATCGATTAAAACGACTGCTGCAAAACCTAAAGGAGAGACACTTCCATCAAAATTTTCAACGTGCGAATGAACTCTTCTAGCATTAGAATTATCAATGATGTCTTCTAAAATTTTCAAGACCTGATCTCCCTGTGCGTTAAAAGCACCACTGCAATCTAAAATAACATGTTTTCCTACTGGTAATGGTTTCATATTTTCACCTTCATTTCATACTTTTAATTTTCGCAGCTACGATTTTTGTAGTTAACATTGCAGCAGTAAATTGAGTTAAATTAGAACCTTGTTGAGGAACAATCTCATTTACATCAGCACTAATCACATTACATTTCATCAATAATGTCTCAATAGTTTCAATTGCATGCCAAAAAGACAATCCTCCTGGGACAGGAGTTCCAGTTGCAGGAACTAATGAACCATCTAAACCATCAATATCAATAGTTAAATGTACAGGTCCTTTAATGTTTGAAATTGAATCTATCCATTCATTCCAATATTTTTCACCAGTACAAGGTCCCATGATATCTTTACAAAACCATGTGTTTATTCTACTGTCAGAATTTATTTTGTCTAATTCTTCTTTTGAATATGCCCTTATTCCAATTTGGTAAATTTCTATAGCTCCAGCATCTAAAGATCTTGAAATTGCGCATGCATGTGAAAATTTTTCTCCATCTAATTCATCTCTTAAATCTGCATGAGCATCGATTTGTACGATTGTCACAGGTTCATTAATTGCTTTTACAATTGCTGGTAAAATACCATGCTCTCCTCCAAGAAAAACTGGAAATGCATTTGTAGAATATTGTTCGAGTGCATATTTGCGAATATTTTCTTGTTGTTCGATTAATGAATTACCTTTTCCATCCCAAGGCTTTACAGTATTGATAACTGCTCCAGCGGGTAAATCTTGTTTTAATAAATCATCATACAATTCGACTTGAGTACTAGCTTCAATACAAGCAGCAGGTCCATTTTCTGTGCCTTGTCCATAAGATGTAGTCAATTCATAAGGTATTGAAGCGATAATAATATCGGGGTTATCTTCACTTTCTGGAAGCCCTAAAAAATTTCCAATGATTGCATCTTCATCCATTCGCTCAAACACACTTGATGAATTTTACAAAATAATGTTCTCGGTGGAATGAATTAAGTAATAATTGATGAAAATTATCAAATTGTTGATAAATCAGGGCTATCACATACTACATTGTCGGGCGATATGATTTCGCCGAAATAGGTGATTAGATGGGACTTGCAATACATGAATTGACTGAAGCAATTCGTCAAAATATAGATGAAGAAATGGAACCTTTAGTTGCTGAAGGAATGGCAGAACATGCTTTGGGATTTTTTGGATACTATGATAGAATAATTGATAATGCATTAGAGCCAACAGATAGGAATTTATTTTACATGTTTCAAGATTATGAATTATTGACGACAGAATCCGAAGAAACCACCTTATGGGATGGTAGAGAATGGAGAATTCACTATTGGAAATTTAAAGAAGGACTTAGAGAAAAAGTGCTTGCAAAAATGAATGAAGAAGAAGAGGAAGAAGAAACAGATCCTTATGCCGATTTGTATACAGATATTAGTGATAGAATTTGGAGACATGGAGAAGATCTTGACGCACCTAAAGGTGCCTTTTCTAAAATTATCTAATTTAGATACAATAAGCCGCAGGCATTGTATAGTTCATAATTCATGGTATTAACATGAAGGGAATAAATAAGCATAAATTTGCAATTTTGGTAACTTTTTGCTTTATTTTAAGTTCAACATCCCCCCTTGTCCTTGCAGATGAAGAAACTGGATTAACTTCAACAATTAATTCTAATTGGTTAGGTGATGAAAATCATGGATATATCATTAAATTTAATAGAGCACCTACTGCAGATGAATTAGGGGATATAATTGTAAAAACAACTCATCAATTTGCTAATCTAGAGGTTACTAATCAAACAAATTTTAGTTGGGGGGAAGGATTGGGTATTTTAGAAATTAATGAATATTCAGTTAATCTCCCAAATCAAATTTCATATGGAGATCAAATAGATGTTGAAGTATATGTTAATCAAACAATAATAGCTTCAAGGACATTTAAGCCCGTTATTTGGACTCAACCAATAGCAGATCATGAAGTAACTCTATCAACTAATTGGGAATTAAATCAATTAGAATCATCTGTTCAAGGTGATGATAATTATTTATTATTCTTTGAAGGACAAGGTTGGCAAAAAAGAACAGGTTCAGTTTTAGTAGCAAATGAATTGGGGAATGGAACACTTGTTCTAAATGAATCTAGCGATGAAGGAAATGTTTTATTTAATCTAGATTTGGACTCAGTTTGGAGAAATGAAACTACAATTAATGGAATTCTAACTGAAAGTGAATTTGAGATGAGAGGAAATGGGACTGTTAGTTTATATGACAATTCTGAAGGTGATATGTACGTAAATGTCACTGTTTTAGAGGCTTTAATTAATCGTTCGATGTCTTCTGGGATCGTGTCTGAAGAGTTTTCAATAAATGGTTATGGAGAGTTAAATATGAATCAAGAGGAAGAAGGTTCCTCTACATATTTAGATGGGGCAATTTCTCTTTTTAAATTAGAATATTATGATGTTAATGGTGTTAGGATTAATAATTATAATGATATTATTGCTACAGCACAAATGGAACAACATGATGGAGATAATCATATTTATCTAGAAGTTAACGAATTAAGATTTTTTGAAAGTTGGATTGATGGAGAAAGAGTTGGGGAACATAACTTAATTAGTGCTGAAGGAACTTTTGATATTTCTGATAAAGAAGATGAAAGAGAAGATAATGAAACTGAAGATAATCAAGGAACTGTAATTAATGGTACGATTGTACATTTTGAAACAGAAAGTATTGATGGTATGACAACTGAAGATTATATGCATGTCTATGGTACAATTAGTGGAGATACAGAAGGAACATGGGGACTACTAAGAGAAATTGAGGACGTTGGACCAAGTGCTAATAATACAGGAGAAGTGTTTACTGTGAATGTTATTCATAATCAAGTATGGTATAACCTTACAGGTGCAGCAGGATTATTTGCAGAAGATATTGGAGTTGGCCAATATCACAATCAAACTTGGGATTATCAAGCAATGCCAATAGATTGGAAAAATAAGACAATCCGTTATGCTTGGAGAACTACTGGTCCATCACCATCAGAAGGAGAAGAATATCCTGAAAGATCTCCAATTCAACTTGAACCGAATCCTCCAGCTGCGGAATCAGAACTTGGAAATATAACAATTGGTAGAGAAACAGGGCTTGCACCTGAATTTTTATTACCTGGTGATATTGTTAGATTAGACCAAGGAGATATTTTTTCTTTGGATATAGAAGCTACCGAAATAGGCGAGATTAATAGAGATGGGCATATTATGCCAGTAACTCATTGGGTCAGTATAGATAAATCAGATTCCCAAGGAAGTGCTTTTGGATCAGTCATTAATAATGGAATACTAGCTGGATTATTGGCTGAAGTTTCAAGAGAATTAGTATTGGATGATGAGTTTAGTGATGTAGTATTCACTGAATATCAAACATTAGAAAGAATTTTATCTCCAAGTATTGTTACAGCAGAAGAAAATAATTTACCTGATATTTTAGATGTCTCCTTCAGAGAAATAGTTCTACAAAATGATGCAGGAAATGAAGTACATTTAGAAGTGAGAGTTGAAGATTTAGATTGGAATATTCAGTTTGTTAAAGCTAGTCTTTCTTTAGGTGATGTTGTATTAAGCAATTTAGAATTAAATGATAGGGGATTAGATGGAGATTTAGCAATTCAGGATGATGTTTGGACAATTCCAGTTGTCTGGGATTCATCCTCTCATGGAGAGTTAATTATTGATGTAGAGGTCAGTGATTTATTTGGAACTGTAACTGAAACTTGGAACTTAAATGTTTCAAATAGAGCACCAATTTTAATTGAATCCTCCTTGAATACAACTCAATCTTCAAGATTAACCAGTGTGGGTATTAGTGCTAAAGCATCAGATGCAAATGGAGTTGCAGGAATTTCAGTTGATTTAAGATTAAATGGAGGGGAATTATTTGAATTATCAAAAGAATCAGATTCTTGGACAGGTGAGTTTATTATTCCAGATACAATTATTCCTGGTGTATTCAATGTACCCTTATTGTTAGAAGATTCTGACGGTGCACAAGTTCTTGTTGATGGCCCCTCTTTAATAATTACAAATGAAGGTCCAAAACTTTCAAACCCACAGATTTATCCAGAAAAAATCATTGCACCAGAATTAGGTAAAATGTCTGAAGAATTTTACATAATCAGTGTCGAAGTTGAAGATTCAGATGGTATTAATGCAGTTCAAATTAAATTTCATGAGTTACTTCCAGCCGATGAAGGAGAAACTTGGAAATTGATGTTCGATGACGGTACTAATGGTGATTTAATTGCAGGTGATGGAATTTATTCCATTTCATTCCAAGCTAGATATATTCCTGCAGGTTTTGTAGAAATTGAACTTCGCGGATTAGATGTTTACGGGCAAGGAACAATTATCAAACAAAATATAATTATTGAATCTGGAGATACAAATATTGGTGCCGATCCATCTCAAGGTGTAATTGAATTGTTGAGTAATCCAATTGTAATTTTTTCTTTATTATTTGTATTAGTTGGTATAGCCATTATTGTTGTAGTGGCATTAAGAAAAAATGGCGTAAGTTTTGGTAATTTTGGTGATGATTAGATATTTTGACCTACCTAATTAGAACATTCTTTCTTTGGCCTTGGGGCTCAAATGAAGAGGAGTCACAGATTTAATTATATGCAGATTTTGTCGTAGTAATTATTACTGAGGCAATTTTGTATGGATCTCCATTTGATGAAGGTCTTCTATCTTCTAAACGACCTTTCCAACCATCTTCAACAGTACCAACAGGAATTCGAATAGATGCTCCTCTGTCAGAGACTCCATAAGAAAACTCATGAATTGATTGAGTTTCATGTAATCCTGTTAATCTTTGTTCATTGTGTGCACCATATACATCCATATGTTTTTTGATATTCTTTCCAAATGCCTCACAAACTTGATTGAACATTTTCTCATCTCCACATGTTCTAAGAGTATTATCTGAAAAATTAGCATGCATACCTGAACCGTTCCAATCTGTAGCTCCAAGGGGCTTTGGATGCCATTCAATAGTTAATCCATATTTTTCTGCATTACGCTCTGCTAAATACC
>DAGQ01000013.1 GCA_002498205.1 Euryarchaeota archaeon UBA596
ATATCCTGTTGCTTTTGATGCTAACGCTGATGAACGTGATACTCTAGGATTAATCTCAATAGCAATAATATCTTCTGATTCATCAGGATTTACGGCAAATTGAACATTACAACCTCCACAAATATTTAATTCTCTAATTAATTTTAATGCGCAATCTCTCAGAAATTGATGATCTTTGTCTGATAATGATTGTACTGGTGCTACAACAATACTCTCTCCAGTATGCACGCCCATAGGGTCTAAGTTTTCCATAGTACATACAATAATACAATTGTCTTTAGAATCTCTAATTACTTCATATTCATGTTCTTGCCAACCTAATATTGATTCTTCAATTAATACTTGGTTTATTCTGCTATTTCGTAAACCTAGTGATGAAACTTCGACTAGTTCGCCAATGTTATTTACGGTTCCTCCTCCAAGTCCTCCTAACGTAAATGCAGGTCTAATTAATAATGGCCAAGTATTCAATTCTTCAGATGCTTGAATAACTTCTTCTATTGAATTACAAGCGATTGCTTTAGGTACTGGCAAATCTATAGATTCGCATATCTCTTTGAATAATGCCCTATCTTCTGCTTTCTCAATTGCATTTAAATCAGATCCAATTAATTCTACATTGAATTTCTCTAAGACTCCTTCATTTGCTAATTCTGTGGCAATATTCAATGCAGTTTGACCGCCCATTCCAGCCAATAAAGCATCAGGTCTTTCAATTTCAATAATTTTTTTAACAACTTCGGGAAGTAGTGGTTCGATATAAACAACATCTGCCATTTCAGGATCATTTTGAATCGTTGCAGGATTAGAATTTACTAAAATAACTTCAAAACCATCTTCTCTAAGTGCCCTACATGCTTGAGATCCACTAAAATCAAATTCTGCTGCTTGTCCTATTCTAATTGGGCCACTCCCAAGTAAAAGGATTCTATGAATGTCATTTCTTCTTGGCATTAAGTTCACCTCTAACTATATTTTCAAATTGATCAAATAATTTTGATGCATCATTCGGTCCAGGGCACGCTTCTGGATGGTATTGAACACTAAATGCAGGTTTTCCTATTACTTCTAAACCTTCGACAGTATTGTCATTAGCATTAATGTGGGAAACTTTTACTTTTGAATCAATTAAATTTTCCTTTCTACCCGAATTTACTTTTGATGGATGCTCAGCTAATCTTCCCTTTTCAGGATCAGCAACAGCAAATCCATGATTTTGTGAGGTGATACTTACTTTGCCTGTATTAATGTCAATTACTGGTTGATTCGCACCTCTGTGTCCATAAAGCATCTTGTATGTTTCAAGTCCAGCTGCTAGGCCTAGTAATTGATGTCCTAGACAAATTCCCATTGTCGGGATGCCTGATTTAATCCCTTTAGCCAAGGTTTTCCTTGCTAATGTGGCTCTTCCTTCTTGTGCGGGGTCTCCAGGGCCATTTGAACAAAAGAGTGCTGAAATATTCCATTTATTTATTAAATCTTCAAACTTAATGTCTGGGGGGCACCATAAAACTTCAAATCTTTTTGATAATTCATTGATGATGTTATATTTAATTCCACAATCTAAAACTCCTAGTCTTGGTAATTTATTTCCATTCTCGTCTAAAGCACCTTCATTAACTATAACTGGCTTGGAAATACAAACGGTTTCAATTAAGTCATCTATTGATGGGTCTTCAATTTCTTCCAATAATTCTTTCAACTCCTCTTCTTTTTCTAGAGGTCCCATTACACATAATAAAGTGCCATATTCTCTCACTTTTTTGGTAATTGCTCTTGTGTCTACTTTTTTTAATCCTGGAACTCCGTGAGTTCTTAAAAATTCATCTACATTTCCAATTGAATTTCTGTGGTCTGGGTGAACAATTAATTCTCTACATATCAATGCTCTTGGCCATACTGAAGAACTTTCAGATGAAGATGCATGAATTCCATAGTTTCCAATTAATGGGTATGTAAATGTTAATACTTGACCAGCAAATGAAGGATCCGTTAAACTTTCCTGATATCCAGCCATGCCAGTAGTAAAAACTAATTCGCCTTGAGCAATTCCTTCAGAACCAAATAATTCACCCTCAAACCTACTTCCATCTGCTAAAAGTAAAATTCCAGGTCCACTTGCTGCAATTGGTAAAGAATCGTTGTTATTTACAGCATTAACTAATTTATCAGAAGCGTCTTGGAAACTAATTGGGTTTTTTACACCAGGTTGTCCAAGCCCCGGATTAAACCCACCTGCCCTACCCCTTGACGCCGACATCAGCCACTGTCGTTGAATAGGCTCAATAAGCATTGAGGATGAAAATTAATAATTTTCAAATTATTCTTCTTCTTCTTTACTATGGTCTATTACGTTTTTTCTTTCTAAATCTGGAATGATTTCTAGTTTTGGGTTTGAGAATTTTTGATCAATTGAATTTCCATTTTGTAGCTTGTCTAAGAATAGTGCAAGCGCAGCGACTTCACTGTGGGGTTGATTCCCTACAGATACATTGTAATCAGACATTCTATAGATTGATGCAGGTACTTTTGCACCACCTACAATAATAGCTAATGGCTTATTTTTTGGGATGTCATTTACAACTTTCCTATAATCTTCTCCGTACATTGTTAAGTGTACAACAGTTCCATTAAAACCTCCTTCAATTTCTTCGGACTTATATTTTCGAATCCATTTAAGCGGGGCATCTAAATGATTTGTTTTGAATGTCCCGCCAAATGTTTTGGTTACTTGTTCAATTGTTTCAAACATTTTGTTATTTTTATCCCCAGATACTAGGAATTCATCAGCACCCAATGCCCTAGAAACAAGACCTAGGTGTGTATTTATTCTGGGGTCTCTACCTACCCTATATCCAAGTCTAATTACTGTGATTGGGTTAGGATGATTTGGCATTAAATCACCTTTTTTATTTACGTAGAAATGAGTTCTTCAGCCATTAATTCTTCAGAACTAACTTGGTCTTCTTTAGAAATACTTGCTTCATGCATTTCTAAAAATCTTTTTACCCAAGAAAGAAGAAAGGCCTCCATTAGCATCTTTGATCCAATATATACACCAGTTCCAATTATTGCTAATCTAGAACATAGCCAAATGACAGTTCCCATTTCAGCATCTGTTTGATTAAATAAAAACATACCTAACGGTTCAATTACAAAATATACAGAAATCAATAATAAAAACCCTGCAACTGTTCCAGGTCCTGGTCTTCCTAATTCCCTACTCATCATGTTAAGAACAGAACCAGCAAAAACTAGGAATGGTAGTAGAGCAGAAATGACTTCGTAATTAAGTTGTAAAACTAATTCAGGTTCATTAAATGACGCAGAATCAAATTTTACAAAAACAAGCCACCAAAACAATAGAAGCCCACCGATAATTGTTCCAGATAATACCGCTCTTTTGTGTATCATTTCATCGATGGTTTGGCTGTCAGTCACATCCATTCTTTCTAAAATTGCATCTGCTAATTGCCATGGATCTATTCCTCCACCTTCAGATGAACTTGATTTTTCAGATGATTTTTCAAGTTCAGGAATACTAGTAAGTTGCTCATCCATTATACAGGCGCTGTTTTGCTAACTGATAAAGACTCGCAAGCGTAGCGCTGCTACATGGCGAGTTCTGAACCTTCTGAGCCGATGCGGCCACCTTTGGATGAACTTGCAGGTTTCATCCGTAAGGATGCTTTAGGTAGACCAAAACTTATGGGAGTTGTAAATGTGACTCCAGATTCTTTTTACGCTGGTTCTCGGTTTGATTCTGAAAAAGCTATTAATTCCGCTTTAGATATGTGGGATTTAGGTGCAGATTGGATTGATATTGGGGGAGAGTCAACTAGGCCAGGTTCTGAAGATGTATCTGTGGATGAAGAACTAAACCGTGTAATTCCAGTTATTAAAAAACTTAAAATTTTAAACCCAGATGGACTCATCTCTATCGATACCCAAAAAGCAGAAGTTGCCAAGGAGGCCATAGATGCAGGTGCTTTGATGATAAATGATGTATCTGGTTTAAGAGATGAAGAAATGTTCGAATTAGTTTTATCAGAAAATATTCCAGTGTGTATAATGCATATGCAGAAGAAACCAATAAATATGCAAGTATCTCCTTACTATGATGATTGCTTAGGGGATGTATCGCAGTATTTATTTTCAAAAGCTGATGAATTAATAAAAAGTGGATTCCCGTCTAATCTAATAATACTTGATCCTGGAATCGGTTTTGGTAA
>DAGQ01000123.1:0-899 GCA_002498205.1 Euryarchaeota archaeon UBA596
GCTACTACTCCACCAATTGGTCCACCAGGTCTTGCCTTTACTTCAATTGTAATCTGTGCTACACATCTTGTTTCACCCGCAGGACAACCTTCTTCATCTTTTACGGTTAGTTGGACGATATAAAGCCCTTCACTTAGAAACTCAGGTGTGAAATTAGCACCTTGGAAATCAATATCATTATCTTTGATTCCATCTCCATTACTATCTTGATTAATGTCTTTATCCCATAAATAATTTAAATTTTCTTTATCTTCCGGTGAATCTGTTGATTTACTTCCATCTAGGAAAACTTCTTCACCAATATAGACTGATTCGGAATTAGTTTTGATTATCGCTCTTGCAGGTTGATTTGTTACTTCAATTTCCAATTGTTCTATGGTTCTAGCACCATCATCGTCAACAACATGGAATATTACGGTATATATTCCTGATTTCCCCCAAGAATGCATCATTTCAATTCCTTCATAATCACAATCATCGCTTGCTGAACCATTGTCATTTGAATTTACAGAAGGATCAATGTCCCAGCAAGTAATCAATGAATCAATATCGCTTGGAGAATCACTTGCTTCACCAGTTAAAGTAATCGGCATACCTTCACCTACTGTAGAAATTGTTGAAGTAATTTCAATCGTTGGTTCAATATTATTCACTTTAATCCATCTAACTTCTTCAGGACTTCTAACTGAATTATCATCAACAACATCAAGAGAAATAGTGTATTCTCCTGATTTTTCCCACGAGACATCAATTTCTGAAGAACTTCCAGAATCTTGTAATTGCCATGCAACTGAATTATCTCCCATATTTATGGAACTCCACGTCCAAGATAAATCTTCAATATCATTTGGAGAATCAAATGCCATTGCATGAAGATTAACTTCCTCATCTTCATTAAT
>DAGQ01000123.1:1278-3745 GCA_002498205.1 Euryarchaeota archaeon UBA596
TTTTTGCAAGTATGTTTGTAATTTCAGGAGGGATATTTAGTACTTTTATTACAATACTAGATGTGGTTATTGCTCCATCATCATCAGTTACAGTAGCAGTAATTGTCCAATCCCCTTCAATTTCTGGAGTTAATGTGCAATTGAATTTAAATGCGCCTTGTTCACATGAATCAAAATTTCCATCACCATCATAATCCCAGACAATGTCAACTTCTGCAACATCTGGCGGAAGTATCGTATCTATGTCGCCACTATTGTCTGCATTTATTGTAACAGATTCTCCCACTTTAATTTCATCAATATTAGATATTAAATTTATGTACGGTGCTTGATTAAGAATTACAGCTATTATTTGTACCGTAGTTCTATCTCCTTCATCATCAATTACTGTCATGTTAACTACATAATTTCCATCATCTCTCCAATAATACGTCAAGATACAATCCTCACTATACCTCATTTGATGCCATATGTTTCCAGCACCATCCGCTGTTTCTATATCGAATTCACAAGTTACAGTTCCTCCATCTGGATCATTACTTTGGCTACCATCTATTGTATAATTTTCAAAAGTATAAGATGGTAAAGGAAGATCGTAAAGCGAAATAGGAGATGCACCAATTCTAATTTGTGGAGTAGCGCCAGCATTGTTTGATTCATCAACTTCTGTGTTTAGGTCACTAGGGTCTACTATGAATCCAAATGATACAAAACCAAATGATTGATCATTAGGAACATCCCAATCAAGAGTGATTCTCTGTTCATCATATGCATTTAATGTATTAATGTTAAATGAATTAGAACCGCCAGGTCCGTTAATCTCCATAGTTGTTGGGATACTTGGTGAAATACCTCTATTTTGAACTGGGAAGCTTAATGATAGGGTATCACCTCTTTGTGCACTAAATCCAGTTACACTCGTTAATACGATTGTATCTTCACCTCTAGTTCTTTCAATAACTATGCCTGAAGACCTAGCAACTAAATCAATACCCTCAGCATTAGGATCAATGATTAGAGTCTTTACTCCAAGGCCTTGATAACCATCCCAAGCAATTAATCCATGAGTTCCTACATCGTAAGTAGTATCCGAGTTATCATGAGTTTCATTTACGATAAAGTTTGTATTTGCACTTGGTCCATTAATTGTGAAATCTTCTTCGATCCCATCTGCTTCAAATCTGAACTGCCCAAAAACAGGATTAGTATTAGAATTAATTTCAACATCAACATCAAATCCTGGAGGATAAGCTTTGAATGGCCAATCTAAACTTAAACTATTCCCAGGTCTTGCTTGTTCATTGTAGCTTTTTAATTTTAAATCTTGAATCATTCCAAGCAAGATTATTTCATTTGACCAGGCAAAATTCCTTGCATCTTCACAATACCAATTGAAACCTTTTTCAAGTCCAGATGTAAGATTGACTTGTTGAACTCTTACACTGTTAGTACATCCATATGGGACATTTGGATCACCAGACTGAGTCACTTCAAATTTATCTTCATGAGTATATGGCGGTGGGGGGGGCGGAATTGGAAAAGTACTACTTTGTCCAGACCATACTGTTGATTCTGTATGATTCATTAACCAATTATTTCCTACCTCCACAGGGAAGTCATATTGTTCAATAGGTGGGGAATATGATTGTTCAAGCGTGATTAAACCTACAGCATAAGTGCCTAAAATCGGAATGCCCAGCACATTTACATCTATTGTTTGAGATTGATAAATTATTGCTAAATCACTTACTCTTACATGTCTTTCAATTTGAAGATCACCGGCTAGAGTACCATCAATGTTAGGTACTAAAAATGATGGAACACCCTCGATTAAAGGCGCGGCAACATCTGAAGGGATGAATATATCACCTTCGTAATAACCTCCCCCTGTAAGAACATAAATTAGAGTTTTAATTCCATCAAGTTCTTCTAATCGAATATCGGTAACAACTAGTGATGTATCGCCTTCTAGGGCTTGGATATTTACTCCTGGGTCATCTAAATCTGTTCCAACTAATGCAGGAGAAACATCAATTTCAGTTTCATAAATCCATTCGTCATTTACCAACCATACGGGAACATCAACTAAATTACTTGATGAACTTTTAATGTTGTAGTAACTAGATTTACTCTCTTTTAATTCTGTAATCAATACAGGAGATAAACTTCCTATGAATAATAGTAAAACCATTATTCCGGCCGCAACAGGTATTTTCAAAGACCTAGCAATTGTAATGCCCATGCTTGACGCAGACAAGTCTTTGTCTATGAATCAAACGGCTGACTAAATTAACTAATTTTATAGTAAATCAGCTAATTCATCTTGTATGATTTGTACAGCATCAAGGATTTCATCCTTGTGACGTGCACCAGTAATTACCATTTTTCCACTACCAAAAATTAGACAAACTACTTTTGGATAATCTAATCTGTAAATTAGTCCTGGGAATTGTTCTGGTTCATATTC
>DAGQ01000123.1:4047-4389 GCA_002498205.1 Euryarchaeota archaeon UBA596
CCTGGGAATTGTTCTGGTTCATATTCTACCTTATCAAAAGGAAGATGGAATGTTAAATTGTTTAAATTTAATTTTCTAGGTAATCCCATTAATGGGTCGCCTTCTTTGATTTTAAGTGTATGATCATCCATTCTTGCTTTTCCTTCATAATCTTCAGGATAGTGAAGTGCATATGTAGCAACCATGTTTTGAACTTCAATTTCAACATCGGAGGTATCCCATGTTTTTATTCCAGCTCCACGTAGATCACCAATCATACGTTTAATTCCTTCATGGATATTTTCTTCATTTTTTCCACCAGTGCAAACAGCTCTTCCAGATCTAAACATTAAAATTGCAAGT
>DAGQ01000119.1:0-2587 GCA_002498205.1 Euryarchaeota archaeon UBA596
TATATGGGGCATATTGTTCTAGACAGTCCAAAATTCTACGTTAGAACTAAGAAAGGGGCTCCAAAAAAAGCAATCTTAAAAGCAGTTGAAACAATCATCTCTGATATCAAAACTATTAGAGATAAATTAGCTTAATTTTATGATTCCACCGGTTAGGCCGGATATAGGGAAAGAGCAATATCTATCTAAATCCAATGGAACATCTGGGAAGCTTAGGAAAACGCCCGAGCATTTCGCTGTGGATGAACTTATGCAATCTGGTAGAGAAGCACACTGGATTTGGGCAAAGGAAAGCAATGAAGGAAAACATGCTATTGTCAAAATAACCTCAAAAAATTGGGACACTCATGTGCTTGTTAAAGAATTATCAAGGAAACTAAACATCGGTGAGAGAGCAATTAGTTTTGCAGGGACAAAAGACAAACGGGCACTAACTTCTCAATATATGTCTCTAAAATGTAATCAAGAAAAAATCGAAGGTTTAAATTTAGATAATGTCGAAATAGAATTCAAACATATGAGTACCAAACCAATACGCTTAGGAAATCTAGTTGGAAACAAATTTAAGATTGAAATTAGTGAAGCTAAAAATTTGGGGAACATTGATAAAATAATTAACGAATTGGATCAGTTTTTTCCAAACTATTTTGGAATACAACGATTTGGTGTAATGAGATCAATAACGCATTTGGTTGGTAAGAAAATTGTAGAAGGGAATTACAAAGAAGCTGTTTGGGATTATCTAACAATTGGTGATGAAAATACATCTGGACATGAAGGAAGGCAATTTCTAATAAAGACAAAAAATTGGAAAGAAGCAATAGGAAGATATTCACCTCATCTTCTATTTGAGAGACAACTTCTTGGACATTTGAGTCGAAATAAGAACGACTATGTTGGAGCAATAAATCAGCTCCCTGAAAACTTAGCAAAGATGCTAGTTCATGGATATCAAAGCCTAATTTTTAACAGAGTTTTAGATCTTAGAATAAAACAAGGGATTAGCATTAGCACTCCATTGGTAGGTGATAATATTGTTCCTGTAGATAATTATGGAGGACCAGATCAAAGGCGTGTTATCGAAGTAACGAAGAATAATTTTAAGAAACTAACAAAGAGGTGTTTAGAGGGGAAAGCTTGGGTTGTTGGGTTATTGCCAGGGGCGCAAAGTAATTTTACGAAGGGAACGCAAGGTGAGCTAGAGCAACTTATTATGAAAGAAGAAAAAATACAGTTTGAAGATTTCATGATTGAAGAAATACCACAATTATCATCTCTAGGTATGTATAGGCCATTAAGTCAGAAAATAAATGATTTAGAATATAGAATAAGGAAAAATGGAAATCCTTACTTCGAATTTTGGCTACATAAAGGTACATATGCTACTTCATTTCTTAGAGAAATAATGAAATCTGAAGATTTGAGGAGCTACTAATGACAACTAAATGTATTATATTTGATTGTGATGGAACTTTAGTAGACAGTGAGGGTATTACTAATCAAGTAATTGCTGAAATGGCTGGCGAACTTGGAATAGAGATGACTGGAGATGAAGCTAGTGCAACATTTGGAGGAAAGACACTTGATGGAGTTGTTTACAAAATGAAAGAATTGTCGGGAAAAGAATTGCCCGATAATTGGTTGCCTAGATTAGTCCAAATGGTGAGTGATTCTTGGGAATCAAAACTTAGACCTGTTAAAGGTGTAAAAGAAATTTTAGAAAAAATAGAAATCCCTATTTGTGTAGCTTCAAATGGAGAACCCACTCACGTCAGGCACTCATTGAGATTGACTAACTTGTATGATTTTTTTGGAGATAATATTTTCACTGCATCTGAGGTGAGTGTACCTAAACCTGCACCAGATCTTTTCCTATATACTGCAAAAAAAATGGGATTTAATCCTGATGAATGCGTAGTCATTGAGGACAGTGTAACTGGGGTTACTGCTGCAGTGAATGCAAATATTAGAGTTTATGGAATTATTAACAATCTTTTTTCTAAAGAAGACTTGGAAGAGGCTGGTGCAATACCATTCAAGAAAATGGAAGAATTACCCGAATTATTAGGTTTATGAGGTCATGATAAAAAAGAATTTACCTATACTAATCGCAGTTTCTGCTCTAATTGGACTTTTACTGGCTCAGTACTTGCATGATAGTGACTTAGATGGAATACCAAATGATATCGATGAATTTCCTAATAATCCTGATGAATGGGAAGATACAGACAAAGATGGAATTGGAGATAATGAAGATCATGATGATGACGGTGATGGATATAATGATACAATTGATGTTTTTCCAAAAAATAGCGAAGAATATTATGACAATGACTCAGATGGCATTGGTAATAACGAAGACAATGACGACGATAACGACGGATATGAGGATATTAATGATATTAATCCACTGAATGACGTTGCTCTAAAGTTTGATATGGGTTGGATTAATCTAATTGATAAGCAGAACAATAGAAATAGTGTTCCAGTAATAATTTACTTAATGCAAGATTCAGAAGAAATTCACAGATTTGATAACGATGATCGGCCATGGTCAGTACCGTGGCAATCTCAATATGAATTAAAT
>DAGQ01000119.1:2968-3165 GCA_002498205.1 Euryarchaeota archaeon UBA596
ATTTTAGCTACTTATTATAAATTCAAAAATCCTGAATTATTTGACATTAGTGATTCAAATCAAAGTTATGGTGCTAATATAAGCTATAATTTATCTTCAGACTCCTGGAATTATGGAAATAACGGGATATTAGATGGTAGTTTAGATAATTCAAACGACAGTAATGATGCTAAACTATTTCTCAGTATAGATGCTTA
>DAGQ01000094.1 GCA_002498205.1 Euryarchaeota archaeon UBA596
TTGACATAAATCTAAATCTCCATCCTGATCATAATCTCCAGCATCAACACCCATTCCTGTTCCAGGTAAATCTAATCCCGCTTCTATAGTGTGCATCTTAAATGTACCATCTCCCTCATTGATATACAATGGAGAAATTCCGAAATCATTAGCAATAAACACATCTGGATACCCATCTAAATTATGATCAAACCACAATGCAGCCCAACTCATTCCGGTTCCATATGGAGAATCATGTAGAATTTGAGCTCCTGAAGATAATCCTGACGCCGTAATATCTGCTCTTCCAAGTTCGGATCTTTCAAAAGTTCCTGGTTCTGGCCCTAATCCTTCAACTAAGCCTCCAAATAATTCTGCATCTCTAGTTACATCAGTAAATGTCCCATTCCCGTTATTTTGATATAAAACGTTAGTTTCAGTATATGCAGTATTGATCTTATCAATGTAAATACCCCAGTTAAGAGAATATAAATCCAAGTCACCATCTAAATCATAATCAACCCATTGTGAAACTGTACTATGTCCTGCATTTCCTACATTTGCAAACTCTGTAACATCACTAAAGGTTCCATCCCCATTATTTTGAAATAATTTATTTGCACGACCAACATCCCATCTTTCACCTTCTGTTGCATTTTCATTTTCTTGAATTCTATCAATATATTCTTGTGGAACTGTAACACTGTGTGCTGCAAAACCAGTACCAAATTCACTAATGTAAATATCTAAATCTCCATCATTATCGTAATCGCCCCAAACTCCTGCTTGGGATTGGCTTTCATATGCCAAACCAGCCTCTTCTGTAACATCACTAAAGGTTCCATCTCCATTATTATGCATCAAATGGGGCTTAGCGGTTGAATTAAGATCACTAGGATCATAATTTGCTGTAATAAAAATATCAATCCATCCATCATTATCATAATCACCCCAAGAAACACCCGGAGTAAAAGATTCTACGTCTGTTTTATCTTGTTCCCAATTTTCAAGATTAACTCCTAATCCCGATTGGTTTGAAATATCTCTAAATTTAACTAATGGTAATTCATCATCAATATTTTGAATTGGTGCATTATTACCTTGTGATTGAACAACAGTACTGGTCAAGAACATCATTGTTACAATCATTGTAACCAAAAATAGATTTCTTATTTCCATCGATTTATATGCCATTCAAATATTGGCAAGACACCGCATTATAATAATGAATCTAGGAAATTTTGAAATTTTAACACGTACAAAAGATTAACATAACGAAAAGATGGGGCATTTTTAGGGGGCATTCTAAATATGGCTGATAGGATAAATAACGCTATTAAAGCGTTTGCAAATGGACTTCCCGTGTGTGTTTTCGATTCTGAATTTAGAGAAGGTGAAACCGATTTATTATTCTCGGGAGAAAAAATCACTGAAGTAAATATTAGACAACTAAGAAAAGAGTGTGGAGGATTACTTTTCTTGGCTGTAGGTTCAGAAATTGGCGAAATGTTTGGATTACCATATTTACAAGATTTATTTGATGAACCAATCTTAAATGATTCATATCCAGTCTTGAAAGAATTAAGCACTAATGATTTACAATACGATAGTAAGTCAGCATTCACACTCTCCATTAATCATAGAAATACATACACAGGAATTACTGATACAGATAGATGCTTAACAACAAAAAGGTTTGCAGAATTAAGTAAAGAGTTATTGAAAATAAATTGTGATAAGGAAACTGCAATGTCAAAATTAGGTATGGAGTTCAGAACTCCTGGTCACATACCTGTTTGTCTGGAACAAAAAGGTGGACTAGAAACGAGAGAAGGTCATACAGAGTTAGCCGTGGCATTAGCTCGTTTAGCAGATGTATCTCCAGTAGTCATCGGTGCTGAAATGCTTCAACCAAATGGAGATGCAGCACTTAGTGTAGATGATGCCAAGAAGTGGGCAGAGAAAAGAGATATACTATTTTTAACTGGTGATGAAATTAAAAAAATGTTCAATGAAAGGAGATGAGGAATTGAAAAGAGTCCTTGCAGTAGGTGTTTTTGATCTTTTACATGCAGGTCATTTACACTATCTTGAACAAGCCAAATTCTTAGGTGATGAATTAGTAGTAATTGTGGCTCATGATGACACAGTTAGACAAAGAAAACATGAACCTATAACTTTACAAGACATGCGTAAAAGAATGGTTGAGGGTCTTAAACCCGTAGATTATGTATATATTGGAAATCCACCTGGAATCTCAATGTTTGAAATTTTAGTTGATGTTAAACCGGATATAATTGCATTAGGATATGACCAAGAACATGCTGAAGAATGGATTAGAAAAGAATTAGATGCTCGTAATCTTTCCCATATAGATGTAAAAAGAGTTGAAGGTTTAGAGGGTGATTTAGACGGGACAAGAAAAATTGTCAGTAAAATTATTGATTTGTGGAATGTAGTAAAAAAGGATGAGTGAAATGTTTTCAGGGATTGTAGCAGGACTTGGAATTGTTGAACATATTGAAGATAAAAATAAACTTAGACATATCAGAATTAGATTACCTGAAGGGACTGAAGAAAATATATCTCAAGGTGCTAGTATCTCACTAGATGGTGTTTGCCTAACTGTTGTAGAATTTAGTGAACATACGGCTAGTTTTGATATCATTGATGAAACATTGAGTAGAACTACTTTATCAAAAGTTGAAATTGGTGATATGATTAACATTGAGAGAGCAATGAAATATGGAGATGAAATTGGTGGCCATAATGTTTCAGGGCATATCGATCATATGGCTGAAATAATAAAAATAAACACTCCAGAAAATAATCACATTGTCAAATTAAAAATTCCATCAAATTATATGCCATACATCATTGAAAAGGGTTACATTGCATTAGATGGTTGTAGTCTTACAATTGCTGAAGTATTCAATGATGGATTCAATGTTTGTTTGATTCCCGAAACATTACGTCGAACAACCTTTGGGTTCAAAAAGGAGGGGGACTTCGTAAACTTCGAGATAGAGGCCAACACCAAGGCAATCGTAGATTCAATAAATAGAAAGAAAGGTAATTAAAATGAAAAATATAGATATTGTTTGTACATCGTACCACAAGCCACAAATTGAAAAAATGTTAGACGTTGCTAAAAAAGCCGCAGAGGAAGAAAATATTACAGTAGAAAACATATATTGGTTACCTGGTGTTTTAGAAATACCATATGGAATAAGAAAAGTTAATTCCAATAATGTAGATGGTTTTGTAGTATTAGGAATTATTGAAAAGGGTAAAACAAAACATGGCAAAGTAATAGGTCAAACTGTAATTAATGACTTAATTAAATTTCAAACAGGAACTGATGGAAAGCCCGTAGGAATTGGAATCATAGGCCCGGGAGCCACCCCCGAACAAATTGAAGAAAGATTAGAAATGCATGCAAAAAATGCAGTTTTAGCAGTTTCACACTTGATTAAAGATATTAATGAATGGAAGTGAAAAAAATGAGTGATATAAGAAATGTGATAATTATAGGAAGTGGCCCTGCAGGTTATACTGCAGGACTTTATACTGCTAGAGCAATGTTAGAACCCTTAATGTTCTCAGGTTATGCTTCAGGCGGACAGCTAATGTTGACAAGTGATGTTGAAAATTTCCCTGGATATCCCCAAGGGATTACAGGTCCAGAAATGATGATGCATCTTAGAGAACAGGCAGAAAGATTTGGTTGTGAAGTAATTGATAAAAATGTAGCATCGGTTGATTTTTCATCTAGGCCATTCAAAGTTACAGTTGAAAATGAAGTTTTTGAATCTCATGCAATTATTATTTGTACAGG
>DAGQ01000104.1 GCA_002498205.1 Euryarchaeota archaeon UBA596
GGCAATGAGTGTTTCATTACAATCAGGTGATGCTAGGTTATCAGTTGAAATGATTGAAGAAATTGAAGAAATCATTGAAAATACCGCATCTAATTCTAGTGTTTATAAAACACTACAATCTCAATTATTTCAAGTTAGATACCGTGCAGATGACATTGTAGGAATCTTAGGTTCTGATGTTGATTCTTTATACATTGACCAAGAACTTGAATGGTATTCTTCATCATTAGGTGTGTCTATTTATAATTCCTCAGATAGGAAATGGACGCAATTTACTTTTCCAGAGGGTATGATTTTCAACGATTTTGAATCATATAATTCAACAACTTCTTTCATTGCACATTCTAGTGGAATTACAAAGATGAATCTTGATGGAAGTTCTGAATTTATTGACATGGAAAGTAGTAGTGATGGCACAAGTGAGGTAAAATCAATTGAATTCTTAGACGCTGAAGATTTGTTAGCTGCAAGATTGACTAATGAAAATACATTGATTGAACTTTGGATTAGGGATGATAATTGGACAAAATTAACTTTGGATCGAGGAGAATGGGATAATGAATTATTTAAATTAGAAATGATCTCAGATCAAGAAGATATACTAGTCAGAGCATATGATTTATTTGGCTCTAAAACATGTAGGTTATCTCAAAAAGATTTAATCGAATTAAATGAACAAATTATTCAATGCGATTGGAGTAATTTATTCATTGGCCAGAATAGTTTAATTAAAATGGGTGGAGTTATGTGGGATTTAACCTCTACAACTTCAGAACAACTACAATTGATGTCAAATATTTCAAATATTAATTTAAGTGATTTGGGGATTCCTAATGGTACAATTGTTGCAGCAGGATGTGATGGGATTTGGATTGAAAATGAACAAATCTTGTATGTTTGGAATTCAACCTCTTTTGTACCTTCTAATGTTCTTGTTCCAAATAATGCAATCGATAAACCCTCTTTTGTTGACAAAGCATGTATAAAAATGAATCATGCAGTACTATTAGGTAAAGAGGGCGTAATTACAACCTCTAAAACATCAAATGGTTTAGTGTATAATGCAAGAATCCCCTTGATTAGGACTCTTGATGATTTGAATTTAATCCCATTGGTTGGGATGGCTGTAGAGGGAGAGTCTAATTTTGTTTATAATCCACCAAAAGAAGGAGAATTTGATTTTCCAGGTTGGTCAAATGCAATGTTATCTGTTGATGAAAATGAAAACGTATCATTTTTAGGAGTTATACCTTATTTATTTGGAACTTCTGATGGTTTGAAATTATCATATTCTGGTGACGTTGGTGATTTACCCAAATTATTTGAACAACCAGGATATGATGAATTGTTTTTTGTATCCTTAAATATGACTGATGCAGAGGAAATTGCAGGTTCAACATCTGGTGAAAGGACGTCAATAGTGATTACAGGTTTTGATTTAGGTAATGAAACTAAATTTACTAAATTAGAGGATGAATTAAATGATTGGATGGATGATGAAGCCAAAGCTTCTTTGTATGATGTTTCAATAAGGGATGTTAAAAGATCCATAATCGAATCCTCTGAATCCGCTTCAGAAAATGTGGCAGGATTCTTTTTGGTCTTTGGTTCATTTACAGTTGTTGCAGGTATTCTTTTAGTGATTAATATTTTTGTAATGTTGGCAGAAGAAAGAAAAAGTTCGATGGGTATGTTACGTGCTCTTGGAATGCAGCGTCCAGAAATGAGAGCAATGTTTGTTTTTGAGGGGTCTTTGTTATCTATCGTTTCTAGTGCAATTGGCGCTTTAGTTGGAATTTTTGTAGCCTTTTTAATCTCTTTAGGATTTAAGATTACTTTTTCATCATTGAACAGCGATTTTGTTTTTTATTGGTCATATTCAAGTCTTATTGCTGGTTTTTCTATAGGTTTTATGATTACCTGGATTACCTTGTGGATAACTTCTTGGAGAAACTCTAGACTAAATGTTGTGGCAGCATTAAGAGATTTACCAAGCAATAATAAATCTAATTTTTCTTGGTTATGGTTATTAGTTAGTTTAGCCTTATTCTCTGGTTCAATATTCTTTGGACTCTTATTATTCATTTTAGATTCTGATAGTGAATTTTTACATGCAAGTTGGATGATGGTGGGTTATCTGACAATTCTTGGGTCTATTCCAATATTGGGATTCATACTAAATTATATTGTTAAACCTAGATTCAAAATTTTCACTTTTACTTTTTCTAGAGATGTAATTTTGCCTAAATTATTAATGACTATTTGCGCAATTACTTTACTCTTGTGGACCAGTGTTCCTGAAAGTATTGACACAGTAAGGGGAGGTTATGAAGAAACTAGATATTCATTTATCCCTCTAGGGCTATTTAGTGTTGCGGCGGGTGTTTTGATTTTGACAAGTATCGCACCTACGGTTGCAAGAATTATAGGTAGATCTGGGTTTTTAGTTAGAAAATTTGGTCCTGTAATTTCAACAGCATTGGCATACCCTCTTTCCAAGCCTTTACGAAGCTCTTTAGTTGTCGGAATGTTTTCATTGACTATCTTTTCTGTTATCGTATTGGCTGGCTTTTCAGCCCAATTTGAGATATATTCAAATTCTTTTGTAGATGATGCTCAAGGAGAGTTTGAATTACTAGGTACTGGTAGTTTAGAAAGACCCTTAGATTTAGAATCTAATGTTGAAGAATGGCCATGGTC